>DATHQY010000031.1:0-4674 GCA_035482215.1 Polyangiaceae bacterium | reverse complement strand
ACAGGCAGGCAATCAATGGTGGCTATTTACGTCGACCATGCACTCTCGGACGATGCGCGAAGGCGGTTGCTTTTCGGCGGCGCGCTCCTGCTCAACTCTCGATCCAAGGCGACAGTGGCGCTGTCCAACTACGCCAGCTCGATGATTGTCGAGGCGTTTGCTCCCCACGCGCCCGAGACGGCGCAGGATGCAATGCTCGTCCAGGAGTTCGTGGAGCGCGTCGCACCGCTGAAGAAGGCGTTCACGAACGGCCCGCGCACGAAAGAGCTCATTCGCGATATGCTGAGCGATGCGGGCTGCGACCTGGCGGACACGTACTTCGATGTCCCGCGCATGCGTGTCGTTCCGCATGGGGGCTACCTGAATGCGGGCGTCGCCTATGCATACAAGCCCCACCGCGATACCTGGTACGCGGCGCCATTGGCGCAGATCAACTGGTGGATGCCTATTTATGCCGTGACCCCCGAGCGGGCGATGTCCTTCTTTCCGGAGTACTGGGACAAGGCGTTGCGCAATAGCTCGTGCGACTTCGACTACGACGAGTGGTGCGCTGTCGGCCGTCCCGGCGCCGTGAGCCAGATCACGACCGACACGCGTAAGCACCCCTTGCCGCTCGAGGAGGTCAGCACGGCCAGCGATCTCCGGATCGGTGGGATGCCGGGCGACATGATCCGGTTCTCGGGTTCGCACTTGCACTCGACGTTCCCGAACGTGTCCGGTGTCACCCGATTCAGCGCCGACTTTCGCACGGTCTCGCTCGAAGACCTGCGCACCCAGAGGGGTGCGCCCAACGTCGACTCGCGCTCGGTCGGGAGTACCCTTCGCGATTTCATCAGCGCGAAGGACTTCACGTCGATTCCCGACGTCTAATCTTCGCCGCCGCAGAAGCCGAAGAGCGCCTGCCTCCAGAACCGGACGCCGCGCGCTGCGAAAGGCAGGCGACCCGTGTCGCGAGCCGTTGCGTTTGCGCAACGCAGAGTTCCGCAACCCGCCCGAGACAAGGAACCGGCCGCAAGTCATCGTAGCTTGCATGAGCGCAAGCACGACCACATCGACCAACACCACACCCTCGCCGCGTTGGACCCTCGACCCCGGCCACTCTGCGGTCGGGTTCTCCATCCGGCATCTGATGATTACAAACGTCCGCGGCGAGTTCGAGAACTTTCGCGCTGACGTCCGCTACGACGCGGCGCACCCGGAGGCCACCCGTATTGACGCCGCGATCGACGTCGTCTCGCTGAATACTCGCGAAGCGAAGCGCGACGCCGACCTGCGCAGCGCTCTTTTCTTCGACGTCGAGGCGCACCCTGCCATGACCTTCGTCTCCAAGGGCGCCCGCGCCGCCGGCGAGGGTGGCGTCGAGGTTACCGGCGATCTCACGTTACGAGGGATGACCCGCGAAGTGACGTTGTCCGTCGGCGACATCAGCGCCCCGCAAATCGACATGCGCGGCAATCGCCGAATCGGGGCAACGGCGACTGCGAAGATCAAGCGGTCCGAATTCGGGATGACCTGGAACAAGGCGCTCGAGGCCGGCGGGGTCGTCGTAGGCGACGTCGTCACGATCACGATCGAGGGTTCGCTTCTCGCGACCGAGTGAGCTTCTCGAGAGATCCATGCACCAAACTCGCTAGTCTTGGTGGGGTGCGCGACCTCGACTTGAACGACTTGCGAATCTTCGTGCGCGTTGTCGATCGCGGTGGGTTTGCCGCGGCCGCGCGGGAGCTCGCGGTCCCCACCTCGACGGTGAGCCGCACGATCGCGCGGCTCGAGGCGAGCACCGGGACGCGCCTCCTCCAGCGAACGCCGCGGAGCGTGCACGCAACGAGCGAAGGGCGCGCGATTTACACGAGCGTCAGCGAGGCCGTGCGCACGCTCGAGGGAGCCGCGCGCGCGCTCGAGCCGGCGACTCGCGCGCCCAAGGGCCTTCTCCGGATCACCGCGCCGGTCGAGATTGGCAGCACCTTCCTCGCCGAAGTCGCAGTCTCGTTCGGCGAGCGGTATCCGCTCGTGCAAACCGATCTGGCTCTCACCAATCGCGCGGTCAATCTCGTCGACGAAGGGTTCGACGTCGGCGTCCGCGCGTCGGCCCGACTGGCGGATTCGTCGCTCGTGGCCAAGAAGCTCGGGGACATCGAGCACGCGCTCTATGCATCGCCGCGCTACGTCGAGCGGAACGGGGCGCCCGCGACGCCGGCAGATCTCGGCCTCCACCGCTGCATCGTCTTCCGCGGAAAAGATCTGGCGAAAACGTGGCGGCTTTACGACGAAAAGTCGACCGTCGAGGTGGTCGTGCGCGCGCGCATGGGCGCCGACGACTTTGGCTACCTCCGCGCCGCGGTGCTCGCTGGAGGCGGCATCGCGCTCATGCCGGGGCTCGTCTGCGCGAAGGACGAGAGCGCCGGCCGCCTCGTGCGCGTGCTGCCGACGTTCGCCGCAAAAGGCGCGACGCTCTACGTGCTCTATCCGTCGGCGGCCCATGTCCCTGCGCGCGTGGCCGCGTTTCGCGACTTCGTGGCCGCGGCGTTCGATGCAAGGTCCGGCGCCCCCATCGATTCTCGTTGAGCGTGTTCGAGGCACGCTCCACCAGCCTGCCCGAGGACACGGATCATGCGCTCGCCCTCATTCGCGATATCTTCTGCGTCGAAGACGACGCGACCGACCAGCGGATCGTCCGCTCGCCAGCCCACATCGAACTGCGCATGGCGCGTAGCAAGCCCCTGCTCGAGGAGTTTTTCGATGGGCGCCGAACAGGAGAAGGCTGAAGTCCTTCCGAGGGGACCCCTCGGGGAGGCTATCGAATGACCCCACGTCTCGGCTCGAGGCAATCCCGGGCGTTGTGCTGAGCGCGGGTCGACGGCTCCGTGGCACGAAGTTATCGTAGCCCGCATGGGATCGACGCCACTCGGTCTGCTGTACTACCGGGAGAAGCACGAAAAGGAGGCGAGAGAGCTCGTCGGGAAGTGGCAGGCGAGCGGCTCCGGTCAGCGAACCCTGGCCGACGCTCGGGAGGCCGTTGCCCACGAGCATGACTTCGATACATGGGCTCACCTGATCGAGTGGGTAGAGGCTGCCGGGCGAGAGGGTAGCCCGGTGGCATGTTTCGAGTCTGCCGTCGAAGCGGTGGTTGCGGGCGATGAGCCGGAGCTCCGGAAACTGATGCGCGAGACTCCTTCCCTCGTGCGCGCCCGCTCGACGCGCGCGCCGCACTTCGAGGCCCCCGTGCATCGGGCGACGCTTCTGCATTACGTCGCCGCGAACGGCGTGGAGCGCAGCCGCCAGAAGACTCCGAAGAACGCGGTCGCGATCGCGACGATCCTGTTCGACGCCGGCGCGGAGGTCGACGCGCTCGCCTCGATGTACGGCGGAGAGGCTACGACTATGAACATGCTCGTATCAAGCGACCACCCCGCGTTCGCCGGCGTGGAGATCGGGCTCGTGGAGACGCTGCTCGATCACGGCGCCGCCGTCGACGGGCCCGCCACCAGTGTCCGGACGCCCCTCTTCACCGCGCTTGCCTTCGGTCATTCTGAAGCCGCCGAGGTCCTCGCACGTCGCGGCGCAAGCGTCGACACGCTCGCCGCGGCGGCCGGGCTGGGTCGGCGCGATCTAGCGGCGGCGTTCCTGCCCGCCGCCACCGCCGAGGAAAGGCACCGCGCACTGGCCCTGGCGACGCAGCACGGGCAGTCCGAGATCGTCGCCATCCTGCTAGACGCAGGAGAAGATCCGAACCGGTACAATCCGCCGGGCAACCACGCCCACTCGACGCCGTTGCACCAGGCCGCATTGGGCGGGCACCTCGCCGCCGTCCAGTTGCTCGTCGACCGCGGCGCACGCCTCGATCAAAGAGACAAAGTCTACCACGGCAGCCCGCTCGGGTGGGCGGAGCACGGGGGCCGGGCCGAGGTCGCGGCGTTCCTGCGGAGCCGCAGGACCGGCCCGAAGATCGACTGAACGGTCCGAGCGAGGACCGCGCGGCTGCTTTCCCAGGCTCCACACTTTCACCCGAGCGTCAACGGCGGGTCCTGTCGGCATAGCAAGGCCCGCCTCGCCCGAACCGCCCCAAGCTGTGCACGGAAGGTGATCGAGCTGCGTCCGGCGTTCTTGATCACGAGCAAAGGCGCGCGCCTGGATCTCATCGAACAATGAATGGGGTGCTCGCCAGAGCCATTTTTGGCTGTGAGACCCCGAACGCAAGGCGGGGGTTCTGCGGGTGTCGCTACGAGCAAGGATTCGTCGTCGGACACGGCGTGGGGCTGTTGTTCGGCAGTTCGCAACAGACCGACACACACTGGTCGCCCGAGACGAAGACCGTGGCGGTGCTCGTCTCCGTCGTGCCCGACCCCATCCCCGCAGTCGGCCCCGTGGGTGAGCTGCTGCAAGCGACAGCCCCACGATCGCGACCATCGTGACGCCGGACTTCGTAAGCCAATGGATCGAAACTCTCGCGCTCATGGGAAGACCTCCCTGAAGTGGCTTTGCCCTTATCCGGTGGCTATGCGAAATGTGCACCGTTAGCGGCTGACGTCTTTTTCTGCCGGTTCGCAGGGCCATGGGGCCACCCTCTTCGCAGGGTGATGGGGCCAGGGAACGTGTCGAGCAACCGGAGCCGAGAGTGCCTCAAAAGGGGTTCGGCGTCGACGGTTCGAGATCGGGGTTCCGAACAACCCCGGG
>DATHQY010000030.1:0-9307 GCA_035482215.1 Polyangiaceae bacterium | reverse complement strand
AGCATCGTCATCAAGCAAGCCCGCTGGCGGGACGACCCGCGACCGATCGACGAGCGGTGCACCTGCGCGTGCTGCGCGGGGGGCTTCTCGCGCGCGTACTTGCGCCATCTCTATCTAGCCGGCGAAATCTTGTGCCTGCGCCTTCTGTCGACGCACAATCTCCACTGGTATGGTGAGCTCACGGGGCAGGCGCGCGCCGCGATCGAGGAGGGACGGTACGCCGCATGGGCGCGCGCGACGTTGGACGCGATGACCGAAAGCGACGACACCGAAGCCGCGTTTGCTCTACTCTGAGGTACGAGGGCCAGCGAGACCATGTCTAGCGACGAGAAGCGGCCGCTCGGCAAAATCCTGCTCCAGCGAAAGCTCGTCTCGCCGCAAGAGCTCGAGGCCGCACTTCGAAGCCAGGGTCGCTCGATCACGCCTGCGCCCATCGCTTCGCAGCTCGTCGAAGAAGGGGTCGTCGACGAGATCGACGCGCTCCGCGCCCTCTCCGAACAATACGGTGTGCCGGGGATCGACCTGACACAGGTCGCCATTGCCCTCGAACACCTCGACGTCGCGCCTCGCCATCTTGCCGAGACGACGCGCATCCTGCCGGTACTCGTGCGCGGCGACCGCATTTTTCTCGCAGTCGGCGACCCGCGGGACAAGAAGGTCATCGACGAGCTTGAGTTCGTGACGGGGAAGAAAGTCTTCCCGTACGTGGCCGTGCACGGGACGCTCGTTCGCACGATCGCGCAGGCGTACGACGCGAAGGAGCGCGGCGAGAAGCATTTTCTAGGGCCGCGCGTCCCGCCCGAGACACTGCGGCAGCTCGGCATCGGACCGAAGGGCCAACCGGGGCCTTCGGCGGCTGCGCCAAGCCCCGCTCCAAGCCTTGCGCCGTCGACGGCTCCCGCGCAGGCGCCGGTCCCCGGGCCGATGGCCAAACCGGGGGTGAAGGCGACTCCACCGCGCGGGAAGCTGCCGCCGCCCGCGCCGCTCCTCGAGCCGCCTCCGCCCGCCGTTCCCGCCGTGGTGGAGGAGTCCATCGAAGAGGCCTCGCGAAATGCAGAGGTCTCGACGAGCGACTTCGGCAATCTCACCGAAGAGGTCTCGAGCATCACCCACCTTCCGGAGGACTTGCAACACGGCGCGTCGGTCGCTGCCGGCGTCGCCGCAACCGGGACGGGCAAGCTCATTCTGGTCGTCGACGACGACGAAGAGATCCGTAAGCTCCTCCGCCGCCTCTTCACGCAAAAAGGACGGCGTGTCGTCGAAGCCGATCGCGGCTTGCTCGCGCTCCGCCTCGTGAAGGACCACGTCCCGGACCTCATCGTTCTCGACGCGATGCTCCCCGAGCTTCATGGCTTCGACATCGCCCGCCGCATCAAGGGCAGCGCGAAGTACGGGCGCATCCCCGTCGTCATGATGAGCGCCGTCTATCGCGGGTGGCGCATCGCCGAAGATCTGAAGCAAAATTACGGGATCGAGGCGTTCCTCGAAAAGCCCTTTCGCATTACGGAGGTACTGGACATCGTCCAGAGGCTCCTCGACCAGGACGACGGCGCCACGAGCCCCACCGAGGAGCGGCACGACGTCGAGCATCTCTCGGCCGAAGCCGAAGCGGCCCTAAAAGAAGGCATCGCGGCGTACAAGGCGGGCCAGATCGATCCGGCTATCGAGCACCTGAAACGCGGGATCGACATCGACCCGCTCGCTTATCGCCTGCACTTTCACCTGGCGCTCCTGTACGGCAAGAAAGGCCAGGTCTACGAGGGCATCCAGGAGCTCGAACGCGCGATCGACCTCAACCCGCGCCACTTTCCCGCGCTGAAGAACCTTGCTGTCCTCTACGAGAAAGCCGGGTTCAAGAACAAGGCGGTCGAGATGTGGGAGAGGTGCGCCGCCGCGGCGCCGGACGATGCGACGCGCGCAAGCGTTCGCGAGCACTTGCGACGGCTGATCTAGGGGCGCGATCCTGCTAGGTTGACCGCACGCGTCGACGCCACGCGTAGCGGCCTGGGAGCAGTTGCGACGCGTCGACGCCTCGAAGGCGGCCAGGTGAAGTTTCTTTGCGAGCAATGCAAAGCCAAGTACCAGATCGCCGACGATAAGATCGTCGGGCGGACTGTTCGGATGAAGTGCCGCAAGTGTGGCCACCTCATCGAAGTGCGGGCTGCCGTCACCGAAACGAGCGCCGCGGGTGCGATGCCGCCCCCGTCGCAAGCCGCGTTGCCCCCGACGGGCCCCTCCTCCGGCGGACGGACCGGGCTCAGGGCGCCGCCTCCGCGCGCCACGCCCCTCGCCGCAAGCCTCACGGCGCCACGCACGGCCGCACCGAAGCCCGATCGCCTTCCCAGTGCCCTTGCGGGTGCCTTCAAGTCGACCGTCCAGCGGGAAGAAGAAGTCTCCGCGCCGTTCGACATGTCGGAGCTCTCTCCCGGCAGCAACGATTGGTACGTCGCGGTCAACGGCGTGCCCGTCGGCCCCGTGCGCGTCGCAGAGATCCGGCGCAAAGCCGCGATGGGCGCCGTCACCGAGGACTCGCTCGTCTGGCAGGAAGGCCTCGACGAGTGGCGGGCGCTTCGTACGTTCCCAGACCTCGTCGAGATCGTCCGTGAGGCCGTGGGCGGCGGGCGGCCTTCGGGGCTGCCGGTGCCCTCCAGCACACCGCCGCCCAAGCCGGTCTCCGTGTGGCCGGCTCCGCCGACCGCTCCGCAGCCTCCGCGGGCACCGGCGGCCGTTCACGCACCCGCTCCGCGGATGGCCCCTGCCCCGCTCGCGGCCGCCGTCGCCGCGGGTGCGCCTCCCACCGCCGGCCCTGGCGCGCTCGCCGCGTCCGGCCGTAGCAACGTCGTTGCGATCAACTCGCGACTCGCTACGGCGGAGCGCCTCGACGAGGCGGCGCCGCTTTCCGCGGCGGCGCTGGCCGCTCCCGTGACCGACTCGCACGCCATCGCGGCGCCTATGGGCAATCCATTCGTGCCGCCGCCGGACCTGGCGCCGGCCGCGCCCGTGGCCGGCGCGTTCGTCCCGGCGTCGCCCGCGTACGCAGCGGATCCTTTTGGAATGGGCGCCGCGCCAGGCCCTTTCGCGGCGGGCACCCCCGCACCGAGCGCCGTTGCGCCGAGCGCCCTTGCGGCGCCGCCTTCGGTCGCGCCCGCGGAATACCCGTCCCAAAAAGCCGGGCCGCCGACGTGGATCTTGCTCATCCTCCTCGTCATCGCCGCGGCGTTCGGAATCACCCTCGCGATCGCGTTCGCCCTTCCACGCGCGCAGCCGCCGCAAGCCGTCGTCGTCCAGGTTCCGGTCGCGACCGCGCCGCCCTCGCCGCAGCCGCAGGGTGTTGCGAGCACGTTGCCCGCTGCCCCCGACACGCCCACGAACAACGGGCCCATGGCGCCCAGCCGGCCCCCGGCGCGCGCGGCCGGAAATGGGCAGACCGCGGCGTCGCCCGCCGCCGGCGTGAACAACGGGAGCACCGCGAGCAACGCCGCGGGCGGGAGCAACGGAAGCAACGGAAGCAACGGGAGCAACGGCCGCACCCTCGATCTGCACGGCATCGGCGGCGGACCGACCATCACCCCGACAGACGATCCGGGCAGCGACGGCCCCAAGGCGCCGGGCTCGTGCCTTTCGGAGGGCCAGATTCGGCAAGTGATCCAGCTGCACCAAGTGGGCATCCAGCGCACGTGTTGGGAGCGCAGCTCGTCCGGCAAGAGCGCCGTCAACGTGAGCGTGTCGCTGACGATCGGCCCGGACGGAAGCGCGCAAGGCCCTGCAGCGACGGGCGACGATCCGGCGGTCGCCAAGTGCATCGAAAACGACGTGCGGGGCTGGCACTTTCCGGCGATGGGCTGTTCCCAAAAGATCGCCGTGCCGTTCAAGTTCGTCCGCCAGTAAGGTATCGTGCGCCCCCTTCCCCGAGGAGGCCTCTCCCCATGAACGAGAACCGAATGGTCCCGGCTTGGTCGCTGCTCGCGTTGAGCACGGCCTTGGCAGCGCCGCTAGCAACCGCGTGCGGAAGCAACAGCACGCCGCCGAACACCGCCGCTGCGACCACGGCGAACGCGCCCATGATGGGAGCGCCCACCGCGCAGGGGGCCTACGGCGCGCCCGCTGGATACCCGCAACAGCCACAAGCCGGCGCGCCCGCCGGTTATCCAGCGCAACCGGGCTATCCAGCCGCCGCGGCGACCGCTCCTCCGCCGGGCTATCCGGCCGCCTATCCCACCGCGCCCGCCGGCCAACCGATGCCAGTCCAGCCGGCGCCCGCGCCGACCGCCGCCGCGAGCGCCGCCTCGACACCCCTCGCGCCGACGGATCCGAACAGCCTGCAGGGCATCCTCGCAGGCCTGCAGGGCGCGCTGCAGGGGACACTCGTAGCGCCGGGCGGCGCGCTGCCGGCCGACTTGACCGAAGCGGGCCTCAAGGCGCAGGCACTTCGCCTCGCGCCCGGAATGCAGCCCGAAGGCAATGAGCTGAAGCAGAATCTGCCCGAGGGCCAGCACGCCGTGATGATGGTCACGCTGCAGGCCGGCAAGTGCTACTCGATCCTGGGCTTCTCGCCGCTCGGCGGCGTGAAGGATCTGGACCTCAATCTGCTCGCGCCGCCGCTCTACATGACGCTCGCGGGGCAGGACCTCACGCACAACAACATGCCGTCCATCGGCGGCTCGCCGAACGCGATGTGCCCGGTGATCGCCTTCCCGCTCCAATACAAACTCGACGTGTTCGCGCGCAGCGGTTCGGGCCAAGTCGCAGTGCAGCTCTACTCCAAGAGCAAATAAAGCAACGGACGGAACCCCCGCCATGATCCTCGCTCGCCGTGCCTTTTTCGTGACCGCCCTGAGCGCCGGGCCCCTTCTCGCGGGCGCGCTCGCCGCGATCGCCCTCGGGGCCGCTGCCTGCGGCGGTCCGGCCAAACCTGCCGAATCGCCGAACGAACCTTCGCAGAGCGCCGATGGCGGCGCGAGCGCCGATGGCGGCGCAGCCCCCGCCCCGGAAGTGGACGCGGGCGCGCCGGCCGCGACTTCCGCGGCCGCGGCGGACGCGGAGGCGGCGCCGGCCGCGCTCTCGCCGCTCGCCGCGGTTCTCGTGACCGACGCGAGCGAGGTCCAGAAGATCTTCGACGCCGCGAGTGGCGCGCCGCTCGCCACGCTGAAATCCGACGGAGCCGCGGGCAAAGACCCCATCGCCGCCGGCATTCGCGCGGACGCGAAAAAAGAGGCTCCGGGCATGCAGCCGGATGGGCCCATGGGCACAGGCAAACTGAAGGAGAAAGGCCATCTCCAGATGTCCGTGACCTTGCTCCCCGGCAAGTGCTACGCGCTCCTCGGCTTCGCCCCGAAAGCCAAAGACCTCGACTTGTATCTGCTCACGCCGCCGGGGATTCTCGCGGGGCAGGACACGACGGACGACAACAAACCCGTCGTGGGCAAAGCGCCGGACACGATGTGCCCCGCGGCAACCCGCGCGGTCACGTACACGGTCGACATTTTCGCCGACAAGGGCGGCGGCGATGTCGGCGTGCAGCTTTATTCGAAGGACAAATAGCGAGCAACCGCGCGCCTTCGTGCACCGATGGGGGGCCATGCCGCCTTTCGTCGGTGTGTCCCCCGTGCGGGCGCTCTCTTCCCCTCGCGATTCGGACGAAACACCCGCGCCGCTCGTCCTGTCGTCGGGCCACGTCCAGGTAACGCCGCTCGACCCGCGCTACCCCTCGCGCCTTCGCTTCGCCGCGGGCGCGCCCGCCTCGATCACCTTCCGCGGGGGCTCGCTCGAAGCCGAGCGCGTCGTGGCGATCGTCGGATCGCGTGACGCGGACCACGATGCCCTCGAGTTCGCGGCGCGGCTCGCCGGCGAGCTCGCGCAGCTCGGCGTGGTCATCGCATCGGGCGGCGCGATCGGGATCGACCGGGCAGCGCACGAGGGGACGCTCGCCGTAGGGGGCCGCACCTGGGTCGTCGCGCCGACGGGCCACCTCCGCTGCTATCCGCCCGTACACGCCGATCTGTTCGAGACGATCGCCCGCGGCCCCGGCGCGGTCCTCTGGCCTTTCTCACCCGACGCGCACTTTCGCTCCGCGTTCGTCGTTCGCAATCGGGTTCTCGTGACGCTTTCCGACGCGGTCGTCGTCGTCCAGGCCCGCGAGGGGTCCGGCGCGCTCAACGCGGCTCGCTGGGCACGCAACCTGAAACGCCCTCTCTGGGTCGTTCCGGCCGCGCCGTGGGCAGACGGATTCGCCGGGAGCCACAAGCTCCTGGCCGAGGGGGTGCGCCCACTGACCTCGCTGGCGGTACTGATGGCCTCGCTCGGGCTGGCCGGGCCCCCCATTCCAGCGGATGGGGCGATGGCGAGCGCATCGCCCGAAGCCGACGGCGGCAGCGATCGATTGCCGCTCTTGCCAAGGGCGCTTTCACCCAGTGAGCTCCGTGTGTTGCGCGCGCTTTCGCATGTACCACTTCACATCGACGGCGTCGCGACGAAAGCTCGGCTCGACGCCCAGGCGACGGGCGTAGCGCTCTTGACGCTCGCCTTGGAGGACGTAGTAGTAGAGGGCCCGCCGGGCTTCTTCCGCCGACAAAATCCTCGCTAACAACTGAAGACTCTTGGCAAATGCGAAAGAGAAGCCCCTGATGGCAAAGACGCTCGTCGTCGTCGAGTCGCCCGCTAAGGCGAAGACGATCAAGAAGTACCTTGGCTCCAAATTCGAGGTGTTGGCCTCGAAGGGGCACATCAAGGACTTACCCAAAAAGCTTGGAATCGACATCGAAAAGGGCTTTCAGGAAACGTACGAAGTCGTTCCCGGCAAAGAAAAGATCGTCCAGGAGCTGAAAGACGCGGCGGACAACGTCGATGAAGTGCTGCTCGCGACCGACCCCGACCGCGAGGGCGAGGCGATCGCTTGGCACATCTCCGAAGAGTTGAAGCCGGCCAAGAAGAAGACCAAGCGAGTCGAATTTCACGAGATCACGAAAAAGGGGGTCGAGTACGGTGTCAGCCACCCGCGCGAACTCGACAAGAACCTGTACGACGCGCAGCGAGCGCGTCGTGTGCTGGATCGCATCGTCGGGTACGACGTCTCGGCGCTCGTCTGGAGCAAGCTCGCGTTCGGTCTATCGGCAGGGCGGGTGCAAAGCGTGGCGCTTCGCCTCATCGTGGACCGCGAGCGCGAAATCGAAGCGTTCGTTCCCGTGGAGTACTGGAACTGCGGGGCCGCCCTTGCGCCTGCCGAGGGTGCGCATGCAAACCATACGTTCGTCGGCCGCCTGGCCACGCGCGACGACGAGAAGATCGCCGTCAAGAACGGCGACGAAGCGGGCGGCGTTCGCAAGGGCCTCGAAGGCGCGCGATACATTGTCGCGAAAGTCACGAAGAGCGAGCGCAAGCGCAATCCGCCCGCGCCGTACACCACGAGCAAACTGCAGCAAGACGCGGTCAATCGACTCGGGTTCGGGGCCAAGCGCGCGATGCAGATCGCGCAAGGCCTGTACGAGGGCATCGACCTCGGCAAAGACGGCGGACCGGTCGGCCTCATCACGTACATGCGTACGGACTCGACGCGGCTCTCCCCGGATGCGGTGAACGAAGCGCGCACGTACATCGGCGAGCGCTACGGGCAGAAGTCCGTGCCGGCGCAGCCGAACGTCTTCAAGTCGAAGAAGAACGCGCAGGACGCGCACGAGGCCATTCGGCCGACGTCGCTGGAGCTCGCGCCCGAGGCCGTGCGGCGCCACCTGAAGGATGACCAGTTCAAGCTCTACAAGCTCATTTGGGACCGGTTCCTCGCGAGCCAGATGGTCCCCGCGGTCTATGACCAGACGAGCGTCGACATCGACGCGAAGCCGGGGACGAGCGGGGCCAACGGTACGAAGGGCGCAAACGGCGCAACCGGCGCGTCCTACGGACTTCGTGCGAGCGGCCGCGTGCTGAAATTCGGCGGATGGCTCGACGTCTACGAAAAGGGCGAATCGACCAAGACCGGCGCACTCGCGGGCGAAGGCGACAGCGAGGAAGAGAAGAAGCAGGCCGAGAAGGAAGCGAAGGACCTCATGGCGGAGGACGCCGAGGCGACCCTCCCCGAGCTCGTCGAAGGGCAGGTCCTGCGGCTCGTCGTCCCGCCGGGCGTCATCACCGAGCAGAAATTCACCCAGCCCCCGCCCCGCTACACGGAAGCGTCGCTTGTTCGCGAGCTCGAAGAGCGCGGCATCGGTCGGCCGAGCACGTACGCGGAGATCATCAGCAAAGTGCAGGCGCGCGACTACGTCGAAAAGATGGACGGGACGCGCTTCCGGCCGACGACGTTGGGCAAGTTCGTGGTCGACGGGCTCGTAAGCAGCGAGCTCGATTTCATGGACCCGGCGTTCACCTCCAAGATGGAGGAAGAGCTCGACGAGGTCGAAGCCGGGAACGAAGAACGCGTCGACTTGCTGAAGCGGTTCTACAAGCGCTTCCGCGAGCAGCTCGACGTGAGCAAGAAGGGCAAGCGCTGGAACCCGGATCCGGTGCCGACCGACGAGAAGTGCGAGCTCTGCGGCGGCGTGATGCTGAAGCGCTGGTCGAAGAACGGCTGGTTTCTCGGCTGCGCCAACTACCCGGAGTGCAAGAGCACGCGCGACCTCGGGGCGGACGGCAATCCAACCGTCCCGCGCGAGACAGGCATCGCCTGCGACAAGTGCGGCAAGCCCATGGTCATCAAGAGCGGCCGCTTCGGCGAATTCCTCTCGTGCACGGGTTACCCCGAGTGCAAGAACGCGAAGCCCGTGCCCCTCGGCGTTCCCTGCCCCAAGTGCGGCGGCGACATCATCGAGATTCGCTCGAAGAAGCGCGGCGGCAAGACGTTCTACGGGTGCTCGAACTACGCGAACGAGGCGATCAAGTGCGACTTCAAGGTGTGGCAGAAGCCTCTCGCCGAGCCCTGCCCCGCCTGCGGAGGTCCGTTCCTGGTGATGGGCGGCACGCGCGCGAAACCGATGATCGCCTGTCCGAAAAAGGAGTGCGGCTACAAGCGCCCCGTCGCTGAGCCGGGCGAGGCCGAGGGCGCATCCGCGGAAGCCGGCGAACGACCGATGGCCCTCAGCGGCGGCATGGAGGCAGCCGGCGTGGCGGGCGGCGCGTCGGGCGTGGCCGGCGGCGGCGCAGTCGCTGAGAGCCCGTGAAGACCGCGACCGAAGCCCTGTTGCGCGCCGATCAAGCGGGCTACCTCGACGGCCTGCACGCGAAGAGCGTGCATGCGCTGGCGGCGCTCGCCGGGCTCGGCGGGCGCTCTCGGGTCGAGGGGCGCGACGGGCGCGATCCGCTGCTCGCCAAGATGGAGGAG
>DATHQY010000029.1:0-8969 GCA_035482215.1 Polyangiaceae bacterium | reverse complement strand
GATGTCGCCCCCGCTGATTGTCACGGTGCTCGCCTGGCCGAAATTGCCCGGAGCAAGCATGATCGAATAGGCGCGCGGCAAGAGCGTCGGCCAAGGATCGTACGGAGCGGGCACCGCGAGCGCCGGCGGCGGCTCCACGGGCGTCGCGCCGCGATCGTCCTCCGCGGGCAGCGCGTCGAGCCACTGGCTCGGGTCGAGCGGGATGACGAAGACGTCGTACCCGTCGTGCGTGTAACCGATGTACGCGAGCGACTTGCCGTCGGGCGAGGGCTCCGGCTGGTACGCGCCGTTGATCGCATTCGTGACCTGCTTCAGGATGCCGGTCGCGAGCTCGTACGCGTAGACATTCATCACGCCGGTTCGATCGGAGTTGAAATAAAGATAACGCCCGTCCGCCGAGTAGACGGGATTACCGTCGATGGCGCGGTCGTGCGTCACGTCGACGAACGATCCGTCCTTGGTGTCGACGATGCGCACGTCGCGACAGCCCCCGCGCCGCCACGCCGAATAGGCGACGTGCCGGTTGTCCGGCGACCACCGTGGCGTGTAGGCCTGATCGAAGCGCGGGCTCGGCACCAGCGGGCGTATCCGCGCGACCTCGTGCACGCCGGCTTCACCCGCTGAGGAACCGCGCGAGGACGGCACGACGTCGGCCGTCATCAGGTACGTCGTTCCACGGTGGTTGGTCGTGAAGACGACGCGGCGGCCGTCCGGCGACACGCTCGGATCGAGCGCGCGCGCGCCGTCGGTCCAGCGGACGCGCTTATCTTCGAGGCCCGTGGGGTCTTTGACGTGCGGCGGGAGCTCGAAGAGATCGTCGTACGCAAACAGATTCTCATAGATGTCGAGCGAGCTGTAGATCGCGGCCCCCGTCGGCAAAAAAGAGAGGCCGCCCGTCGTCGGCGATCGGATCAAGAGCTCGCGACGATCCTCGCGCGACCCGAGGACTTCGCCGTCCGCATTCCGGACGAGCGGCACTGCCCAATACCCCGGGCGGGTGTGCCCGTCGTCCACGTAATAGGCAATCTGACCAGCTTTGTCCGGCCATGCGGAAGCGGGGATCCAGCGCGGATGCTCGGCCGTGTTGCCCGTGTACGTGACCCGCACGCCTTCGCGGACGCCGCGCGCGCGGATCGCGACAGCCTGCTCCCCGTAGATCCGCCGGAGCGTATCGATCCACGCGGGGAAGAGCTCCTCGAACGTGTGGCCGGTCGCGCGCCGGATCGAGCGGTTCACGCCGAACGGAACGATTTGGCTCCCGTAGTCTTCGATCATGTGCCGTATGGCCTGTTCGCCGTAGGTCTCGGCGATCCATTTCATGAAAAAGGAGCCGTACAAATACCAGAGATTGCCCTGCGGCCACCGGCGCGGAAGGTTCGAAAAGACATCGATGGGCGCGACGTTGTCTTCCAGTATGTCCGCGCGCATGAACATGTTCCACATGGAGGACCGCAACCGGCCGCCCGTCGTCTTGTCGCTCTCCTCGAAGACGGCGAGACCCTCAAGGAGCCAGTGCGGCTCGACCTGGTTGGGCGCGAGCGTCTTGCCCAGAATCGCGTTGACCAGCGCAGGAAGCCCGCCGATGTGATCGGTGTGCAGAATGTGCGTGTACTCGTGGGTCACGAGCTCGAGGTACCAGTCGTCGACGTCGCCGAGCGGCGACATGTCGTCCGGCGCCGTCACGAAGAGGCGAACGGCGTTGTACGGGAGCGCGGTCGCTGATCCGTTGGCGTCGTCGGTCTGATCGGTCAACAGAATCTCCGTGAGGCCGCCCGGAGACCAACCTACCGCCGGCGACAATCTCTCGTAGATCGCTTCGGCGAGCGTGGCGACGTGCTGCGCGACTTCGTCTTCCGTCGAATAATAGGTAATTCGAAAATGCCGAGTCGTGATCGTCTGCCACGACAGGTGTGGATCGTTCGCGGCGCGCGCGGGTCTACCGTGCGCGACCAGCACGGCCAGAAGTGCAATGACCACGACGAAGCGAAGGTGCAAGTCGACGCCAGTGTAGCGTGGCGTAGCGTCCGAACGCCGATTGCGACGTGCGATAGGCCGTCGCACGGCGCGTCCTCGCGCGACGGCCTCGCGATCAGAGGTCGTCGTGAAAGAGCGGCTCGCGATTCCGGACGTAGCGGTACACGAGCTGGCGCGCTTCGACCGCGATGTCCGTGAACTGGGCGCCGAACCCGGGGGGGGCGTCGTTGCCTTCGTCGCTGGGCTCTCGGCGCCAGCGGACGATAGCGCCCGCCTCGAACTCGTAGCCGCCGGGCAGTGCCACTTTGAGCCGGATCGGTTGGCCGATCTTGGGCAGCTTGTACGTCGACACGAACAGACCACCGTGGTCGATGATGTCGTTGCCCGACAGGCCCTTGTAGAAATTGCTGGCGCTATGAGCGCCCAGCTCCGCGGTGACGGGTGCGCCCGTCGCCGCCGGCTGGGCCCCTTCAGCCCGGCCGGCAGGCCGCGTGCCGCCCGCGGGGCCCTGCGCCCCGGGCTGCACGGGCATCGGCGGAGGACCTTGCGGAGCGCGAGCCTGTGCCGGGGGTTGCGCCGCCGTGACCGGCGCGGGTGCCGTGGGCTTCGGCCGCGACGCCGTCTGCGGTTTCGGCGGTGCGGGCGCCATGGCCGTCGGCGCCATCGCCGCGGTCGCCATCGCTGTCGGCGCTGTCGCCATCGGAGCCGCCGCCATCCGGACGAGCGTGTGCACGCTCGCCAGCGCACCGGCGACCGCTTCGAGCGCCGCCGCGACGGCGGGGTGTTGCGGCGGCTGCGCTTGCAGCTGCCCCAGTGCAGTCTGCAAGTTGGAGAGCGCCGCCTGCGCGTTTTGACCGAGCTGCACGCCTCCAGTCCGCTCGATCTGGTGCAGCAACCCCATAGCCTGCGCGACGGGCTGCGCGAGCTCGACCAGATGGCGCGGCACGTTCGGATCCCCCTGAAGTGCCTTCAGCCCCTGCGACAGGGACTCTCGCGCCATGCGCGCAAGCGTGACGACGTCGGACACGGTTAGCTATCTCCTCTCTCTGGATCGAACAGTAGACGGCGTCTTCACGCAACGGGAAACCGCTGCCGTGCGCCGGTAGGTACGACGATCGGAGGCCGACTCAGCCGCGCGCCGCGCTCGCCTCACTCATCGCCTGTCTTCCCGGCGCGCGTCGCATCGCCCGTCCCGTCCCGCGTCCCGTCGCGCTCGTCGCAGGGACCTCGATGTGCGGCGACCACCAAGGCAGCGAGATCCGGCGCGAGAAGTACCGCGTCGTCGTCGCCGTCGCGCCCGCGAAGGAGCTCCACGGCAGTGTCGCCCGTGCGCACGACGGCGACGCCGTCCTTCCGGACCGCCGCCTCTCCCGCGACAAGCGCCTTCGGAAAATCCGTCGCGGGCCGTACCCGCTCGAGAATCACGATGCGATCGCCGATCTCCGTCCAAGCCCCGGGCCAAGGCGCAGCGGCCCGGACTCGCCGTTCGACATCCGCCGCAGAATCCGACCACCGGACTGCGAGGTCTTCGTCAGTGAGAGCGGGGGCTTGCGTCGCGAAACGCTCGTCTTGCGGACTCTCGGCGGGAGGTCGGCCCTCGGCGTAAGCGCGCACGACCTCGCGCAGAAGCGCAAGGCTCGGTCGGTCGAGCGCACGAGCGAGGCGCCACGCGTTCCAACCCGGGTCGATGGGCAGTGATCGCTGCGCCAGAACCGCGCCCGTGTCGTATTCGGCGTCGAGCCGGTGCGCCGTAACGCCGGTCACTGGGTCGCCGGACGCGATGGTCCAATAATACGGATCCGGCCCTCGGTGCCGGGGCAACAGCGACGGGTGCACCCCAATCGCGGGGCGAATCGCTAGCACCTCCGACGGGAGCTTGGTCGTCCAGAACCAGCTCACGAGCAGGTCCGGACGCGTCTCGCGAATCGCGCCCACGGCGGCATGCCGGGACAGATCCGGCGCGACCTCGACGCGCGCGGTGGTGCCGAGCGTCGCGCGAAGCCGCCGGAGACCCGGGCCCCTGGACGACGTCGCGGCATACACGACGGCGTGCCCATCGCGTGCGAGCAGGAGCGCGGCCAGCGGAAGGCCGAAAAAAGCGATGCGCACTTGGTGCTGGGCGTCGGGCGGCGTCGTTAGGGCGTCGCGGCGGGCCCGAGGACACCCGGCGCAGGTTCTTCCCCGGATTGACGCAAGAGCGCCGTGCGCACCGCATGCTCGACGAGCTGCCAGAGCTGCCCGCGATCGGTCACGCGCCCGAGAAAGCCGATGGGAATGCGAAAGCCCCCCTTGTCGCGCCGGCCCCCCCCATACGCCTTGCCGCGTTCGTCCATGCCAAACGCCTGCTCGAGCCACGCCGCAGGGTCCACGCTCGGCGAATGCGTTCGCAAGGAGCCCTCGATGTACTTGTCGCCGATGACCCCGTAAACGACGCACGTGTCGATGTCCTCGCGCCGAACCAGAAAGTCCGCCGCTTGGGCAATCGTGTCGCGCTCGGGCTCGCTGACGAAGCCGACGCCCGCCATCGCGAAGTTGCGGCGGACGACGAGCGCCTGTAGGGCCCGAGCGATGACGTCCATGGCCGTCGGCGCTATGAGGCGCCGCGACAGGTCCTGCAAGAGGTCCCGATCGCAGACCTCGACGATCTGGCCGGCCGCACGAAAATCCGCTGCGCGCGAGAGCATGAAATCGTCCGTATCGGTGGCGAGGCCGTGCATCAGCGCGGTCGCGATGCGCCGGTCTTCTTCGCTGTCGGCGTCGAGCACGGCGAGCTCCTCGAGGTACTCGGCGAAGATCGTGGAGGTCGCACCGACGTCCAGGCGCATGTCGACGAAGCGCGCCTTGGGAGGCGAAATGGCCCGGTGGTGGTCGACGATCGTCAGTACCTCGTAGTCGGCGCCGTCGCTGAGCTCGGGGTCAACTTCGTGCGCATCCACGAGCGCCACGTAGTCGACGTTGCCGACCTCGCGGACGCTCTTGATCTTTCGGAGCTCGAGCCCCAAAAGCTTCACGAGAGCGCGGTTTTCTCGGTGACTCAGCTCGTGGCAATAACCGACCGTCGTCTGGCCGACGCCGAGCCGTTGCCCGATGTGCGCCTGCGTGATGGCGCAGGCAATCCCGTCGGGGTCGGGATGGCCGCGAAGTGCAATCAGCACATGCTTGCCGCGGGCGGAGGACAGCGCGTCTGCGAAAGCGCGGGCGCGGGTGTCGGGCGCCGGCTGGTTCGGCAAGGCCAAACGTCGGACCGGTTCCGTCATCATGGGAGGAATTGTGGGCACGTTCTTATGGAGAAATCCAGGCGGTCAAGGAAGACCCAGGCGGGCCCTTCCACGCCATAGCTGCTCGCTTGACCAGTGGAGCTGAGAATGCGGTGCCGCACCATGCAGGGCTTCGAATGCGGCATTCCGGCCGCGAAACATAACCACTCTGGGGCGTGAAGCCGGGGACCCGGCGGGTCTCCCGCCGGCAAACCAGGATCGTTGCCATGGCAACGATCTCTAAAATGCCGCACGCATTCGCGCGGGAACCTGAGGTAGAGAGCTGCCCCGGCCCAATGCGTGGCTCGCGTTTTCGCATCGCGCGGCTCGTGCGCATCCTCGCGTGCCCGCTCGTCCTGGCGCTTCCGCCCCTCGTCTGGGTAGTGCAGGCGTCACGGCACGCGTCGTTCACCGCCCTCGGACGCGACCAGGGCATCTTTCAGTACGTGGCCTGGGCGCTGGCGCACGGCGCCGTCGACTACCGGGACGTGCGCGACGTGAATGGGCCGCTCACGCATTTCATCCACCGCGTGTTTCTCGCGGCCGGCGGGGGCGACGAGCACTGGTTTCGGACGCTCGATCTCGCGGTGACGGGCGCGAGCTTCGCCTTCGTGGGCGCTTGCGTCCCGGGCCTCGGACGGCGTCGCGAGCCGGCACCGGTGCCGGGCGCAGGCGTGCTGCCCCACGCATCCTCGCTCGCATCCAGGCGACCGCTTGGGTCCCACGTCCTCGAGCGCAGCGCCTGGGCGCTCGCTGGGTGGGTCGCGCTAAGCGGGCAGTACCTCGCTTACAAGTACTGGGACCTCGCGCAGCGAGAGAGCTTCTTCGATTGGTTCTTGTTCCCGAGCGTCGCGCTGCAGCTCGTGGCGCAAGCACGGCGCCGGCCTGCGGTTCCCCTGGCGATCGTCGGTGCGCTCAGCGTGATCCCGTGGTTTGGCAAGCCGACGTACGCCCTCTTCACGATGGTGCAGATCACCGCGATCGTCGCGGACGGGTCGATGAAGCTGCCCCGTCTTCGCGCGCTCGCGGCCTTCGCGACCGGCGGCGCTGCAGCGGCCGTCGTCGCGTTCGCGCTCCTCCTCGCGTTCGGCGATGCGCGCGCTTACGCGCACATCCAGCTCGTCGACGTGCCCGCCATGTACCGGTTCATCTGGCCGCGCACGGCCGCAGAGATCCTCGCGCTCCCCTGGGCGAGCGCTCCCGCGATGCTCGGATTCACCGGCGCGGCGTTGCTCCTCGCCCTCATGATGATCGGCGAGCTGCCGGTGCGCGCCCTTGCCGTGGCCCTCTTGCCTCTTGCGGGCCTGGCGGGGGTCATCGCCCAGGCCAAGGGTTTCCCGTACCACTTGCATCCGGTCACCGCGGCCGTGACGTTCCAGTGGCTCGTCTTCTGTGGATGGCTCACGGAGCGCGCGCGCGTGACCGCGCGGCAAAAGGCCCTCGTTCGCCTCGCTCCGATCGTCGCATGTGGGGCCGTCGCGCTCCACGTCGCGAGCGCCCTCGCCGACTCGCCGCACGCCCGTGCCGACTGGATTCTCACGGGCCCCACGCCGGAGCAGAGGACGACCCGAGCGTATTGGGAGTCCTTCGCCGGGCCGGACTTCTTCCCCTACGAGATGCGCGAGGCCGCCGCCTACCTCCGCGCGCACACCGAATCGAGCGACCGAGTGCAGACGTACGGTATGGATCCCTACGTGCTCTTTCTCGCCGAGCGCCTCAGCGCGACACCTTACATCTACGCCTACGACCTCAACGCCGACACGGCACTCGCCGGCGGTGACGGCGCACGGCCGACCCCTGCGCAGAAGGACGGGATCCGCCGCGTGCGCGATGCGCACGAAGCCGACCTCTACGCGCGCGTGACCGCGGTCCCCCCGGCGGCGTTCGTCTTCTTCGACGGTGCGCCCCTCCTTTCATCCACGGACGCCTGGGATGACTTCGAGGTGCATTGCCCGCGCACGGCGGCTTGGGTCGACGCGCACTATCGCGAGACCGCGCGCTTCGGTCACGATCGAGTATGGCTTCGGGAGGATAGAATCCCTGCCGGGGAGTAGAGCCACACAGCTGCCACAAACGCCGGCGCTGAGCGGGCCGTGCGGACCCCAGCCCCGCCGAAGTGACGTTTGCGTGTCGTCAATTGAGGTACAGTGCGCGTGCTTGTTCGGCGTTCCATGACGCAGCACACTCCCCTAGCGGTTGCGATGGCTCCCTCTGAAGCACACGCAGTGTCGACCCCCACGACGACTCCGGCGCCGGCACTTCCGCCTGCTCCGGGCCTCCCCGGAGGCGAGATGAGCCCGGCATCGCCGCCCACCTCGGGCATGCCGGCGCCGCCCCTCTCCGCATCGCAGTTGCCGAGCGCGACGGGATCCTCCGCATCGCTCCCGGGCGAGACGCCGGATGTGCGATCGAGCGCCCTCTATCTGAACCGCGAGCTTTCGTGGCTGGAGTTCAACGCGCGCGTTCTGGCCGAAGCCGAGAGCGAAGCGGTGCCGCTGCTCGAGCGGCTCAAGTTCCACGCGATCGTGACGGGCAACCTCGACGAGTTTTTCATGGTCCGCGTCGCGGGCTTGAAGCAGCAGCTCACCGGCGAAGTCGACGAGATGGGTCCGGACGGGATGACGGTGCAGCAGCAGCTCGCTGCGATCGCGGCACGCGTGCATGCGCTCGTCGCCGCCCAGTCCCAGAGCCTCGCCGCGCTCCTGCCAAAGATTGCGGAGGTGGGCGTCGCGTTCGTCAAACCGGCGGAGCTCTCGGTCGAGTCGCTGGCGGAGCTCGACGCGCGCTTTCACAGCGAGGTCTTCCCGATTCTGACGCCGATTGCCATCGATCCGGGCCACCCGTTCCCGCAGGTGCGCAACAAGAGCCTGAACCTCGGCGTCATGTTCGTGCGTGAGGGCGCTACGGAGCAGAGCTTCGGTGTCGTGCAGGTACCCTCGATGCTTCCGCGTCTCCTGCCGGTCAGCGGCACGCGCGCGAACGGCGGGCCGCTCGCGGCGCGGTCGTTCGTCCTGCTCGAGGACGTCGTCGCGCGGCACGTGTCGACGATTTTCCCCGGGGTTCGCATCAAGGGCCTTTACGTGTTCCGCGTCACGCGCAACTTCGATATCGAGGTGGACGAGGAGGAGGCCGAGGATCTGCTTCAGTCGATCCAGCAAGAGCTCCGCCGCCGCGAGCGCGGCAACGCCGTGCGCCTCGAGGTGGCCGGCGATCCGCCGAAAGGATCGCTCGCGAAGCTGGTCAAGGCGCTGAAGCTCGACCTCGACAAGGACGTGTATCTCGCTGGGGGCATCCTCAACGTCGCGGACCTCATGGGGATCTCGCGCGACGAAACGCGCTTGTACCGTGACGAACCGTTCGTGCCGCACACCGTGCCGCCGCTTCGCGAGAGCGACGATCTGTTCGCGGTGCTCCGCGAGCAGGACGTGCTGCTCCACCATCCGTATGAGTCGTTCGACAGCGTCGTCGATCTCGTGAGCCGCGCGGCGGACGATCCTGACGTGCTCGCGATAAAGCAGACGCTGTATCGCGCGGGCGGCGACTCGGCGATCGTGAAGGCGCTCGTACGTGCCGCCGAGAGCGGAAAGCAAGTCACGGCGATCGTGGAACTCAAAGCGCGCTTCGACGAAGAGTCGAACATCGCGTGGGCGCGTATGCTCGAACAAGCCGGCGCGCACGTCGTCTATGGCTTGCTCGGGCTCAAGACGCACGCGAAGTGCTTGCTCATCGTGCGGCGCG
>DATHQY010000028.1:0-3023 GCA_035482215.1 Polyangiaceae bacterium | reverse complement strand
GCCGCCCCGCTCCCTGCCTTCACGAGCAGGAAGTCCGCGTGCCCGTGGTAGCAGCCCTCGAACTTCACCACGACGTCTCGGCCCGTGAACCCGCGCGCGACGCGGATGGCCGCCATCGTCGCTTCGGTGCCGCTCGAGACCGCGCGCACCATCTCCATCGACGGATAGAGCTTCACGATCGCTTCGGCGAAGCGCACCTCGAGCTCCGTCGGCGCGCCGTAGCTCGTCCCGCGCGCGGCCGCCTCCGTGATCGCGCCGATGACCGCCGGGTGCGCGTGGCCGAGGATCATCGGCCCCCAGGAGCCGACGTAGTCGACGTACCGGCGCCCGTCGGCCCCGTGGAGGTACGCGCCCTCGGCGCGCGAGACGAAGACGGGCGACCCGCCGACGGCGCGAAACGCACGCACGGGGCTATTCACCCCGCCGGGAATGACGCGCGCGGCGCGCTCGAAGAGCGACTTGGACACGGTGTCGGCCATGGGCTGCCATCGTAGCCTGGAAGGAACGAACCGCGCCTGGTAAGAGCGGGACTCGTGACGGCCGATGATTCCGATGCGCGGCCCGCGGCTGCCGGTCGGGCACGTTCGCGCGCACGCTGGCCGGGCTTCGATTTCGCTCCGATGCGGTCGTGGGTTCGTGAGCCGCTCGTGTATTTCGTGCTCGCAGGCGCGCTGATCTTCGCGGTCGATCACGCCCTGCACAAGGATGAGGCCATCATCCGAATCACGCCGAGCGTTCGCGACGAGCTTGCGCGATCGCTCGCCGGCAAACTCGGGCGCGCGCCCGACGCGGCCGAGATCGCGGCCGAGGTCGAGGGCTGGAAGCAAGAGGAAGCGCTCTACCGCGAAGGCGTGAAAATGGGCCTCGCCGACGACGATCCGGTCGTGCGCTCCCGCGTTGCGACGAAGTTCATGGAAATCGCGCAAGAACGCGATGTCTTCCCGCCCCCGACCGACGCGGAGCTGCGCGACTTCCTCGACCGCAACAAGGCACGATTCGCGTCGAGCGCGTCGTTCGATTTCGAACAGGTGTTCATCGCTCGGACGCAGGCTGCAGAGGACGCGTCCGCGCCGAGGGATGCGAGCGAGCGCGCGGACGAAGTCCTCGCCAAGCTGCGCGCGGGCGCGCCGCCCGAGGGGCTCGGGGATTGGTTTCCACGCGGCACGCGCTTCACTGCCGAATCGCCTTCCGACATTGCGCAGCTCCTCGGCGACGAGGCTGCCCGGGAAATCCCGCGATACTCCGTCGGGCAATGGAACCTCGTGCGAGGCCCGCGCGGATTTCACGCGATCCGTGTCACGCGTGCCGTCAGCGGCGAACCGGACTTCGACAGGCTCCGCGCTTCGATCGCCATCGCGCTCGACGCCGAGCGAAGAAGCCGCGCCGCAGCCGCGTACGCGAAGAGCATCGAATCGCACTTTCGATTCGTCGAGTCGCCATGAGCACGAAAGGGTCGTGGGTCGTCGCAGCGCTCGTCGCGCTGGCGGCGCTCGCGGGAGCGCGCCCGGCGAGCGGCCACCAGATCCGGACGGCAGTCCTCGCGCTGAAAGAGATCGCGCCCGGCCGGTTCGCCGTGCACTGGTCACCGCCGAACGACGGCGTCGGGTCGTTCGGCGACGCGAAGCCGCACTTCCCCGCGCAATGCCGTGAAGAGAGCGTAGGGCTCGTCGACTGCGGGCCGAAAGGCCTCGCGGGCACGATTCGGTTCGACAGCAGCGCCGCGTTTTCGGGCGTGAGCGTCGACATCGAGTGGCTTCGCGGCCGTCGCGAGCTGCGCTTTGCGTCGGGCGATCCCGCCGTCTTGTCCGTGTCGGGAACGCCTTCGCAGGCTTCGTGGCGCGAGCTCGCGGTCCTCGCGTCGGGGTACGGCGCGATGGGTGTAAAGCACATCCTTTCGGGCGCCGACCACTTGATGTTCATCGCGGGGCTGATGCTCTTCGTAGGGTCGCTCCGTCGGCTGCTCTTCACCATCACGTCTTTCACGCTCGCGCACAGCCTGACGCTCGCCGCGTCGGCGCTGTCGATCGTCCATCCACCGCAGGCCCCGGTGGAGCTCTGCATCGCGCTGTCGATCCTGCTGCTCGCGGTCGAGGCGACGCGCCAGCATCCCACATGGACCCATCGCGCCCCATGGATCGTCGCCTTCGTCTTCGGGCTACTCCACGGATTCGGCTTCGCTGCCGCCCTGGCCGAGGTCGGATTGCCTCCGCAGCACTTGCCGCTCGCCCTAGCGAGCTTCAATATCGGGGTCGAAGCGGGTCAATTAGTCACGGTTGCCGCGCTGGCGGCGTGTGCGTGGCTGCTCCGCCGGAGCGGATGGATGGCAGAGCGCGCGAAGACACTCGCCGTTACCGCGCTGGGCACGGCTTCGGTATACTGGTGCTTCGAACGTGCGGTCGCGTGGCTGCAAAAGTAGGAAGGCCCGCTGAGCCATCGCGAAATCCGTAACGGATGGTATCCCGGAAGGCCACTGCCTTGCTGGCCCGCTTGATCGAACGGCCGGCTCTCGTCGCCCGGAGCGATCGTCTCGTTCGATGTTACTTGTTCCCCAGTTCGGGGAAGGAAGGCTCGATTACCCCATGAATGCTCGTCGTCTCTCGCTCCTAGGCGCTGCCGCGCTCTTAATCGGCGCGTGTGGTTCGTCCACTGACAACACCGGGAGCTCGGGCACGTCGTCGGGGACCAACACGGGCACCTCGGGATCGTCGGGATCGGGCACGGGATCGACCGGAGCTTCCGGATCGGGCACCGCATCGACCGGAGCCTCCGGATCGGGCACCGGGTCGACCGGAGCTTCCGGATCGGGCACCGGGTCGACCTCGGGCTCCTCGGGGACCCTTTCGGGCACATCGGGGACAACGGCCGGTTCGGCAGCGGGAGCGTCGGGGACGGCAGCCGGCGCTAGTGGTACCGGCACCAGCGGGACCGGCACGGGCACCAGCGGGGCCAGTGGCGCGACCGGAACTTCGGGTACGGGAACGGGCACGTCGGGGACGACGGCAGGCACCTCCGGCACCTCGGCG
>DATHQY010000027.1:0-4412 GCA_035482215.1 Polyangiaceae bacterium | reverse complement strand
ATAAGCGTCTTCTTGGGGCAGCCGGGCCTGTCTCCATTCGGAATGCCAGGCGTGTCCGGACACTGATCGTCGACGTCGGCCACCGAATCGCCGTCGTTGTCCGGATCGGGGCAGCCGTCCGCGTCCTGGTATCCGTCCTTGTCTTCCGGATCGCCGGGGCATTTGTCGTCCACGTCGGCGATGCCGTCACCGTCGTTGTCCGGATCGGGGCAGCCGTCCGCGTCCTGGTATCCGTCTTTGTCCTCCGGCTCGAGAGGACAGAGGTCGTGCGCGTCGTCGATCCCATCGCCGTCCGTATCGCTGGGAGCCTTCTCCGGCAGGCAGCGGTCCGGGGGGCTCAGCGCTGCCGCGGCGCGCGCGTTCGGCTCCGCCTTCGCGAGGTGCGCTTCGGCGTGCGAGAGCTGCCCCTGATCGAGATCGATCTGCGCAAACTCCAATTGCGACTTCGCGATCGCAAGTTCGCGAGGAGCGCACGCAAGCGCGCCGTTCTGCTCCGCGGCCGTCACCGTAGTCGCGAGTCCCCGAATGCGACCTTCGACCAGCGGGCCTTGCGAGCAAGCCGAGAGGATCATCGCGCCCGCGACGGCAAGCGACGCACTGCGAGCCGCCATCGTGCCCCTCATGGTGCGGTTTGCCGCGCTTTTCGGGCTGTCTCGATCGCGACGTTCGCGTGCTCCTCGGCTTCGCGGGCGAGCGCCACCGCGTCGGAGTAGCTCGCTTCCGAGGCTTCCACCTGCGCCTGCTCAAGGTGCTCGCGCGCAAAGTAGTAGTCGTAGGGGGAGAGCTGATCGGCGCCGAGCGCGCGCGCTTCTTCGACGCGCGACGCCGCAGCGTTGATGGCGACCGCGTACTGAACGCCGCCGCACGCGCCCGCGCCGCAAAGAACCAATCCGCCGACGCGAGCGAGTACGGTTCTCATGGATCGCCGGAAACGCTACCGCTCGTGCAAACGAGCGGTCAATCAAGATGCGTCGGTACCAACGGGTCTTCAGCAGGCTGCCGAAAGATGCGTCGAAGGAGAGAAAGCCGCCAGGACGCCCGGACCACCAGGGGTGAGAGTCTTCGGTTTTTTTGCTCTGACCCCGGCATCTCCTGGCGTCTTGACGGTCAGATTCTCTTTTTTCAGTACTAGATGCGTCGGTAACACCCGACGACCACTCCGAGAAGCATGGTCGGCTTGAAATCCGCGGAACGCACGTAGATTGGGGCCATCGTCTTGTTCGCGGGTTGGAACCGCACGTGGTCCTTCTCCGGGAAGTAGTACTTCACCGTAGCTTCGTCGCCGATAAGCGCGACGACAATCTCGCCGCGACTCGCGGTGAGCTGCTTCTTCACGAAGATGTAGTCGCCGTTCAGAATGCCCGCCTCGATCATCGAGTCGCCGTGCACCTTCAGGCCGAACACTTCACGCCCACCGCGCACGAGGGTTCGGTCGATCCGCACGGTGTCGATTACGTGCTCTTCCGCCAGGAGCGGCAACCCGGCGGCGACGCGGCCAAGGACGACGACCTCGACCAAGTCGACATCATTCGCCGGCTCGGACGCTTCGCCCTCTGCGAGGGGCGCGCCGAGGCCTGTCGGGCGGAGCGCACGCGACTTCATGTCCTCGCGCGTCAAGTACCCCTTGCGCTCGAGCGCACGGAGGTGATCGTTCACACCGTTGGTGGAACGGATGCCCATGCGGGCGCCGATCTCGCGCAACGTTGGCGGGTACCCGCGGTCATGGATCGACTGCCGGATGAAATCGAGGACCATCTGCTGGCGTTGCGTGAGCCCTTGCATCGTGTTGGCCAGGCTACTGAACGCACGTTCTATCGTCAAGAAAGCGGCAACAACTGCGTATCGTTCAGTCAGGAAAGGCGCGCCGTAATCGCTGGAGACGCGCAAGGGGGTGCTCTACAGCGTGGCCCACGTCGTGAGAAACGGCGCGCCCGACTGGCCCGTCCCTGCGCCGTGGCACGTCTCGCAATTGTGCTCCTGGCTGTCATTCCGCTGCAGCTTGGCGACGAAGGCTCGATCCATCCATGCGCGCAGCGCGTTCAAGTCGCTGCGATCGAGGAGTTTCGTTCGGCCTTGGTGGCATGAGTCGCAAAAGAGCGGCGCGCCGCCTTTCATCGCCAAGCCCGCCGCGAACGAGTTCCACATGTGCCTCGCGATGCGCTTGCGCGGCGTCGGCGTGCCGAAGTCGCCCTCTTCGTGGCAGTCGGTGCATGACGCGCCGAGCGACTTGGCAATGAGCTTCATCACGCCGCGGAGCGCCCTCGGGTCGAGCTTCTCGAGCGGCGGAAGCGCCTCCGCCGAGAGCCCGAGCTTTGCGAGGTCCTCGGCGAAAGCCGTCGGCACGGGCTCATTCATGTCGGGGCGCGCCGAGAGGACATTCGGCGGAGCTTCGTTCGGCGAAGCTCGCTCGGGCAAACCTCCGCTAGGCGCTTCGTTCAGCGATGGTCCGTTCAGCGGCGTCGCTGCGTTCAGCACTGGGCCGTTCAGCACCGTCGGCACCTGCGCGGATCCGTTCAGCGGCGGTCCGTTCAGCCGCGCGCTCGCAGCGCCTGCGGGCGTCGCCGAGCTCGGAAGATCGCTCGACCGCCCACCCTGCCGCGCTCCCGCGCATGAGGCGATTGCCAGCGTCGCAGCGAGGACGAGCGCCGCTCGAGTGCCGTCAGAACTTGTTGCTCGTCGTGAGAAAGGTGAGCTTCTCATTCGTCTCGCGCAAGCGCACGGACAGGATGCGCACGCAATTCCACAGGACCTCGTAAGCCAGGTCCTTGTGCAAAAAGAGTAGGTCGTCGAAGTCTTCTTTGGTCATCACCAGCATGCGGCATCGCTCGTGGACGCGCGCGTCCGCCGAGCGTGGCGCGTCGTCGATGAGCGACATCTCGCCGAACACTTCGCCCGGGCCGAGCACTGCCAGGGCCTCCTCGCCCATCCCCGCGACTTCGCGCGAAATGCGAACGCGCCCCTCGAGCAGAATGAACAGTTTGTCGCCGGCGTCGCCGTACTGGAAGATCTTCGTCCCGGTCGCGTGCGATTCTTCCGTCGTGGCTTTGGCCACGATCTTCAGCGCCTCGGGCGTGAGGCCAGCGAAAAACGGGACGCGCGAGAGCTGCGTTTCGCGTTCGGTCATCCCGGAGGACGCTCCGGGTGAGCTGGATGCAGCAGATAGAGCCATCGGGTCGGCGGGCATCCCCACGCCCCGAGACTACCGCGCCGGGGCCGCCAATGGGCGTGACAAAAACGCGCCGCGCACCGGCGGAGTCGGTCAGTGGTCGTCGTTCTGCGCGATCCACCGCTCCGCGTCTAGGGCCGCCATGCAGCCGCTCCCCGCGGCGGTCACCGCCTGACGGTACGTGAAGTCCTGCACGTCCCCGCACGCAAAGACGCCGGACACGTTGGTGTGAGTCGTGCCGGCCTTGGTCTTGATGTAGCCGTTGTCGTGCAGTTCGAGTTGGCCCCTGAAGAGGTCCGTGTTCGGCGTGTGCCCGATCGCGACGAAGAACCCGGTGCAGGGCACGTCCATCGTCTCGTTCCTGCGCACGTCGCGCACGCGCGCGCCCGTGACCTCGCCCTTCGCCACGTCGAGAATCTCCTCGACAATCGCGTTGTACAGGACACGGACTTTGGGGTTGCGGAGGAGCCTGTCCTGCATCGTTTTGCTCGCGCGAAACGACTCGCGGCGATGCACGAGCGTCACCGATCGGCAGATGCCCGACAGGTAGGTCGCCTCTTCCATCGCCGTATCGCCCCCGCCGACCACGATCACGTCCTGGTTGCGGAAGAACGCTCCGTCGCACACGGCGCACGCGCTCACGCCGCGCCCCTGGAGCGCGGCTTCGCTCTCGAGGCCGAGCCACTTGGCCTGCGCGCCGGTCGCGACGAGCAGCGTCTTCGCGCGGTGCTCCGTCATGTCGTCGCCAACCCAAACCGTGAACGGCCGCGTTCCGAGCTCGACCTTCATGACGTCATCGGTGACGATGTCGACCCCCTGGGCCACCGATTGTTCGCGAAACGATTTCATCAGATCGGGCCCGGTGATCTTCTCGGGAAAGCCGGGGTAGTTCTCGACGTCGTTCGTGATCATGAGCTGGCCGCCCGGAATCCCGCCGCGCGCGAGCCCCTCGAACATCAGCGGCTTCAGGTTCGCACGCGCAGCGTAGATCCCCGCGGTATGCCCGGCGGGACCGGACCCGATGATGATGACGTTGCGGACTTCAGGAGCACTCATGAAAACCTGGCTTTCCGCGGCACTCGGCCGCGGCGGACTGCGCGTCAATCGCGAACGGGCGTCGCCTTGAGCGACGCGCGCCCTTCTTTGACGTAGACGCTGAACTTCACCCGCCGGCACGCGTGACGCTGCACGAGCGCGTCGCGATTCTTCCGGAGCGTGTGCGAAAACTTCTCGAACGTGAGGCCCT
>DATHQY010000026.1:0-7246 GCA_035482215.1 Polyangiaceae bacterium | reverse complement strand
CCCTCGGTCCGTCGGCGTGAGCGTGAACGCCGGCGCCCCGTCGACGTTGACCGTTACCGGCTCGGTGAAGGGCGCGACCAAGCGGACGACGGTGCCCGTCCGAAGCAGCGGATCGAGCTTGGCCACAATCGCCGGCGCGTGGACCTCCGCGACGAACAGCGTCGCCGGATCGTGGGCGGCGGGGGCCCCCACGCTGGGCTCGGCTCTCATGGCTTCGTGTGCGCGCATTGCCTTTGCCTTTCCATTCGGAAGATAGTCACCGCTTGTCTGATTCACTTCGTTCCTCCTTCGCTAATTCGGCCAATGCCGAGTAGATGTCTACGTGGTTCATAGGTTGTTTGCCCTGCGGTATTCGGCGACCGCGGCTCGAAAGGCATCCGTCGCCGATGACGAGAATCGGCCCTCGTCGTTCGCGTGCGTGAACACCGCGCGCATTCGCATGTTGAACTTGGGCTCATTGCCGTAGATCTCATGCATTCCCGTGTAGTGGTACAGGCAGACGAGGGCCGGCTTCTCTTCGGCGGGCGCGTCGCGGTAGCCTCGCTTCGCCCAGCCTTCCAACGCGGTGGCCCAGCTTGGCGCGCTGTTGTCTTCACGAGCGGCCCAGCAAGCCAATACGAGCGCGCTGACGATATCCCCGTGTGCTTGGCCCATGCGACGAGGCGATGTGATGCGCGTGCCTCCGCCAGGCAACGGCGTCGACGTGACGGCTCGTAGCTGGGCGATTAGCCGAGGGACCGCAGGAATCTTCAACTTGCCAGTTCGCAGGAGCGAACGGACATGCATATGCGAATCGTATTTTCCTTGCGCACCCTCGGGCGCTCGCTCGAACTCGAGGCTCATCGCGTCGAGGTGCTCCGCGGCGCTCTGCCGGTAAAATGCGTCCATCGTGATCGAGCTCACGCCGTGACGGTTCAGGATCGGCGCGAAGCGTTGGCGGATCACGTAGCCGGGCGCGAGCGGTTCGGTCTTGGTCGGACGCACTTCGTCGAACTCGAGAAGCTCGAAGGCGCCGCCGGCGTTGGCGACGATGGCGATCGCGGACGAGTCGCGCTCAAGCCCAATGTCTCCTCCGGCTCCGACCGACGCACCCTCGGGCGCAAAGATCACGAGCGGTCGGCCCTCGACGATCGCCGCGTCAATACTCGCGGGATCAAACAGACGGGAGCCGCCGCGGGCGCCGGGCTCGCAGAGGTACTCGCGGCGCGCATCATCATCGTCACCGCTCGCCAGTGCCTGGGCGACGTCGCGCGCAAGCCGCTCGTCGTCGGGCCGCATGACGGTCGATACGCCGAGTGCCGCGAGCGCCGTCGTCGGCTTCCCGTGGTTCCGGTCGAAGAGCTCCGCGGTCAGATTCTCGCTCGGCCAGGGGGTCGAGATGAAGATCGCCGGACCATGGAGGCGGGGCTTCGCCGCGGCGTATAAGTCGCGATCGTTGATGACGTAGCCGTCGCCGGCGGCCGCCTCACCGTTGCTCGCCAGGAACTCGGCCTCGTCGATGATGAGCGCCAATAGGTCGTACCCGCGGAGGGTGGTGCCCCCGCGCGAGGCTGCGACGGCCACGAACGAGACGCGCCTGCCATCGGGCCGGACCAGACTGAAGCCTTCCGACGTGTCGCCGTCCTCGCAGACGAGGCGCTCGAGCGACGGCACGCGCCGAACGAGCTCGCGTGCGACGCCGACGGAGAGCTTGGCCGTGGGCTTGCTCGGCGCCACCGTGACGACCGCCGGGACCATGCCCGGGCCGACGGCATCGAGCCTGGCGACGAGCATCAGCCATACGCCGAGAGCGGCGGCGATGGTCGTTTTCCCTGACGCCCGGCCGAGGCGCCAGACGAGCGCACGACGCGCGTCCTCGGGTACCTCGTCGACGGGTCCGAAGAGCAGGCGGGCGATCTCCTGCTCGGCGGCGGGAAGCTCGGCGGGCTCGGTGCCGTCCACCGCGACCGTGAGCAAAACGTGCCAAGCTGGCGAGAGCTCGAGCCGGAGAACTTCGAGCACGAAGCGCACGAAGGGGAGCGGCTTCACTTGGGTCCGTCCTTGTCGTCGGAGGCCTCAAGCCACGGTGTCGCGTTTGCGTTCGCGGCCGGTCGGACGGCTGCATCCTTCGCGCAGATCTCGCGGCTGTAGACCAGATGACCGCGTGCGCTCTCCCCGAGCTTGCGCGCCAGGTCGACCTCTCCCGCGGTGAGCGCCGCCTCCCGCATGGCCATGTCCTCCGAGGCGAGCTTCACGAGGGCGGATGCGATGATTCCGCACCGGCCACCGCCGACGGTCGCGGCGAGCTCCGAGCACGTGCGCTTGCGCATGAAGCGGGCACGCCTCTGAAGCGTCGGCGCGACGGGGCCAAGCGCGATCTCGTGTGTGAGCCGGGTGCGCCCCTTTCTCGACTTGCCGCCGAGCCGAGGGACCGCCTTTGCGCCCTTCTGGATGCCGTTGCCTCCAGCCTTGCGTTCCTGGCTTGCTTCCGCTTGCTCCGCGCTCGGAACCCCGTCCGAAAGCTCGTCATGGCGCTCCTGCTGCGCGCGCATGTCGCGGCCCTTGCTGCGAGGGAAGGTCATCAGACCACCCCCCCGAGCTCGCCATCGCTCTTCTCGCGCGCTTCGACCTCGAGCAGGAGCCGCAGGATCGTCGCCGCGCGCGCGCCGGCGTCCAGCACGTGGATGTTTTGGCGGATCGCCGGCCATGCAGGCGGCAGCGGCAGACGCGGATCGGGGGGCGACGCCGGCGTCTTGACTCGCGGCGGGGCGAGTGCCGCGCGCGCGGCCGCGGCCGCGGTCTGCAAGGCGATGACGCAAGCCTCCGGCGACGCGTAAGGTCTCGTGTCACGCGGCACGCGTGCGATGGGCTCGGGCTCGGGCTCGACGGCCGCCGCGTTCTCATGCGCCGTGCGGTACGGCGGTTGAGAAGGCGCGTTTTTCCGCGGAATTTCCCGCGGTCCACCGTGTCCCGCGGGCTTCCTCGCCGCGCGGACCTCGCGCATGTGCGCGGCGTGCTTTTCGCGGGCGGCGGCTGTGAGCGCGCGGGTCACGCGGCACCCTTCGGCGAGAGCCGCTCGATCGCGTCGTCGCGTTCAATCTGCAGCGCGGCGACGCAGAGGCCTTCGATCTGGCCGTTGCGGCGAGCTTCGAGTGTGAGGCGCCAGACGTCGCCGATGCGGTCCAGGTCGGGCGCGGCGCGTAGCTCGTCGCGGTATTTCTCCCCGAGTCCGGAGATGCGATGGGTTCGGAGATCAGCGGTGGTCGTCATTGTGCGATCCTTCTTCTGGCGCCTTGCGCCCTCTGGAGAAAACGCCCGCACGGGCGGCCGGGTGATGAATGGCCGAACGGTGGCAGCGGCGAACGTCTCGCCGCGATACGCCCCGGCCCCGTGCTGGCCACGTCGGAACGACGTGCCTCGACCGTCCGCGCGGGCGCGGCCGAAGTCTGTTGCCGCCGCGTTAGCGGCTTGAGCATCCGCCACTGGCTGGGCGGATCGGCTAGAAAGGCGATACGCGCCCGTACAACGCGGCGGCATACTCGCGCGTTTGCCTTGCTCGTCGCCAGGTCCCGACTTCCGGGGTTGGCCGCTCGAAGGCCAGCGGCTCCGGTCCCAACTCTCGGACCACCCGCAGGCGGTCCCGCCGGTCCCCCCCCTTAAGGGGGACCGGGGACCGGGACCAGTCCTAGGACCATTCGGACCGGTCCGGGACCACTTAGGCGCGGTGTACACGGAACCCTCCGTCGAGCTGGACGAGTCGCCCGGCTTCCATGAGCTCGTCGATGGCCTGGAGCTTGTCCGTCTTGTTGCCGCCCGTGATTCGGGCGCAGATGGCATTCTTGCTTGTGAGCGTCGGCTCGCCCTTCACGAGCTCGACGATCTTCGTCTTCAGAGCATCGAAGGCGGACGCGTTCCGCTGAACGGGCGCGGTCACAACCTCTTCGAGCCGCACGCCTCCGTTGTGCGATGCGAGCGTGAACTGGAAGTCGGCGGGCCACGATGGCTCCGGCGCGAGCTGTGACCGCTCGCAGGTGACGAGCGTGGGCTCGCCCTTTTCGCACGAAAAGACGAACAGCGTTTGCGACGCATCGAGCTTGCTAGAGTGTCCGCGCTGCGCGTCCTTGCGCCCCCGAACCGCGTTGTCGGCCGGCGGCTTGCCCGCGTGGTCCAGGAATAGAAACGTCGTTCCGGTGAGGGTTGAGACTTCGGTCGCCAACTCGAGCGGCATCGAGGCGGCGTTGCTGTTCTCTTCGACCCCCTGGGCGGACGCACGTACGGAATCGACGACGACGAGGTCAATGCCTTCGACCATGCGCGAGAGCGCATCGCGCGCTTTTTCGCGCGAACGCTCGGAGCGTGGTGCCCACGTAGGAATCGGCTTCCACACGTAGCCGAGCCGGTTCTCGAGACCCGCAAGGTCGATCTCGTACCCGTGTGCGAGAAGCTGATAGCGCTCGGCCGTGGGCGTTGGGGTTTGCTCGTAATCGGCGTAGAGAGACCGGAGGCCGGTCCGCATCCGTACGCGACCGAAGAGCGTAACGTCGGCCGCCCCGCAGATCTGGAGCGCCATCGCGAGCCACCCTTTGCGGGTACCGCCTCGGCCAGCGAGGACGGACGGCCGCCCCGCGATGATCGTCAGGTCACGCGACGTCCAGTTCTTCGTCGGAAGCGGCGCCGCCAGGTCGCCGGCCCACGTGACCGTGGGGCCCGACTTCGACTCGGGCTGCAGGTCCGGAAGCGCGACCTCCATGCACATGCTCGGATCTTTTCGAGCGCGCAGGTCCGCGGCGAGCTTTTCGGCTGCCTCTATGGCCTTGCGCGTGCGCGCGTGCCGCGCGACCGTATAGGCGTACGCCTCCACGTTGACGACCGCGGGGGCAGAATTCAGAACCTCCGTGAGATACGCCATGCCGCCGACCTGCTTCAGGCGGTCACGCTCGAGGAGCCACGAAGCGACGAGGACGACGTCGATCGGCTTGCCCGATCCCACGAGCTCCGTCACTGCCTCGAAGATGCGGCGGTGTGCCTCGGAAAAGAAATCCTTCGGTTTGAGGATGGCCGCTGCGCGCGCGGCGTGGTCCGAAGAGAGGAGGCTGGCCGAAATGGTCGCGCCCTCGGCAAAGATATCGTGCGGAGCCGGTTGGACGTCGCTTGAGCTGACGTCGACGTCGACGTCATTCGCGGCCGACTCCGAGGCTGTGTCGCCGTGGGCGTAGAACCCATCGACGTCGGAGGGAGGGAGCGCCATCACGACTCCCTCACGAGGGAGAGTTGCTCCGGTACTTGCCCCAAGCGACGGACGCGGACCTCGACACGAGGGCGCGCGCGGTCGACGAATCGACGAACCGCAAGTTCGTGAACCTGGCGATCGTCATGCCAAACGATCTTGTTCGCGGCGTCCAGAATGGCCTTTGCGACGTTGTCGACATCGCGCCCGCGCTCGTCTCCAAAGTAGACGTCGAGAAACGCGGCGAACGTCGACTTGCGATCGTCGCGTGGGTGGCCGCCTTGCATCATCGCGGCGAGCGCCGCGACCTTCACGGCGACCTCGTAGGCGCGAGTCTCGCTTGGCGTGTACCAGTGGCCGCCCTTGCCCTGACGCGCGCGCTGTTTCGGTTGCGGCGGACCCGCGACGACGAAGTGGAGCTCGTCGCTCATGCCGCGCCTTTCGTGTGCGCGGCGATGCGCGTTCGCACTTTGTGCGGGCATCGGACGTGCGTGACCGCGTGCAACAAGAGTCCCCATGCGTGGGCCGTCCTAAGTGCGACGGCGGGTGCTCCGCGCGCGATGGTCGCTTGACACAAGCCGCAGCGCGCTCCGCGGCGAAACATTCGCTCGACGCTCACAACTTCTCTCATCGCGTCCTCCGCGTGCGAATGCCGAGAGCAGCGTCGAGCGCGTCGACGGGAGCCTCGTTGCGGACGACGGTGACCCGCGGCGCCCTCGGCGGCTCCGTCGCCCACGCCTCGCGGGTGCAGACGAGAAGCTTGCCGCGAACGTAGACGCCGGGGACGCCGCGCTTACGGAGCTCTCGGTGGCGGCGCTTGTACGCACCCGCGCTCTTCGCGTCCGGAGGCAGGTGACCGGCGCGCTGGTCGTAGAGGGGAGCCGCCCCAACCAGGCCGAGCCACGATCGGACCGTGCGTAGCGCTGCGAGCAACTCGACGTCGCTCGGTCCAGTGCTACTTTCGACGTGTTCTTCGACGGCGTCGCGGTGCTCTTGGTCGGAGCCGCGGCGCCGTTCGGCTATCTGGCTCATGGCGTCGAGCGAGCCTCCACGCCCATCTCGCGCATCTCGCGTTCGAGACGCTCGCGGACGGCGACGGTACGAATCTTCGCGAGTCCCTCGCGAAGCGCGCGCGCGGCGGTGCGGGGATCACACTCGGCGCGCGCAGCGAGTGTGAGAGCGAGGCCGTGAGGCGTCATGTTCGCCGTGTTCATCGTGAACACAGCGTGCCTGTCATCGGTCCTCGCGTCGACCGTTTATATCAATGAATACTGCTACTTAGAGACATTGCGCGATGTCACTAATTTCCGCTTCTTGGCTCGGCTCCTTCGCTTTCGAACGGCCGAATCCTTGGCGTTCAGCCACGTCGCTTTTCCGGCCGACGCGAACGCCCATCGCAGCAATTCGTCCACGCTCGCCGGCAGCTTCGTCGCGAGTCGCTTCTGCAACCTTTCGGTTGCCTGCGTGTGCGCCTCGCAGTCCCATCCGGTCGCATGCCCTGTGATCGACGCTGAGATCTGGCGCCGTCCGCGCTCGTCAAGCTCACCGGGCTTTGCGGCCTTCAGGAGCGCGAAGAGAGAGACCGCATGCTCGCGCGCGAGCTCGAGTGATTTGGAGTCGCTGAGTCCGACCGACTTGGCGACGGTGCGCTCGAAGGGATCCTGTCCCCTGCTCATCGCGAGGTAGGCGCGCGCGGCGTTCACGAGGGCGACCGCTCCCTTTTGCTTCTGGCCGCGCCGGCGACGAACGAGCATGCCCGCCGCGATCACTGCGATCGCGTCGGCCTCGAAGCTTCCGCCGCTCATTCGCTCGCGAAGCGTCTCGAGGCAATTCACCAGGAACGCGAGCAATCCCTGTTCGTCGCTTTCCTTATAAGCAGGCTTTGCCACTGGCTTTGCCCTCGTGTTCATTTGCTAATTTGTTGACTCGCGGTAGTGGAAGTGCGGTCGTAGCGCTCGAGAATATCCAATTCGCTAATGACGGAAGCGTCGTCGTCAATCTTGAATTCCTTGAGGAAGGGTCCTACCGTCGACGATTACG
>DATHQY010000025.1:0-13661 GCA_035482215.1 Polyangiaceae bacterium | reverse complement strand
ACCGACGCCGTTTTCTCCGCCCCGATCGCGGCGGCGCGGCGCGGGGGAACCGTATTCGTCGGCGGCCTCCTCGCCCGCGACGGCGTCGTGCGCGTGATGGCCTTGGCCGACGGGCGCACGCTCTGGAGCACCGACGTGCTTCACGGCGTCGTGTGGACTCCGAACGCGGAGCTCACGATTGAACCGGCCGGTGAGCTGACGGCCGTCCTTTTTCGTTCGGGGATCGGTACATCGGGTGCGGGCAAGATCGTCCTTCTCGGCCCGGACGGCGACCTCCGCGGGACTCCTCTCGATCTGCACGCCGCCGCTTGCACGACGAGCGAGGGTCTCGCCTGGGTCGAACCATCGCCCGAAGGCGCGCGCATTTTCGCGCGAGGCTGGTCCGAGACGGCGCCGCGTCCGCTGTGGAAGCTCGCGGCGGATCAGACCCCCGCGCTTGCCTGCGGGGAGCGCACGGCCTTCGTCCTGGCGGACTCGGACGAGAACCTCGCGGTCACGACCTTCGTACCCGGCGACGCCGCCGCGCACCCGGCCGTCGTGGTGATGCACGACGCAGACTTCTCCGACGACGAGCGCGACCACCGCGCGTTCACCGCGGGGGACACGCTGGTGCTCGTACGCGTGGGTGACGAGGGCGCGGTGATGCTGCGCGAAGTGACGGCGATCGGGACGCTCGGACCGTGGCGCCGAGTCAAGCGTGCCCTCGGCGACGACGACGACATCGTCGCGGCGGACGGCAACGGGACGACCGCGCTCGTCGTCTACGCGCGCGACGCGGAAGACGCATGTCCATCCGAAGGGTCCATGGCGCAGCACGTGCGCGCGCGCCGAATCGACCGGAGCACCGCCGCGGAAGTCGTGTTCGACGTCGCACCTCCAGACTGCGCGCGGTCCGTGGGCCCCTTCTGGGTGGCGCCCGACGGCCCCGCGGGAAACGGAGTCATCGCGTGGCCCGAACGACGGCGTCATTCCGAGGCGAACGCGCCGCCGATTAGCGGCCTCGCCTACCGCGTGGTCGGCGAAACGGGCGTGCTGTCGTCGGGCCGCATCGACGTGGATGCGGACGCTCTCGCGACCGCCGACTGCGATCGCGAACACTGCGTAGTCGCAGCCCTCGTGCGTGGCGGAGACCCCACCGACGCGATGCAGCCCATGGCCATCACGCTGCTCGCGTATCCCTGAGGGTATGCGCGCGGAGCGTCAGAACTCGCCCATGACGGCCAATCCGCCCACGGAAGGGCCGAGGATCGGCGCAATGGTGGCACGCCCCGAGCTCGGGCTCGTGCCGGCCTTGTCCGCGAGGACCCAGTACACGACCGTTCCCACGAGGCCCGCGACGGCGACCCCCACGGCCACGTTGGCGCCGGTTGCGTCGGCGTTCACGTTGTCGTTGTCGCTGGCCAAAACGGAGCACGCGTTGATCAGCGCGGCCTCCGATCCGGCAGGGGCAGGGCACGTGCGGCCTTGGGCGCGGATGTTCCCGGCGGTCGCATTCGCGTTGCTCAGCGCGTCCTGTTTGAATGCGCCGAGCGCGATCGCGACGCCGGCGCTGACGATCGTGATCGCGCCGCCCACGTACACCGGAACCATGTTGGCCGGAAAGAAGCTCTTTCCGGGCGCGGGCGGCGCCGGCGTCTCGGCCCGAGGCGGCGGCTGGACCTCGCTCTTGGTGCTTTCGGGAGCCGGCGGCGGTCCTGGTGGCGCGGCGGGCACCGGCGGCGGCGCAGGAGCCGGTGCGGGCGGCGGTGGAGTCGGCGGAGGCGTCGGCGCCACGGCCGCAGCCGGAGGCGTAGCGACAGGGGCAGCGGCCTTGCTACCCCGCGCCACCCGCTCTTCCCCCGCGAGCACGGTCACGCTCTCGACGTCGATCGTCCCATCCGCGCCTTTGGTCCGCACCGTGTGCGCCCCCGGCTCGACATAGATCGCCTCGGCAAGGGGGGCCACGCCCGCGCGCTCGCCGTCGAGCGTCACTTCCGCGCCGCTCGCCGCGATCACCTGAATGCGTCCGAGCTTCGCTCGCGACTGCGCAAGTCCGTCGGCCGCGTCCGCGCGCTGCTTGTCGGTCACTTCTTTGGAGTCGGCGGGAAACTGCTCGAAGTACTTCTCCGCCTCGAGCGGATGTCCGGCTTTCAAGCAGCTCCACGCCAGGTTCAACAGCACGGCCGGGTGCCTCTTCAGTGCGTACGCCTGGAGAAAGGACGCGCGCGCCTGCTCGAAGTCCCCCTTGTCGAAAAACTCCACGCCTTCCTTGAAGCGCGCTCGCGCCATCGCGGTGGTGGCGTCTTCCGCAGTCTGCGCCCAACCAGGCGCGGTTGAGAACGCTGGCGCGCAGGCCAGCAACAGGCTCAGGGCGAGAAAACGGTGCCTCATGGTTCGCGTGGAAGTCTCGCACAAGCCGCCGTGCGGCGGCGTTCCACTCGATCACCGACCCCCTCAGAACGGCACGTCGCGGACGATCGTGGGGCCCGCCTTCGGGTGCGTTGCGGGCTTCGCACTCGAGGGCCGGGCGAGCACCGATGAAGCCTGTACGGGACGCGCGGGGGCGGGAGTCGGCGACGGGTAGACCGGGCCGGCTTGCACCGGATGCGCCTCCTGCGGCGGCGGCTTAGGCGTCGGAAGTGGCTCGGAGGGCGCGGCCGCGGCAGGCTCCGGCGGTGGCGACGGAGCCGCGGCTTGCGTCTCCTTCGGCGGCTCCGGGGCTTGGGCCGCGGGCGGCGGCGCCGCCGTCCCCTGCGGCGCGACATTGGCCCCCGCCTGCGATGCGTTGCTCGACGACGTGGCCCACACGCCGAGCCCAATCAGGACCGCCCCCACCGCGCCGATGGCGATCCACGGCGGCCTTCGCCGGAACCGGCGCGCCTGCATTGAGCTGTCCAGCGACAGCTGGGGAGCGCGCATGGGCGCCAAGGCGAACGCGGGCGGCGGGGCCAAGCGGCTGGGCGGCGGGCGGCTCGAGACGCGCGCCGGCCCGGCGGCGGGCGGATGATTCGAAGCGCGATCACGGCGTCCCGAAAGAAATCCCTCGTCGGTCGTGGTCACGAGCGCCTGGCGAATCCGGTGTCTCGCTTCGCCCGCCTGCAATACGTGCACGTCCGCAGCAGAAAAGTTCGCGCCGCTCGCAAATGGCGCGTCGTCGAGCTCCCACGACGGACGGAACTCCCTGGCGAGCCGCTCGAGGTCGTCAAGCGACAGCTCCGAAGCCGTCGGCGCGGGTATCTGGCCCTCCATCGGCCCCGGTCGATCGCCCGAATAAGTCATGAGTTCTCGATGGTAACACTCGGACTCAACGCCAACAACGCGCCCCCACCGGAGAACCGGCCCCAACCGGATCCGCCCCGCCCTGACCCACTCATAGAGGGCTCGGACGGCCGAAAGGATACAAACAATGGTACCGAGTTGGGCCGGACGCCAGGCACGTTACCGATCCTGGCGGCGCGGGAGCTCGAACGGCAGCGGTGCCTAGGAACCCCCGAACTCCTGCTGGAGTACGTTGTCCCACTGGTCCGCTACTTTTCCCACCGTCTCGAGCAGGTCCTCGAACTCCTCGTAGTCGAGCCCCGAGAGGCGCCGCAGGGCGCGCACGACGATCTCCTCGCGTTCCGCATCGACGGCGAACGCTGCGTCCGAAGTCGTCAGGAACGACAGTTCGAGGAGCCGTCGATACAGGACGTCCGTCTTCTTCTTGGGCACTGGCATCACGGGCGCGACGAACAGGAGCACCCCGTGGTCTTCGAGCACGTTGATCCCGATGCTCGCCGACCCCTTTCGCACGAGCGTGTAACCCGTCGAATCGAGCCCGTTGAGCTCCGCGCCGGCGCGGTGGCCGAATCGCGTGAGGTACGCGTTGATCATCGCGCGTGCGTCCGCGTAGGTTTCGCCCGTGGCGCGGTCCGCGTAAATGGGCTGTAGGTTCACTTGAGGCTCCGACACGTCGAACTCCCGCCGATTGAGAGTAGCCTCCGCCGGCCGGCGGGCCCAAGCCGGATCGTCCTTGCCCGCGTTCTAGGCGTGATGGTCTTGGCCTGCGCCGCGGGCTGCAACAATCCTCCGGTTGGAGGCTCCACTGCCTCGCGCGCCAGCGCGGAACCCGATATAGCGCAGGCCCGGCGAATCGCGGAAGGTCGCGCGCCGCTCCCCGAGCCCGACGCCGCGCGGACGCTGGCCGAAGCCATCGAGGCTTGCGCCGACAACGAAGGATCCGGGGCGCGCGCCGTGGAACTCCGAACGACGGCCGCGCGGATCGCCGAGCGTACCTTTCGCACTGTGGGCGACGAGCGCGACGCCGCGCGGGCGCTCGCCCTCTACAAGGCCGCCGCCGTGGACGTAGCCACGCCGGGCGCGTGCGACGCTGGCCACCGCGCCGCAATTCTCGCGGGCGATGACGCGCACGACGCGTCGATCACGTACACCGAGCTTTATCGCGTCTCCCGCGCTCGCCGCGCGCGCGCGTCACGCACGCCTGCCCCTCGGGGGGACGAAGCCGCGGACGCTGCCTGCGACCGCGATGTCGACGACACGCTGGCGCGCCTCGCCGCGTTTCGCCCTCCCCAGAGTGTCCTCGATGCCGTGGACGAACGGCTCGCGCGTGAAGGGGCATACGCGCTCGACGCCGATGGGGAGGCGCCATGGCCGCCTCTCGCATCCGGAGCCCCGGGGAAGCCGCCTCGCATCGTGCGGGTCGACGTGTGGCCCGCGCCCGATTCCGCACGGATCGTCGTCGAGCTGGATCGCGCCGCGGCCTACCGGGCCGGAGACGAAAAGCTCGCCGGCGCCCTCTGGCCGCGCACGTTCCTCGAGCTCGACGGCGTGGACCCCGGAGGTCCGCCGCGCGATCTCCCGGAAGACGGCGTGGTCACGCGGGTTCGAACCGAAGCATCGAGCACGGGCTCGCGCGTCTCCGTGGACCTCGACGGGCACGCCTTTCGTCGCGTCTTCTACATGCAGGAGCCGTATCGCATCGTCCTCGACGTCGCGCGGCGCCCTCCCGGATCGACGCTGCGCGCGCCGCGCGAGCTCGCCCGCATCGTGATCGATCCGGGCCACGGCGGCAAAGACACGGGGGCGGTGGGGCCAGCGGGGTTGGCCGAGAAGGACGTGACGCTCGACGTGGCCCGGCGCGTGGCGCGGGTGCTCACCGACCAGGGCATCGCCGTCCTTCTCACCCGCGACGACGATCGTTTTATCTCGCTCGAAGAACGCACCGCCCGCGCGAACGCATTTTCTGCGGACCTTTTCGTGTCGATCCACTGCAACGCAAGCGAAGGACACGGCCGCCACGGGGTCGAGACATACGTCCTCGACACGACGCGCGACGAGATCGCCTTGCGCATCGCGGCCCGCGAGAACGCCACCACGCGAGCGGCCAGCGCGGACCTCGCGTCGATGTTGAGCAGCATGCGCCTCGCCGACCAGGCGCAGCGGTCGACCCGTTTTGCGCGCCTCCTCGAACGGTCTGCGCTGTCGGCGCTCCGGATGAAGTACGCTGACGTCGGCGACGGGGGCGTGCACGTCGCCGGGTTTTACGTCCTCGTAGGAGCCAGAATGCCGAGCGCTCTTTTCGAATCGAGCTACATCTCGAACCCCGAGGAAGAGCAGCGCTTGGCCCTCGCCGACTACCGCCAGATCCTGGCCGACGCCATCGCCAACGCCGTTCAGGCGTACCGGGAGGGCCGGTGAAACCGCCCTCCGATCTGGCGCGCCCGATCTTGAAGTGGGCAGGAGGCAAGCGGCAGCTCTTACCGGCCCTCCGGCAGCGTGTCCCGAAACAGTACGGCACGTACTTCGAGCCGTTCTTCGGGGGCGGGGCGCTCTTCTTCGCGCTCCGGCCGGACCGTGCCGTCCTGGCCGACGCGAACGCCCGCCTGATTCGCATGTACCGCGGCGTGCGCGACGACGTCGACAAGGTCATTGCGCTTCTCAAGAGCTATCCGCACGACGCATCGTTCTTTTACGAGATGCGCAAAGTCGCCATCGACGCGCAATCCGATGCCGAGGTCGCGGCCTGGTTCATCTATTTGAATCGCTGCGGATACAACGGTCTCTATCGGGTCAACCGGCAAAACCAGTTCAACGTTCCGTTCGGCCGCTACAAGAATCCCACCATTTGCAACGAGACGGTCCTGCGCCGGTCGTCCGAGGCGCTCCGTTCGGCGGACCTTCTGATCGGCGACTTCGAAGACGCCATCCGGCCGGCGAAAGCGGGCGACTTCGTCTATTTCGATCCTCCGTATGTCCCGCTGTCGGCGACGTCGTCGTTCACGTCGTACACTTCTGCCGCATTCGACGACGAACACCAGGCGCGTCTTCGCGACGTGGCCCGGCGCCTGAAAGCAGGCGGGGTATCCGTGCTCCTGTCGAACTCCTCGGCCCCGTCGGTGCGGGCTCTCTACAAGAAGGGGTTCACCGTGAGGAGCGTCGCCGCCAAGCGCGCGGTCAACAGCGACGCGTCGAAGCGCGGGCCCGTCCCGGAGCTTCTCATTTCGTAGGCCCGATGGCGGAGTCTGCGCGCCTCCTGCAGTTGGCTTGCGCCGCGCGGCTTTCGCGTGTCGCGGGCATCTCGTTTCTCGCTGCCGTCACGGCGTGCAACGCGCCGCGCCCCATCGAACCGTCGATGATGCCGTCGCCCGCGCCGCTCGTTTCTGCGGTGGCGTCCGCCGCGCCCGCTCGGGCGCCTGCGGCAAGCGCGGGATCCGCCGATGCCTCAGCGCCCCGAGGCCTGCCCGAAGCCGCGATCGACGCCGCGGTGGCGGACGCGATCGCCGCCCACGAGTTGCCAGGCGCCGTGGTCGTCATCGGACGGCACGACGGCGTTCTCTTCCGCCGGGCGTACGGATTGCGTGAAGCCGAGCCCGAGCAAGTACCGATGACGGTCGACACGGTCTTCGACCTTGCGTCGCTCACGAAGCCGCTCGCCACCGCGACGAGCCTCATGGCGCTCGTCGAGCGCGGGAGCGTTGCGCTCGACGACGCAGTCGCGAAGTACGTGCCCGAGTGCGCGGCCAACGGCAAGAGCGCGATCACGTTGCGCCACCTTCTCTTGCACGTCTCGGGTCTGCCGGCCGATACGCCGGTCTCGGATTTCTCGCTGGGCCGCCCGGAGATCATTCGCCGCATCTGCGACGCCCGCCTTCGCGCGGCGCCGGGCGCGGGCTCGATCTACAGCGATATCGGCTTCGTCTTGCTCGAGGAAGTCATCCGGCGGGTGACCGGACGCGAGCTTCCCGACTTCGCGCACGAAGCGATCTACGCGCCGCTCGGCATGCGCGATACCGGGTTTCTGCCCGACGATGAACACCGGCGACGCGCGGCATGGACGGAGCTCGTCGAAGGGACGTGGCGCGTCGGCGTGGTGCACGATCCGCGGGCGTACCGGCTCGGCGGCGTCGCTGGGCACGCGGGTCTCTTTTCGACCGCGGACGACGTGGCGACCTACGCGCGCGCGATCCTCGGAGGCGGCGCGGTCGACGGCAAGCGAGTCCTTGCGCCCGGTACCGTCGCGGCGATGATCGCGCCGTACGACGTGCCGGGATCGATCCGCGCCCTCGGGTGGTCCGCGCAAAGCCAGTGGCGCGGCGAGGGCCTGTCGCCACGGACCGTTGGACACTTCGGGTACACGGGCACGGCGATCTGGATCGATCCGGACAAGGACCTCTTCACGGTAGTTCTCACGAATCGCGTGCACCCCGACGGCAAGGGGGACTCGAAACCGCTCGTTGCGCGCATCAACACGCTCGCGGCTGCGGCGATCGGCGCTCCGGCCGGGCGCGTCCTGGCATGCGCGAGGACGATGGCCATCGGAGACGCGGGCGCGATCGGCGCCGGCGTGCTCCCGGGGATCGACGTCTTGCGCCTCGAGGGATTCGAGCGCGTGCGCGGAATGCGCCTAGGCCTCATTACGAACGCGAGCGGAATCGCCCGCGACGGGACGCGCACGATCGACGTGCTCGCCGCCGCCCCGGGCGTAGAGCTGTCGGCGATCTTCTCGCCCGAGCACGGTCTCGGCGGTAGCGAGAACGGCAAAGTCGCGGACGATCGCGACGCGCGCACCGGCCTCCCCGTGTACAGCCTTTACGGAGAGCACTACGCACCGAGCCCCGAGGTGCTCGCCAATCTGGACGCGCTGTTGTTCGACGTGCAGGACGTGGGTACCCGCTTCTTCACGTATGGCTCGACGATGCTGCGTGCGCTCGAAGCTGCCGCCGCGCATGGAGTTCGATTCATCGTGCTCGACCGGCCGAATCCCATCGACGGCGTCGACGTGGCGGGTCCGGTGCTGTCGCCCGATGCGCACAACTTCGTGAACTACCACCCGCTGCCCGTCCGGCACGGGATGACGCTCGGCGAGCTCGCCACGATGTTCAACGCGGACGAGCACCTCGGCGCGGCTCTCTCGGTGGTGACGATGCGTGGGTGGCGGCGCGAAGAATACGGCGACGAGACCGGCCTACCGTGGGTGAATCCTTCGCCCAATCTGCACGACGTTGCGGAGGCCCTCCTGTATCCGGCGCTCGGTCTGCTCGAGGCGACGAATCTTTCGGTCGGCCGAGGCACAGATACGCCGTTCGAGCACGTGGGGGCGCCGTGGATCGACGCGGATGCGCTCGCGACCGCTCTGCGCGCCGAGGCACTCGACGGCGTGCAGTTCGACCCCGAAGTCTTCACCCCGGTGGCCGACCGCTATGTGGGCCGTTCGTGCAACGGCGTGCGCCTCACGGTCACCGATCGCGCGCACTTCGATCCCCTGCGGACGGGCCTCGCGCTCGCGCGGGTGCTACGGCGGCTGTATCGCGGAGCGTGGGAGTTCGAGAAAATGGACCGCCTCCTCGGGTGTCCTGCGGCGACGAGGGCGATTGACCAAGGGATGGCCCTTGACGTGATCGTGGCGACCTACCAGACGGATCTGGCCGCCTTCATCGCGAAGCGGGAGAAGTACTTGCTCTATGCCCCGGGGGATTGCGCTGGTTCCGCCTTTTGAGGTGCGCTCGTGGCGCCGGGACATGGCGCTCAACGGGCCGATGTTGCCGGAATCGACCGTGCCGGCACCACGACGTCCTTCGTGCCCCGAATGTCGCGCGACGAAGCGCCCACGAGCACTTTGTAGGTCCCCCCCTCGACCGACCATTGTTTGTCGTGGTCGCTCCAATAGGCGAACGCCCGCGGCTCGAGGGTGACGCTTACGTCTTTTGCCTCGCCTGGCGCGAGCGACACGCGCGCGAAGCCTTTGAGCTCCTTCGGCGGCCGCGGCACGCTCGACTTGGGCGGCGCGACGTACACCTCCACGACCTCGTCTCCGGCGCGCTTTCCCCGATTCGTGACGTGGACCGTGACCTTCGCGTCGCCCGTGGGCTCGGCCTCGGCCCGCACGCCCGAGTACCCGAACGACGTGTAGCTCAATCCGAATCCGAACGGGAACGCAGGCTCGATGTTCTTCGCGTCGAATCCGCGGTACCCGACGAAGACACCCTCCGCATAGGGCGTCTTCTTGTCCGTATCGATATTGTAGTACGGCGCGCTCGGATAATCCGAATAACGCTTCGCGATCGTGAACGGCAGTTTCCCCGATGGGTTGACGTCCCCGAAAAGCACGTCGGCCACGGCGTGGCCGCCTTCCTGCCCCGGGTAGAAGGCCCAGACGATCGCGGGGACATCGCCTACGAACTTTTGCATGTCGACGCCGCTTCCCGCGTTGATGACGACGATCGTGCGCGGATTCGCCGCGCGCGCGAGGCGGATCGTCTCGATCTGCGCCGCCGGGAGCTCGAACGGCCGGTCGCTGTCCTCCGATTCGACGATGCCCCTCTTGCGCGCCCAGGCGGGCGGCCAGTGCCCGCCGAAGGGCGCTTTCACGCTGTTCGTCTCCGCGCCCTGGCCGAATCCTACGCTGACGATCACCACATCGGCGTTCTTCGCGAGCTTCGTCACGTCGGCGCCGCCCTCGAACGCGCCTTCGCGGACTTCTTCGCCAAAGCCGAATTCCGCGACCGACAGGTCGGCGCCGTGCGCGTATTCGAAGACGACCGTGTGCCGTCCGGGCGTGAGCTCCACGGTTACCGCGTCCGTCGCCGTCGGATGATCCTTCCAATTGTCGATGACACTCTTGCCGTCGAGTGTTACGCGGCCGCCTCCTTCGGTGTTCGAAATGAGCCGGTAGCGGCCCGCCTTGGGCACGTCGACTTCGCCGGTCCATCGCACGGAGTAATCGCTCCCGAGGCTCGGCACGAGGGCGGCCGTCTCGCGCCGTACGTCGATGCGATCCACCATCGCGGTGGCGACGGGCGCCCCGCTCGGTTCCTTCCCGGCGAAGACTTCTTGCTTCACCGGGCCGGCGAAACACGGCTTTCCGACGAGCTGAAAGTCGGATGGCTGCTGCACGCCCGGGTGGTACGTCACGTCGATGCCGGAGGCGGCTTGTTTCACGCCCTCGAGCAGACTGACGGCATGGTAGGGCGTGATGAATGCGCTGCCATGGCCGCTCACGACGGCGGGGTCCGCATTCGGACCGATGACGGCGATGCGCTTGATCTTCGTGCGATCGAGCGGCAGCACGTTGCCGGTGTTCTGGAGGAGCACCACCCCGCGGCGTGCGACGTCGAGCGCGACGGCCGCGTTGTCCCCGTTGTCGAGCGGCGCGCCGTTCCCGTGTTGTGGCCGATCGAGGAACCCTGCCGCGATGATCGTCCGCAGAATGCGCCGGACCTTGTCGTCGATGACACCCATGTCGAGCCGCTTCGAAGCGACGAGGGGCGCGAGGTTTCCCTCGTTCATCTGCTTGCCCGAAGGCATCTCCAGATCGCATCCGCCGAGCGCCGCTCCGAGGGCGTCGTGCACCGCGCCCCAATCGGACATTACGAAACCCTGGAAGCCCCATTGGCCTTCGAGCACGTCATGCAGGAGCCACGCATTCTCGGAGCAGTAGGTCCCGTTGAGTAGGTTGTACGCCGTCATCACCGCGTGGACGCCGCCTTCGCGCACGGCGCGCTCGAACGCCGGAAAGTAGATTTCCCGGAGCGTTCGTTCGTCGACTTCCGAGCTGATGTGATTGCGATCCCATTCCTGGTTATTGGCGGCGAAATGTTTGACCGTGGCGAGCACGCCTTCGCTCTGCACGCCGCGGATGTATGCGGCGGCAGTCTTGCCCGCCAAAAACGGGTCTTCGCCCATGTATTCGAAGTTTCGTCCCGCGAGCGGCGATCGCGAGATGTTCACGCCTGGCGCGAGCAGAATGTGCACCCCGCGTGCGCGGCAATCGCGACCGATCGCAGCGCCCATCTTTTGCGTCTCGTCTTCGTCGAAGGCGGCGGCGGCTTCGGTGCCCGAAGGGTACGCCGTGCTCGGGCCCCAATGGCGGCATCCGGCGGGTCCGTCGGACATCTTGATTTCGGGAATGCCGAGCCGTGGCACGGCGCGAATGAAAAGACTCTTGTCGCCCCCCAGGTACGCGAACTTCTCTTCGGCGGTCATGCGCGCGACGAGCGCGTCGGCGCGCGGCTCGGGAGGAAGGTTCGCGAGGGCAGCGAGATCCGCCGCGGCTCCGTCGGTTCCGGCATCCGCCGTGAGCGATGCAGCCTCGTTTGCGGCGGGCGGCGCCTTCGGGGTGGGCGCCGGCGCCGAACAAGCAGCGAGCGCCGTGGAAACGGCGGCAATCGAAAGGCAAGCCTTCGTCGAATTCATGGGGGACCGAGAGATAACCGGCCGGGAGATCGACGCCAAGCCGCCCGCCCCGCCCGAGTCTCGTTCGACGGGCCGCTATGATCGATAGTGCTCCGCGAGGACGACGAGCGGAGCACTCGCGAGCGTGATGGCCTGGATCGCGGCCGCTCCTATCGCGGGCGGCTCTTCCTTCACCCGGAAACGCGCGCCTTCGCTACGCGCGCTGCGGAAGCGGCGGCGCCGACGAAAGCCTTCGCACTTCGTTGGCTTCCCATGAAACCGGCTGGCCGGTGGACTCGATCACGGACATCCAGAGGTCGTCCGTCGGGTCGACCTCTTTGCGGAAGCGCGTGGCCAGCGGGATGGGCACGTGCACGAACCGCCCGTGCCATCGGCCGATGAGCATCTCCGTGTTGCCCGCCATCGCCGCATGCACGGCGTTGCGCGCCATGTCCCAGCAATACACGCTGTCCGTCGCGAGGGCCGGCACGCTGCGAATGTGGTAGCTCGGGTCGATGTATTTGAGCGTGAGCTCGGTGCCTTTGCGCTTGAAGTGATCGACGATGCGATTCTTCAGCACGACGCCGATGTCGCCGAGGCGCGCGTTGCCGCTCGCGTCCGTGCGGCTCGGGGGCGGTCCGTCGAAACAGTGCTCTTGCCCCGCGCCTTCGGCTACGACGATGACCGCGTGGGCGTGCCGTTCGAGCCTCCGCTCGAGATAGTCGAGAAAGCCGCCCTCTCCTTCGAGGCGGAGCGGCACCTCCGGAATGAGCACCGCGTCGACGTCGGTCGACGCGATCGCCGCTTCGCACGCGATGAACCCCGAGTGGCGGCCCATCAGCTTCACGACGCCGACGCCGTTGATCGCCGCCCGCGCTTCGACGTGCGCGCCCTGGATGACGTCCACCGCAGCCGAAAAGGCGGACTCGAAGCCGAAGCTCCGGTCGATGAAGTGAATGTCGTTGTCGATCGTCTTGGGGATCGCGACGATGCTGATGGCCGCGCCACGGGCTTCGATCTCCGCGACGAGCGTCATCGCGCCGCGCAGTGTCCCGTCGCCGCCGACGACAAAGAGGATGCTGATTCCGAGCTGCTCGAGCGTGTTCACCATCTCGCGGGGGTCCTGCCCGCCGCGCGAGGTGCCCAGGGCCGTCCCGCCGTCGTGGTGAATGTCGGCAACCCACGCGGGCGTGAGCTCGACGGGCGGGGGACCTCCCTTCACGAGCCCCCCGTAGCCGTACCGGAAGCCGACGACATGCTTGACGCCGTATCCCTCGCTGAGCTCGAGGACCAACCCCCGGATCACGTTGTTGAGCCCCGGGCACAGACCTCCGCAGGTCACGATTCCCACCCGGAGCCGCGAGCAGTCGAAAAAGATGCGGTTGCGCGGACCCGCGAGCTCGAACGCCGGCGCACGCGACAGATCCGTCCCGTACTCGTCGAACTTCGAAAGGCGATCGTCGAGAGGGATGCGATCCGCCTCGCCGACATAGTGAATGGCCGCGCGCGCCAAGCGGTGGTTCAGCGGCGACGAGTACCGGCAGGGACCTAGGATCTTGATGTCGGCGTCGCCCGGGACGACGCGACCGGTTCGTTCAGGGACCGTCAGGCCGGGAGCCGCCATGTGCGTTCCGACGGTACGAGGCTTCCGTTTCGCGCCGCTTTCGGAATCGTTGCGCGGGCCGGCTTGGGGTATGTTCGCGCCCGCCTCTCCCCGACGCCGATTTTCCATGCCCTCCCCCGCGACACGCTCTTGGTCGGTCCGCTCCTGGCCGGCGGTCTCGCTCGCGATCGCCGCCTTTCTCGCTATCGCGACGACGGAGTGCCATCGTCCGGCGCTGACCGAGACGGAGCGCCACGGCCAAGAGGTCTACGCGCGCACGTGCGCCGTCTGTCACGGACCGAACGGAGAGGGCTACGCGGCCGACCAGGCGCCCGCTCTCGCGCAGCCCGACTTCCTCGCGTCCGTGAGCGACGACTTCTTGCGGAGCTCCATCACGTCGGGCCGTTCC
>DATHQY010000024.1:0-5783 GCA_035482215.1 Polyangiaceae bacterium | reverse complement strand
TTCAGCTACGGCGATTATTTGCGGACCGGCGCGATCGCCAAAGTGAGCCCCATTCTCGGCGCGATTCGCGCGCACGCGCAGCGCGGCGGCTACGTGCTCGGCGTCTGCAACGGGTTCCAGATCCTGACGGAAGCGAGGCTTCTTCCGGGCGCGCTCACGCGCAACGCGCACCAGCGGTTCGAATGCGGTGACTGGCACGTCAAAGTCACTGCCTCGGGGCCCTTCACGCGCGCGCTCGGCGAAGTCTGGATGCTCCCCGTGGCGCACGGCGAGGGCCGTTACCAGGCCGACGAGGCGACCCTCCAGCGGCTCGAGGGCGAAGGGCTCATCGGGCTTCGCTACTGTACGGCGTCGGGCGCCCTCGACGAAAGCGCGAACCCGAACGGCAGCCTCCACGCGATCGCGGGGATTTACGGCGGTCCGCATCGCAACGTATTCGGCCTGATGCCCCACCCCGAGCGGATGAGCGAAGCGATCCTCGGCTCGGCCGACGGGCGCGCGCTCTTCGAGAACGTACTGGCCTCGGCGCAGGTCTAGACGGATGGCGCGGCAGGAGCGCGGCGACAAACGCGACGACTACAGCCAGCGCGCAGCGAAGCGCGGCGAAAACGGAAGGCTACGGGGTGCACGCGAGCCGGATTTCGTCGAGATCCACGGCGCGCGCGAGCACAACCTCGCCATCGAGTCGCTGTCCATTCCCAAACGGCAGCTCGTGGTCTTCACGGGACCGAGCGGGTCCGGCAAGTCGAGCCTCGCGTTCGACACGCTGTATGCCGAGGGCCAGCGCCGCTACGTGGAGACCCTGAGCGCGTACGCGCGGCAGTTCCTCGGCCAGCTCGAGAGACCGAGGGTCGATCACCTGCGCGGTCTCTCGCCGACGATCGCGATCGAGCAGAAGAGCGCCTCGTCGAACCCGCGGTCGACGGTCGGCACGATCACGGAGATCTACGACTACCTCCGCGTGCTCTACGCGAAGATCGGCGAGCAGCGCTGCACGAGCTGCGGCAAGCCGGTCGCCGCTGAGGGCCCGCAGGCGATCGCGCGGCACGTCCTCGCGCTCCCGGCAGGGAGCAAGGTGACGCTGCTAGCTCCGCTCGTGACGCACCGCAAAGGAGTATTCAAAGAGATCTTCGAGACGCTCCGCGAGAAGGGCTTCGTGCGCGTGCGGATCGACGGGCGCGTGGCGAGCCTCGAGGATTTGCCCGCGATCGACAAGAAGAAGAAGCACTCGATCGCCCTTGTGGTCGACCGCGTCACGGTGCGCGCCGAGGACCGCGCGCGCATCGCGGAGGCGGTGGAGCTCGCGCTCCGCGAAGGCAAAGGCGAGATGATCGTCGCCGTCGAAGGCAGCGGCGACCACGCGTTCAGCCAGGCGCGTGCGTGCTGCGGCATTTCGTTTCCCGAGCTCTCGCCGCAGAGCTTCTCGTTCAATTCGCCGCTCGGCATGTGCCCCGTGTGCACCGGGCTCGGACGGCGCGAGGAGGTCGACCCGGACCTGGTGATTCCCGACCGCACCAAATCGATCCGCGAGGGCGCCATAGCGCCGTGGGCGACGGCCATGGCGCGTGGCGAAGGCTGGACCGCGCGCATCGTCGACGGCGTCTCGCGCGCGTTCGAGGTCGACCTCGACACGCCCTGGAACAAGCTCCCGAAGATCAAGCAGAAGCTCGTCCTCTACGGCGCGAACGGCGAACGCATCGCCATCAGCTGGGGCAAAAAAGGGTCGCTCAGCCAGGGGACCTGGGCGATGAAATACGAAGGTGTCATCCCCGGGATCGAACGGCGCTTCCGCGAGACGGCCTCGGAAGGGGCACGCGATCTCTACCGCCGCTACCTCGTCGAGAAGCCGTGCGACGCGTGCGGCGGCAAGCGGCTCCGCCCCGAGACACTCGCGGTCGTCATCGCGAGCAAGTCGATCGCCGACGCGACGTCGATGACGGTGGCGGACGTGGCGGCGCACTTCGGCACGCTCGACCTGCGCGCGTCGGCCAAGCAAGTGTGCGAAGGCGCGATGCGCGAGATCCAGAGCCGCCTGCGCTTTCTGCTGGATGTCGGGCTCGACTACCTAACGCTCGATCGTGCGGGCCCGTCGTTGAGCGGCGGCGAGGCCCAGCGCATCCGCCTCGCGAGCCAGCTCGGGAGCGAGCTGTCCGGCGTGATGTACGTGCTCGACGAACCGAGCATCGGCCTGCATCCCCGCGACAATGCGCACTTGATTGCCACTCTGCGGCGCCTCCGCGATCTGGGCAATTCGGTCATCGTCGTCGAGCACGACGAAGAGACGATACGCGCATCGGACCACGTGGTGGATTTCGGCCCGGGCGCGGGGCACCTCGGGGGGCGCGTCACGTTCAGTGGCACGCCGGACGCGCTCGAACGGAGCGACAGCCTCACGGGCGAGTACCTGTCCGGGCGGCGCTCGATCGCGGTGCCTACTTCGCGGCGCACGCCGCGGGCGTGGATCGAAGTGCTCGGCGCGCGCGAACACAACCTACGCGGAATCGACGTGCGCTTTCCCATCGGCGTGGTCACGGCGGTGACTGGCGTGAGCGGCGCGGGCAAGAGCTCGCTCGTGAACGCGATTCTTCTGCCGGCGCTGGCGCGCGAGCTGCACGACAGCGCGGAGCCGATCGGCGCGCACCGCGCGATCAAAGGCCTCGCCGCGCTCGACAAGGTCATCGCGATCGACCAGACGCCCATCGGCCGCACGCCGCGGTCGAACCCCGGCACGTATACGAAGGCCTTCGACTTGATTCGCGACGTCTTCGCGGGGCTGCCCGAGGCGCGGGCGCGCGGCTACGGCGCGGGGCGATTCAGCTTCAACGTGAAGGGGGGACGGTGCGAGGCGTGCTCGGGCGACGGCGTCGTCACGGTCGAAATGCACTTTCTCGCGGACGTTTACGTGCCGTGCGAAGCCTGCGGGACCAAGCGCTACAACGCGGATACACTCGACGTGCGCTTCAAAGGCCGCTCGATCCACGACGTGCTCGAGTCGAGCGTCGAAGAGTGCGCGGAGCTCTTCTCGGCATTCCCAGCGCTGGCGCGGATTCTCAATACGTTGATCGAAGTCGGCCTCGGCTACATGAAAATCGGCCAGCCCGCGACGACGCTGAGCGGCGGCGAAGCGCAGCGCGTGAAATTGAGCCGCGAGCTCGGCAAAGTGCAGACGGGCCGCACGCTCTACGTGCTCGACGAGCCGACGACGGGCTTGCACTTCGAGGATATCCAGAAGCTCCTTGCGGTGATCATGCGGCTCGTCGAAGCGGGCAACACGGTGGTCGTCATCGAGCACAACCTCGATGTCGTCAAATGCGCCGATTGGGTCATCGACTTGGGGCCTGAAGGCGGCGCCCGCGGAGGCATGGTGATCGCGCAGGGCACGCCCGAGGACGTCGCGCGAACGGACGCCTCGTTCACCGGGCGCTTCTTGGCGCCGCTTCTCGCCTCGTCCCGTCGCTCCTCCCGCTCGATGCGCTTCGATCGGTCCTGATTCGGTGGCCCGAGCCCAATAGGAGACTCGATCGAGCCAAGAGACGACTCGATCGAGCCACACAACTCGTTCCCTGGCTCGGCAAAGCGCCTTCCTGGCTCTGTGCCGACTCTTTCGGCTCGATCGACGACCGATCACGCTCCAAAGAGTCACCGAACGAGCCGATCGTCGCGTCTACGGACCAGATGCCGTTTGCTCTCTGGCACGAGCTCCGCCTCCGGAAAGTGCGCGCGCACGTAACGGATCGCGGAAACGGTCGGGACCCTACCGGTCGCCATACATCGAAGTATAGCGTGCTCAGACGTCGAAGTCGGCCTTCTCCAGGATCTCCGTGACGCGCCAGAGGAACGAATTGGCTGCGACGCCGTCGACGACGCGGTGGTCGTACGAGAGCGCCATGAACATCACCGGGTGGATCGCCATGTGATCCTCGCCGTCGGCCTCGACGACGACGACGCGCTTCTGGATTTCGCCCATGCGCAGAATGCCGACGTTCGGTTGATTGATGATCGCCCCGCCGAACAAATTGCCCTTCAACCCGGGATTCGACACGCTGAACGTGGCGCCGCTCAGGTCGTCGATCGTGATCTTGCCCGCCTTCGCGCGTTTCGCGATGTCGTCGATCGCGCGGACGATCCCGCGAATCCCGAGTTCGTCGGCGCGGCGAACCACTGGAACCACCAGGCCGTCGGGCGAGTCGACCGCGACGCCGAGGTTCACGTCCTTCAGGACGACATATGCGTCGTCTAGGACGCGCGCGTTCACTTGCGGATTCTCGCGCAGCGCGCGCGCCGTCGCGACGACCACGAAGGCGAGCATCGTGAGGCTCATCCCCTCGGCCTTGTAGCGCTCCTTGTGCGCCTCACGCAGCTTGCTCGCCTTGTGCAGATCGACCTCGGCCACGGTGACGACGTGCGGCGAAGCGAACTTCGAATACGTCATGTGGTCGGCCGTGATGCGGCGCCGGCGCGTGAAGGGGACGACCTTGTCGCCGTCGTTCTGCCTGTATGCAGGCACTTTGAACGCGCCGAAGCCGACCCCGGGGATCGGCGGGACGAACCCGCCGCCCTGGTTGATGAGTTGCCCGAGCTGCTTGGTCTGCGGCGTCGCGCGAGCGGGCGGCTCGATCTCGGGGGGCGGCGCCGACGGGCGGTTGGGGCTCGCGGCTCCGGAGGCTACGCGGAGCACGTCGTCGCGCGTGACGCGACCGCGCTCGCCCGTGCCGTGCACCCGATCCAGATCGACGTCGTTCTCGAGCGCGGTCTTGCGCACGTTCGGGGTGGCGAGCGGTGCGCCCATGGCGCTTCGCGATACCGAGCCGGTGCTCGGCGCTGCGGCGGCGCTCGGCGCGTTCGCGGGCAGTGGCGCAGGAGGCGGAACGGCTGCAGGAGGCGGCAGCGAGACGGGCGCGCCCGGAGCGGCGGACAGCGTCGAGGCGGAGGCACCCGCGCCCTCCTCGATCTGCGCGATGACCGCCTTCACCGGCACCACTTGCCCCTCGGTCGCGAGCAGCTTGGCCACGCGACCCGCGACGGGGGCGGGCAGCTCGCTGTCGGCCTTGTCGGTCGCGATCGACACGAGCGGCTGGTCTTTGACGACCGCGTCGCCCTCGCGAACGAGCCACTTCGAAATCGTCCCTTCGCTCACGCTTTCGCCGAGCTGGGGAAGGGTCACGTCGATGAGCATGGGCCGATCATTCTCCAGGGAAGTTCGGGAGCTAGCGTATAGCGACGCGTGGCGGCACCGCAATCCAGGGGCTAGCCGCCACGAACGAACTGCGCGACGAAATATCCGTCCGTGCCGTGCACGTGCGGAAGCAACCGAAACGACGGTTCGTCCCCCGCAATCGCTCGCGCGGCCGAACCTTCGAACGGCGCGGGGCGCAATTCCGGGCGCGCCGCCAGAAGCTCTGCGACGACGTCTTCCGCCTCTTCGCGAAGCACGCTGCACACGACGTAAAGGAGGGTCCCCCCGGGCCGCACGTGCCGCGCCGCCTGCGTTGCGATCGCCCGCTGCGCGCGCGCCATCGCCGCGAGGTCGGCCGGCTCGCGACGCAGGAGAAGGTCCGGCCGGCGGCGGAGCGTTCCCACGCCCGAGCACGGCGCGTCGACGAGGACGCGATCATAGAGGCCCGTGACGTCGCCCGACCCGCCCGTCCAGTCGACCGGGAACGTGGCCCGCGGGCGCAACCCGAGCCCCGCGAGCTCCGCGCGAAGGCGGTCGAGCTTCGCCGGGAGCGCATCGCAAGCGTCCACGGCGCCGTGCGCGCCGACCGCGCGCGCCAGAACCGCCG
>DATHQY010000023.1:0-3395 GCA_035482215.1 Polyangiaceae bacterium | reverse complement strand
CTGCGTCATCGTGAATGCCGAGGGGCGCGAGCTCGGTCGCGGGCGCAACGCACGCGAGGGTCTCGCCGACCCGACCGCGCACGCGGAGATGTTCGCGATCCGGGAGGCCGCGCGCACGATCGGCGGCTGGCGCCTCGAAGGAGCCACGGCGTACGTGACCCTGGAGCCTTGCGCGATGTGCGCGGGAGCTCTCGTTCTCGCGCGCGTGGCTCGCGTCGTGTTCGGCTGCCTGGATCCGAAAGCGGGTGCCGTCATGACGATGTTCGGCATCGGGCGCGACGCGCCGCTGAACCATCGCTACGAGATCGCGCAGGGCGTGCTGGAAGAAGAGTGCGCGCGGCGGCTGCGCGATTTTTTCGCGGCCTTGCGGTCGCGAGGAAGCTGATTCGACGCGTCAGGGACCGTCGGGAGGAAGCGTCACGTCTTCCACGTCTTCGCCGTCGAGGCGCGGGCGCGCCTGCACCGCAGGACGCGGCGGCGGCCTGTCCCCTCCGGTCCAGAAGACCACGCTCTCGTTCTCACCCTCGGCCAGATCCGCGTCGCTGATCCGACCGTTCTTGTGCGCGACGTTCATCAGCGTGTGGATCGTGCGAAGAAAGCCGTCCGAAAGAGTTCCCGCGTCGCGAACGGCCGCGTAACGACGCGGCGACGGGAGGAGCGAGGACAGGAACAGACACTCGGCCAGGTTCAGCTCCGCGGGCGTCCGTCCGAAGTAGTAGTCCGCCGCCGCCGTGATGCCGTAGACGGCCGGGCCGAACTCGATCACGTTGAAATAGAGCTCCAAGATCTCGTCCTTCGCGAAGGTCTGCTCGAGGTACTCGGTGAGCACGACCTCCTCGAGCTTTCGCGAGAGCGTCTTTCCTCGTGTGAGAAAGAGATTCTTCGCGAGCTGCATGGTGATCGTGCTCGCGCCTCGCACGAAGCGACGCGCCTTGAGGTTCGCGATGAGCGAGGCTCGGATCGCCGCCCGATTGAATCCATGGTGCTTGGGGAACGCACCGTCCTCGGTCGTCAGCACCGCGACCTCCATGTACGGGCTGATGTCGTCGAGCGGCGTCCAGTTGGTGGTGCCGGGACCGGTGGTCTGCTCGCCGATCGTGCCGTCGGGCAGATAGATGCGGTGCACGAAGGAGTGTTCGAAGCGCTCGTGCGAGAGCCAGGAGGGGACGTTGGCGAGCTTGCAGTGGTCCGCCGTGTCGTAGGCGAGATCGAGCGAGTCGAGATCGCGCGAATCGAACGCGAGGCGTCCGTGCGCTTCGAATGTGCCGACGATGCGGGTTTCCTCGAGATCGGGGAGCAGCGCGGGCGGCAGGCTATTCATCAGCGACTGGCAGCTCGCTTCGGGCGACTCGAAATGGATGCTGCCGCTCCAATGGTCGGGTGCTTGATCGAGCGTTCCTGCGGCATCGAGACGAAGTGCGCCCACGGAGGCGCCGAGGTCGTCGAGACGGAGCTGATGCGAGGCCGTGACGGCGCCGCGCGCGCGCACCTCGAGGTCGAGATCCCGGACGATGTCCGCGGCAAGGCGAGGTTCGTCGATCGAAAGACGATGCAGCCCGAGCTCCCCGTCGAACGTGAGCGCGCTGCCGTCCCCGGCGAGGACCACGCGCGCACGCCCTGAAAGCGAGGAGCGCCCGACGTCCACGAGGCCGGCGGCGCCTTCTTGGATTCCGATTGCCGGTAGAGGGACCGGCCCTCCATCGAGCGAGATCGCGGGATCCGACCCGTCTGTCGGCAAGAGCGCATGAACGGCGAGCGGCGTCGGGGCAAGAGCGGGGTCCGCGGAAAAGCGGACCTCGATACCCGCCGGCGATCGTGCGATCGACAGGGGTCCCGGGCCGAGGGTCAGAGGGGGGGGCGCGGCATCGCGTCTGCCGGGCGACGGCGGCGGCGCCGGGAGAGTGACCCTCCACGTGAGAGCGCCCACGTCGAAATGGGCTCCGCCGGGGATGCGCTCGGACAGCACGCCGCGAAGGAGGTCGACTTTCGCCCGCAGGAGCGAGAGGTCCGGTAAGTCGACCGGCGTCGAAGCCCAGCGCTCCTCGGGGCCCACCGCGGCGACCGGGTTCCCGCTTTCCGAGCGTTTCGGTTTCGAAACGCGCGGCCCCGCGGGAGCGGCCGCAAGCGCGACCGGGGTGCTCTTTGGAGGCGCGACGTCGTGCGCGAGCGCGCGCGGGTCGTCGGCGGTGGCATGTCCGCGAGGCTCGTCGGCGCTCGCGAGCGAGCGCGGATCGTCGGCGGTCGCTTGCCACGAGACGATTGCGGTCGCGCAATGCCCTGCGTGAAGAGCAGCACTTGGGCCGAGATCCGCGTCCACATCCGCGACCGCGAGAGACCACGCTCCGAGGTGCAGTTGCGAACCGCCGATGTGGAGCTCGGTGCCCGCCGGCGACGAATGCGCCGCAACACCGTTCGCGACCCATCGAGGCTCGGAGCCGGCGTCCGCCGTCCAGCGAATCGACAAGTCCGAGACGGACCACTGCAGGCTCGACGGGGTGCGTCTCGCCGCCGCTGGCGAAGCTGACCCGCCACGCCACGTCTCGAGATCCGCCCGCAGGTTGGCTTCGTCGCCGGCAAGTAGCAGGAGACCGCCCGATGCCTCGAGCTCGTGAACCTGAAACAACCAGGTCAAATCGACGAACACGCGGTCGAGCCGCAGGTCGACCCCCGGCACTCCGTCCGGGCTGGCGTCGAGGTCGGTGAGCACGACGCCGTACCAGGCGGGCCGTACCGAGCCAATGGTTACGTGAACACGGTGGCGCGTCGCTTCGGCGCGCACAGCCGCGCGGACGGCGGGCCCGACGGCGAGCGCGCCGCCCAGCAGAGCCAGGCCGGCGCCCGTTGCCGCGATGGCCCACGCCCGCGGCAACGCGAACCGAAAGCGCATCTCGTGAAGCCTAGTTCAAGATCGCGCAGACAAAAGAAAAAGAGCCCGCATTTCGCGAGCTCTTTTGGGAAAAATCCCGGCAGCGTCCTACTCTCCCACACGGCTTCCCGTGCAGTACCATCGGCTCCGAGGAGCTTAACTTCCGAGTTCGGGATGGGATCGGGTGTGGCCTCCTCGAGAGCACCACCGGAAATCTTTGGATCGTCGTCCGCAGCGGAATCGAAGAAGGGGCCGCAGGATTCGCAATCCGAATCCCGCGCGCGATTCTCAAATGTTGCCTTAGAGATATGGCAAAGCCACACGGCCTATTAGTACCGGTTAGCTCCGCGAATTGCTTCGCGTCCACACCCGGCCTATCAACCTCGTGGTCTACGAGGGGCCTTTAGGGACCTTGCGGTCCGGGACACCTTGTCTTGAGGCCGGCTTCCCGCTTAGATGCTTTCAGCGGTTATCCGTTCCGTACATAGCTACCCGGCGATGCCACTGGCGTGACAACCGGATCACTAGA
>DATHQY010000022.1:0-2652 GCA_035482215.1 Polyangiaceae bacterium | reverse complement strand
GCTCGTGGTCGCGAGCATCGACGCCGTCGCCGACGCGACCGCGGCGACCGCGAGGGGCGTTTCCATGCCGCTGCCGGTCCAGGCTGCGAAGCCCGGGAGGGTCGCGAGCAAGAGCGACGCCACGACGCCCGGCGTGCCCGCGACTTCCGCGCCCAGCCACGCCGCTGCCGCACCGGCGAGCGCCGCAGACCCGAGCGCTCCGAGGAGGATGACGGCGTGGGACGAGAGGCCGGCACGGAGGCCGGCGCCCAGAAGGAGGGTCCATAGCGGGGAAGAGGTGACTTCGACCCGATCGCCCACGTTGAACACGGGGCCGTCCCCACGAACGAGGTTCTGTGCGACTCGCAGATGGATGTACGCGTCGTCGATCGGACCAAACCGGTAACGGAGGCCGTACACGAGCTGGATCAAGACGGCACCTGCGGCACACAGGAGCACGAGGCGGTGCAAGCGTCTGGTTTCGACCGTGTCCACGAACGGACCTCTCGGAGTGACTCGGGATGAATCGAGCCAACCTTCACCACACGACGGCGCGCTCCAAAACGCAAGCCCGGCGTGGCCCTACCAGCGACTCCGTAGAGCCGGTCAGTGGATGCCGAGCAGAGTTTTGCGGCAAAACCCCACGATGCGCTCCGCGCACGCACCGGCGGCCAACACAGTGACATTTGCGTGTCCCCCCGTGGGGACCACGAAGAAGTCCTTCTTCACGCTCTGGGCGTCGACCGCGTCGTACACCTGGCGGGTCATGGCAAGAGGGACTGTGCGATCATCCGCCACACCCACGACGAGGACTGAGCGATCTTTGATCCCACTGACCGCATCGACGGGGCGGAGTGGGCCGTCCGGCATGTAGTAGCGATCGACCGTGAGCGTGCCCCACCGGGCGAGCCAATTGAGGCGGGAGACTTCGTTCTTCGTTTGCTCGACGGAGTCGGCGAAGGGCGAAATGAGAACGAGAGAGCGGAGGCGCGGCTCTTCGGGGGCGGCGACCGCGAGCAAGACCGCACCCATCGACAGACCGATCGCGCCGATTCGCGCCGGATCCACATCCGGCTCCGCGGCGAGGAACGACGTGGCCTGCAGGAGGGCGTCGACCTCGCAGCGCCCGAAGGTGACCCGGCCGCCGCTTTCGCCGTGGCCTGGGAAATCGAACGCGAGAACGCCGAAACCCTCGTCGATCAACGTGCGCGCGAAAGGCGCGAGCTGGCGGCGGTCGTTGTCCGTGCCGTGCGCCAGAAGAACGGCGGCGCGATTCCTCGAGGAAAAGTACCAGCCGCGGATTTCGACACCGCCGCACGCGCGAAAGCCGACATCGCGCCGCCCGGGGAGGTCCGCCAGGATCGCCGGCACCGCAACGGGCCCCGTCGGCGGGGAGAAGCACGTGGCTTCGATCCGCACGACGCGGTAGGCGCGATAGAACCAGAGCGCTCCAACGCCGAGAGCGACGAGCGCACCGCCCACGAGCGGCGCGTAAGTGCGCTTCCAGTCGAGCATCGGAACGAACGCCGCGCGGGGAGGCGCCTCAGCCCGTCGACACGCGAATGCGGAGCCGGTGGCTGCTGGGATCGCGAGCCATGGCCACGCTCGAGACGGGTGCCAACATGGCGGGCACCCGGAGGGCTTTCGCCGCGCGCGGATAGCGTCGCTGTACGGTCTCCATCGCCGACATCACGGCGCCGGCGGCAGCCAGGTACGCCTTCTTGCCCTTTTGTTTGAGCGTGGGCGGCCCGTCCGTCGTGCAATGCACGAAGCCTCCCCAATCGGGCCCGAACACCATGTTTTGGCAAACGGAGATCGAGGTCGTGGCGGCGCGAGCGGAATGCCACCACCCGGCAGGCACGAAGATGGTGTCTCCCGGCTTCAGGTATGCGCCGTACTGCGTGGCCTTCGCGAGAAGCGGAAAGCGCGCGAGATCCTGCTCGTAGGGGTCGTCGACGAGCGAATGGTTCGCCCGCGCGGGGCTCGGGTAGAGGTACGGCGTGTCCTCGGGCGAGTAGAGGAGAAACTCCTTGTCTCCGTAGATTTCCGTGATGGCCGCGTGCGAGTCGTCCCCGTCGTAATGCATGACGGGGAAGCTGCCGCCGATGCCGCCGAACAGGAGCTTCAAGTACCCGTCGGGCCTGCGGTAGTACTCGAACATGAGCGGGCTCGCGTACCGCCCGGGGAATCCGTAGGGGTTCTGCGGAATCAGGTCGGGAAGCACTTCGGGCAGCTCTTCATGCAGAAAGAGCCGAAACATGTACGGGCCCGGCTTTTCACGCGTGGATGCGAGGACGCGGTCGACGAACTCGTCGAACGGCATCCGGTCCTTGTACGAGACCGCGACGGACTTGTTCGCAAAGCGCGTCTTGAAATACTCGGGAGTCCACTTCTGGAGCGCGGCCCATCCCTCGACGGCGCCTCGGATATGCACGGGACGCCGCGCAATCACGTATTCGCGCAAGAACGTGTCGTAAGGCAGATCGGCGGCGTGGCGGACCTCGACCGGCTGTGACGGCGCACGCACGCGCGTCGGCTTCACCACGCCGGCCGGTGACGAAACCTCGGCCTCTTGCATCGTAGCTCAGCGTAGCCGGGCCCGCCGCGCATCGCAACGCGGCCTACGGAACCCTTGCCCTCACTCGGCCGTCCCGCATAGGGTGGGCACTCCTT
>DATHQY010000021.1:0-13689 GCA_035482215.1 Polyangiaceae bacterium | reverse complement strand
GGGCCCTCTTGCGCCGCCGCCGCGCCGAAGAAGAGCTTTTCGCCGCCGGCGCCTACGTCCCGCTGGCGACTTCCGGGGGAAGGGCTCGCAACGTGGTGGCGTTCGCTCGGCGCGCGTCGAAGCGCATCGCGTTGACCGTCGCGGGGCGGTTCTTTACGGAGCTTCAGACCGATTGGAGCCAGATGCCCGCCGCGTCGGTGTGGAAGGACACGGCCGTGAAAATTCCCGAAGAATGGGCGCCGGCGGAGCTCGAAGACGTCCTCAGCGGCCGAAAGCTTCGTTGCGGCGAATCGGTTCGCGTATCGGAGCTCTTCGAAGCGATGCCGTTCGCGGTCCTCGTGGGAACGGCGCGCAGTTGAATGATCGCCGCCCTGCCGTAGCAGGGGCCTTAACTCACCCACCGCGAGACGAGGCTCGTCGACCTGGGGAGGCGGTCGTCCCGCAGGCCGCGGGTGTAAACGACGAGCGAAGCGCGATCGCCGAATCCGAGCCGTATCAAACGGAGGAACTCTTCGGCGCGCGAGACGGCCACGTGGGTTCGCCATTCGCTATGCCAGTGGTCGGGCTCGAGCGCCGAGTGGAGCGCCAGCTGCGCGTAACCCCAGCCGATGAATTGGCGTATCGCGCGCAGAATCCGGGCCCGCCCTTGGGTGGTCAACGTGACCGTCCGCTTTCGCGTGTCGTTGGTGACGACGTCGCGCTCGACGTAGCCCATTTCCTCGAGCCGCTTCAGCATGCGGCTGACGACCGAGGGGCAGACACCCAGCGTGCGCCACAAATGGCCTTGCAGCGTCGGGTATCGTCCCTTCTTGTGAATGACGTAGAGCATATCCATACGAGCCGCCGTGAGGCCCATCCTGCCAAGGGTCCGTCGCGTAAGCCCCAGCGTGGCGTAATACGCGCGCTTCAAACCGAAAAATACGGGGTCCATTCCCAGCCGAAAGAACACGTGGCGTGCCAACGCCCAGCGGCCGACGGCGGCCCTCTCGCGTCGCCGAGCGAATCCCCGGAAGCCGCGCGAAAAAAGCCGCGCTATCGGCCCTTCATTGCCAGGGCAATGGAAGGCCCATAGCCGGGGGAGCCGGCCGGGGGCCTGGCCCGAAAGAGCCGGTGAGGTGTCCCGAGACGGCGCCGGGTGTCATCGGACAGGCTGTGAGCCCGTGCGGCGTTCTCGACCGGGCCCTACGGAAAGCGGTGCTGGCCGTGTCCTATTGTGCGGGGGTCGCTTTGGTCTTCACGAGGCAGCGAAGGACTTCCGCCACGCTCCACGCTTGGGCAATGCATCCGCGCGGCGTGAAGGGGGCTGTCGCGTCGAAGATCTCGCTGATGGACCCCACGCCTGCCTCGGACATGTGCGCGACGAAGCCTTCGAGCAGGTGGGCGGCCGTCTTCGCATCGCCATGGGTCTTCAGCCATGCGTCGACGAATGGGCCGATGAGCCATGCCCATACGGTCCCTTGGTGGTAGGCGAGGTCACGCGCGCGCAAGTCGCCGAAGTACTTGGAGCGGTAGTCGGGATGGTCGGGCGTCAGCGACCGCAGGCCCACCGGCGTGACGAGGCGCTCTTTCACCTGATCGACGATGCGCGTCCATCGCGCGGGCTCGAGCACCGGATGGCGCAGTGAGATCGCCAGAATCTGGTTGGGACGGAACGACCAATCGTCCCCATTCTCGCCATCCACGATGTCGTAGAGATAGCCGCCGGCTTCGTACCAGAACCGTGCGTTGAACGAGGTATGGGCGTGCTTCGCGAGGTCGCGGTACTTCTGCGCCTTCGTGGGGCCCCTTTCCGCTTCGACCCATTCGGCGAGAAGGCAAAGTGCGTTGTACCAGAGCGCGTTGATCTCCACGGCCTTCCCGCGCCGCGGCGTCACCACCAGGTCGCCGACCTTGGCGTCCATCCATGTCAAGGCGTAGCCCTGCGCCCCTTGCGAAAGCAGGCCGTCCCGCGCGTCGACGCCGATGGCGAAGCGCGTTCCGGTGACGTGATGCTGGACGATGTCCTCGAGCTTGGGCAAGAGAAGGCGCAGCGTATCCTTGTCCTTCGTGTACTCGACGTACCGGTCGATCGCATGGAAGAACCAGAGCGTTGCGTCCGCCGTATGGTAAAGCCCTTCGTTGCCGTGCTCGGGAAAGAGATTGGGTATGAGGCCGTCGCGCTCGTAGTTGGCAAAGGTGCGCAAGATGTAGCCCGCCTCTTTCGCGCGGCCCGTCACCAGGGTCAGGCCTTCGAGGCTGATCATCGTGTCGCGGCCCCAATCGGTGAACCAATGATAGCCCGCGATGACCGTCCTCGCGTCTTCGACCGCGGCGTCCCCATTTTCGGCGCTCTCGGCGCGAGCTCGCGGCGTCACCAGAAACTGGTCGGCGGCGAGCACGAGGTCGGCCGCGAGGCCTTCCTGCGCAGCGGGCGTCGCCGAGGCGAGGAGCTTTCTGCGGCGGCCGACTTCCGCTTCGCGCGTGGCCGCGAGCGACCGCGCGGAGAGGCCGTCCGGCTCTTCCGTCGATGCGCCGAACGTAGCGGTCACTCCGGGCTGCATCGCCATGCGAAAAAAGCCCGGGCTGTGCAGCTCGCCGATCGAGTCGTAGCCCCGCGTCCGTTCCAACAGGTAGCGCACGTCGCCGATGCGCTTGTTGTCGATGGTGAACGTCGCCGTCCGGCCACTCATCCGCATGTGGAGGGGAGGGTATCCCTCGGAGGTGATCTGGTAGCGATCGCCCTCCACCGTCAGCGCATAGGGACCGCCCAGGGGCGCATCGAGCGCGCCTTCGTGAGGGCGAAACCGGACCCACGGCTCGATCTCGAGCTCCACGGCGACATCCGTGGGCATGAGATCATAGCTCACGTATACGGTATTCTCGCGATACCCCATCCAGATGCGGCGCTCGAAGACGACGCCGCCGGCGTCATAGCGCCAGACCGGAAGACCGAGCTCGAGCCGAAACTCGACCAGCGTGGCCCGTTCGAGCGGAGCGCCGTGCACGGGCGGTCCTGGTTGACCACTGAGTTGCAATGCGCGTCCGTCCGGCAGGCGCACGACCTCGCCGAGATGCGAGAGCATCATCGTGCGACCGTGCGGGGCGGCGAGCGCCGCGATCAGCAAGCCGTGAAAGCGACGCGTCGCGATTCCGGCCATCGTGCCCGACGCGTATCCGCCCAGGCCGTTGGTCACGAGCCACTCGCGTGTCACGAACGGGCTCGTGGGGTCTTCTTCTTTGGAGAGCTCGTCGATCCCCGGGAGAGCCGTGGTCGGTTTGGCGATGCGCAGAATGGGATCGTTCATGGCTCGAGCACCGGCGCGAGGAGCGCTGCGGATTCGCCTGCCAGCGTCCAACCCTCTTTTTCCTCCGGATTGACCATTCCGTTGCCTCCGTAGTGCGGACTCTCGGACGACCACGAAAGGGACCACGCGCTTCCGTAGGGAGGCGCGAGCAGGGGCTCCGCGGCCGACCCCAAATGGATCTCCGTGCCGAGATTCACGAGGAGCAGGCGATCGAGCGCTTCGGTTTCGCCGAACCAGCGGAGGACGAACGCCGCCGGTCCGAGGACGGCGCCGTCCAACCCGCGCTCGCCCTGTGCGGACAGCGTCGGATCGTCGCGCCGGAGCGCGAATAGATCCTTGTGGAAGAGCACCGCTTCGACGTTCTTGTCCCGTTCGCCGTCGTCGAGCTTGCACCGCGCGAAGACGGCGGGGTCGCTCGGATCGTCGTCCTCGAATTCGTTGGATGCGGCCGCGACGGACGGAAACTGGCGCATGAACTCCGCGCGCCCTTTCCGAACCGCCGCGGCGAGGTCTCCCGTGTGATGCGCGAAGAACAAGAACGGCGAGGACGACGCGAACTCCTGGCCTTGGAAGAGCATGGGCGTGCCCGGACCGAGCATCATGAGCGCCGTGAGCGCGCGATAGCGGCCCGGATGGGTCCGCGCGTGGAGGCGCTTGCCGAAGCCCGTGTTCGCGACCTGGTCGTGATTCTCGAGAAACGTCACGAACGCCGCCGGCGCGAGCCCGCGCGACGAGCGCCCGCGCCGCTTCTTCTGCCATGAATACCACTGGCCCTGAAACAGATATCCATATTTCGCGGCGGAGACGAATTCCTGCGGCTCGCCGCGGTGGTCGCTGAAGTACGCGCCCGCCTGGCCCGTCAGCGCGACGTAGGCCGAATGGTGCTGATCGTCGTTCCAGAGGCCGTCGAGCCCGTAGCCGCCCGACTCGATGGCGCCCGCGAGCCGTGTGTTCTGGGGCTCGTTCTCGGCGACGACGAAGGTCTTCCGTCGGCCCGCCGCCGATCGCACGCGTTCGCCGATCTCCCGGAGAATGTGGACCGGCGAATCGTCCATGATGCACTGGGTGGCATCGAGGCGAAGCCCGTCGAAGTGGAATTCGTCGATCCAATATCCCGCATTGGCGACCACGAGCTCCCGCAATCCCGCGTTGCCCGGCGCATCGTAGTTGAGCGCCGCGCCCCAATCGGTGTGATGCTTCTCGCTGAAATAATCGTCCGAGTATTGCGGGAGGTAATTGCCCGACGGGCCGAGGTGGTTGTAGACCACGTCGTGAATCACTCCGAATCCGAGGGCGTGGGCGCGCGCCACGAAGGCGCGCAGGTCGTCCGGCGTTCCGTAGATGCGGGTAGGAGCAAAGAAGCAGACTCCGTCGTACCCCCAGCCGAATTCACCGTCGAACTCGGCCACGGGCATCATCTCGATGACGGTGCACACGCCTTGGAGTTTCTCGAGGTGCGCGGCAGCGGCCCGCCATGTGCCCTCGCGCGTGAACGTCCCGACGTGCATTTCGTAGATGACCTGCTTCGGGAGAGAAACACCGGGCCACTCGCGGTCGGTCCATTCGAATCGAGCGGGATCGACGACCAGCGAAGGGCCGTGGGGCCCCTCGGGCTGGAAGCGCGACGCCGGATCGGGATACGCGCCGTCGCCATCGAGGCGAAAGCGGTACAGGCTGCCCGCACGCGCGTCGCTCACCTGGCCGCGGAAATACCCGCCGGACTCGCGCTCGAGAGCCGTCGCCTTCCCGTCGATGACGACGTCGACCGCCCGTCGCTTGGGTGCCCATACACGAAAGTCGACGCCGCGATCCTGCACTTCGGCGCCGACGGGGAGTCTTCGAGTCCTCATCCCGCTCATTTTCGCAAGCGCGTCTCAGTGGTGAAACATCAGATAGAGCACGATGAGAACCGGAATCGGGACGCCAAGAAGCCACAAGAGTCCATATTTCATGAAGTCCTCCGGGCGTGCCGACAGGCACGCGTTGGTGTGTTCGGGCGTTGCGAGGTTCGTGCCGGCCAGGACGTTCCGCGTCAAATCGGTACGCTGGGCCGAATGCATGAGGCATCTTTGCCTCAGTGCGGCAAGAGAGCCGGCGCCGTTTCCGCGGCCGGACCGCACGCTTGCGCGACCTCGTGCCGCACCTCGTGCCGGCACCCGAATTGCTGTGCTGCGCCCGATCATGAACGCGATCCTCAACGCCGTCGTCAGCCGACATGCTCTCGCTCTCGTTCCTACCTGTTTCGTTTTGGCCAATATTTTTGCTTGTTCCGCCACCGTTAACGCCGATGTGTCCGGTGAACCCGCCGTGACCGGTTGCACGCAGGACGAAACCGTCCAGGGATGTACCTCCGGCTCTTTCGGGTATTCCTGTGACAACGGGGACACGCCGGATCAATCCGATTCCAGCCTCGAGTGCAGCTACGGGGTGGCCGACCCCAACGGGAACACGGACTACTGTTGCGTCTCGTTCGCCTCGTCTGCCACGTGCTCGCAGGATCCGACGGTCACCGGCTGCTCGGGGGCTTCCTTCGGCTTTTCGTGCACCGGGTCCGACACGCCATCTGACGACGACTCGTCGCTGACCTGCAGCCCCGGCGTCGCTGGCAACGCCGGCTCGTTGCTGTACTGCTGCGAGGAATGACTTCGAATCAATAGCGGTGTTGCCAGACGACGTCGGCGATGGAGCTTCCCATGTCGCCGAACGTCGTCTCGAGCGACCACTGCCGAAGAAAACGCCAGTCGACCGTGACGTAGGTCGTATCCGGGTTTTCTCCGGGTGGCGGCGTACCGAGGACGACCGCGAGTTGCAGCGAGATGTCCCGCGCGATCTGCACCGCGACCTCCGGCCGCGGATTGATATGGTTCGTATCGATCTTCGCGGTGATGTCCACGCCGGTCAGCTTGTTGAGGCCCTGGGTGAGGCCTCCGGCGGCGACCCCGCCGACGGTCGTGCCGGCCTGCGTCCCCGCGTCGGGCGACGGCGTCGCGTAGGGGGTCGCCGTGGAGCCATCGGCCGTACCGAACGCGAGAATCGCGAGAATCTCGCTCTGCGGGCGATTCGGCTCGGAGCGCAGCGTCACTTTGCCCGTCTTCAGAGGCCCGACGTAGTCCGCGAGGATGCGCGTTCCATCCGGCGCGTTCCACCCGGCCGTGACGTTGATCTCGGGATTCCCCGGGTCTCCGACGAACGTCACCGTGCCCGTCTCGATCTGGAACGACTTGCCTTGCACGTCGAGCTTGCCGTCGCGAAGGTGAAGCTGTCCGCGGACTATCGTCTTGTCGCTCACTTCGGCCGTCACGTTGCCGCTCACCATGGCCTTGAGGTCCGTGCCTCGCTTGATGCCGACATCCTGCCCGAGCTGCACGGTGACCTTCAGCGTGTTTTGCGATCCGGAAGGCGCCTTCGGCGGCGAGCCGCTGCCCGCCCCGTCGAGCGGTAGCGATACGAACTTGTTCGGCGCCGCGTAGACGCCGACATGAACGTCGCTCGGAGTGTCGTCCAGATCCTCCACCGTGTGCATGTCGGCCTGCGGCAGCTCGACGTGCATGGAGGGCACGTTCACGGTGACGTTCATCGTGCGGCGATCAACCGTCGGCGCCGCCTTGATCGCGAACTGCCCGTACGCCGTTCCCATGTCGGACCCTTGCATGTCCACGGGCAATGCGTCTCGCTTGGCGATCTTCACGTCGACCTCCGCGCCGAGCAGATCCGTTCCGTCGAGGCGCGCCGTCCCCGCCGCGGTCAACCGGCCGCTGGTCCCGGAGGCGGAAACGTCGGACAGGCGCACGACACCGTCCGGTGTAAATGCGACTTTTGCCCGCACGTCGTGGAGCTCCTGCCCGAGTGCGGCGAGCTCCACGGTTCCTTTTTGAAAGCTCACAGAGCCGCTCATCACGGGCTTCTTTTGCGGCGCGATCGAGACGCGCGCATCGGCGTCGAGCGTCCCTTCGAATTCGTCCATCGACGAACGGACGAACGGCGCCAGAAAGCCCGCGTTCAGGTGCTGCGCGCGGAGCGAAAGGTCCGTCGTGCCGTTCGGGTCGACGGCGGGCGCCATTCGCGCGCCCCAGAGCATGCCCGTCTCGGCTTTCGCGTCGGCCGAGCCGGTCCCCTGATCCAGGTGGACGTCGACGCCGAAATGGCGGCCGTCGTATTTGCTTTTGAGCGACGCCTTCCCGTATTGGACCTTTCCGACCCGGAGTTCGCGCACGTCGATGTCCGCGCGCACACGTGCATCGTCATGAAAGTTCGCGAGCTCGAACTCTCCGCTCGCCTTTCCGTGCATGCGCCGATCGGACAGCGGCCCGATCGAATCCAGCGGAAAGTCGCTCAAGCGCGCGTGGGCACCCGCAGTCCAGCGTGCCGCGTCCCCATCGCCCACCAGGAAATCGGCGACCTTCGCGTTCGTGTTCGCGGCGAAGGCGAGCAGCGTCGCGTCTTTCGAGCGGACTTCGAGCTTCGCGTCCCCCTTCGTGCCGTCGTACGTTGCGGTCAGGTCTCCGTCGAGGGGCACGGTGAGCACCGACGCGTCGAGGCGCACGCCGTGCGCTTTTCCGTCGAAACGGAGCTTCGGCGCAAGGCACGTCCCGTCGAGCGTCACTTTGCCTTGCTCGTCGCCGGTCGCATGGTTCAGCCCCAAAAGCTGGGGTAGACCCGCGAGGTCTCGCTTGGGCAAATCGATCTCGGCGGAAAACACCGTGTTCATCAATCGCGCCATCGCATCCGGGTGCGACGCGATGAGCGGCGCAAAGGGAAAGTCAGCGGTCTTCGCGTGCACTCTCGCGAAGAGCCCTTGCCCGTCTTGCAAGTCGAGCCCGACGTTCGCGGCCCCGGTCGTGCCGTTCGCCGTAGCCGTGAGGTCCAGGTCGATCCCGTAGACCTGCCACTTCTGCGGCCGGATCAGCACGAGCCCGTGGCGAATCTCGTCCGGGTCGCCGCGGCCGCCGAGCTTGAGGTTCTTCGTCGAAACCGTGAGATCGACGTTCGGCGTGACGTCCGACTCGCTGTCGCGCTGGATGTCGGCGCGGAGGGACATGGTTCCCGCCATGCGCGCGAAGAGCGGCGGCGCATTCGCCGGCAGGAGGTCCGCGACTTTGCGGAGGTTGGCCGATCCGTCCACGTGAAGCTTGCCCCACGCGCGCCGCCACGAAGAGATCTCCAGAGGGCCGCGTCCGCCGATCTCGACGTCGATGTCCTTCGCCGCGATCGAGCCCATGCTGGCAGCCGCCGCGTTCAGGTTTCCGCGAAGCTTGCGATCATCGAGCTTCAGGTCCACGTGGGCGTTGAGCCCGTCGACCTCGCCGAAACAGCCGTCCGTCACGTCGAGCAACGCCGACCCATCGGCGCCGGTACGGCGCATCGAGATATCCGTATCGAAGGCGAACGTGCCGGCGCGAAGGGTCTGATCGACGCCGAGCAGGTGGCCGAGCGCCTTCAGGTCAATCCCTTTGGAGTGCCCGCGGAGCGCCACGGAATCGGGTCGTATGTGCATTTCGAGCTCCGTCGGCGGCCCGATGCCCGTCATCCGCACGCCCGACACGTCGACAGCGCTGCCCGCGACGCGGGCGTGCGCGATCTGGACGCGCAGCGTGTCGAAACCGCGCGCGATTGCGACTTGCCCGCGGTCGACCGTGATTGCCGGGCCGATCCCGAGCGTGGCGTCCGCGTCGATGTTGGAAGTGTTCTGCCCGCGGAGCGCGACGCGAACGCGCTGCTCGGCGAGGCCACCTTCGGTCGACACGTGCGCGGTCGCGAAGCGGTAGTTTCCCGCGCGCACGCCGGATCCGTCCAGAGTGACGTGCAGCTCCGGCGCACCGAGGGGGCCGTCGGCGTGGCCGCCGATCGTCGCCGAGTCGACGCGGTTGTCGCCCTGCGCGAAGTCGCGCACGACGCCGTCGATCGCGACGGCCAGCGAAGGGGGCGTAGCGAGCGTCAGGGTCCCCGCGAGCCGAAGACGCGCGCTGCCCGAACCGACGTCCGCGATGCGGTGCAGGGCGCGAAGATCCGCCGCGTGGGTTTCCACATTGAAGTCGACGACGGGCGCCGCGCCGCCGGTCGACAGGTGCGCTTGGATCGCGATCGGCGCGCCGGGCTCGTACACGTTGCCGCGCGCCCCGAGGTCCATTCCGCCGCCACCCGGCCCCTGACTCGGCCGCACTTCGACCTCGCCGGCGAATGCGGTCGGCGGCGCGCTCTGCCCGGCGATCGTGCCTTCGGGCGTCGTGAACGCGAAGTGCGCGGCCATCGTCCCGTCCTTCTTCACCTCCGCCCGTGCGTCGGCGTGCATCCCGAGGTCCGACGCCGGTCCCGCCGGCGAAAACGTGCGCAAGTCGACGTTACGCGCATCGACGCTCGCGGTGGCCTGCAGCGCGCCGACCAGGCGGGCGTTGGCGTGCACGTCGATGGCCGCCGGACCCAAGGTCGCGTGCGCCACGACCGGCAACGATTCGAGCGACCCGTGCGCTTCGACGTGCGCCGCCACCGGTCCGTACAGCGGCACCGCGCTCACGAGCGCGCGTACCCGCTCCGCCGCGACTTCGGGCACGTCGGCCGTGGCGTTCACGCGATCGCCCGTGTAGTCGCCCTTCGCCGTCGCCGGGATGCCGCCGACGTCGCCGTCGAAGGACGCGCGTGCGTTGAGCGACGCGCCCGCCGCCGAAGGGATGGACAGATGCGCGACCACGTTGCCGTGCGCGTCCGCGCCTTGCGGCATTCCGACGGTCCCGAGACGTACGCGCGCGATGTCGACTTCGGTCGTCTCCGGCGCGACGACGAGGGAGCCATCGAATCGATCGAGCGACGCGTCGAGCGGCGGCGCGCCGGCCATCTGCCCGTGCGCCCTGGCATGCGCGAACGTGACGCTCGGGAACTCGAGCCGCATCGGCCTTCCGCCGCCGTTCGTGGGCGGCGACGGCGTACGCGGCTCGAACGCCGCGAGGAGCTTCAACTGCCCCGACCCGTCGCTATCGAGGTTCACGTCGATCGCGTCGGCGTCCACGTCGAAGACGTTCACGCGAAACGCGTCGTGCTGGCGGAGGAACGACGCGATGAGCGCGATCGGAGCGATGCGCGCGCGAAGGCCGAGCGCCGTGACGACGTCCGTCCCGTCCGGCGCCGTGATGCGCACGTCGACGCCGCTCACCCCGGTCACATGGAGGCTGCCGACGTTCACCACGCTGACCTTGCCCTTGAAGCTCGAGGCGAGAATGCCGTTGAGCTCGCGAGCCGCGAAGCGGCGCGCGAAGGGCAGGTCCATCGCGACCAGCGCGACCGCGACGAGGAGCACGACGGCTCCGACCAGAGCGCCGATTCCCAGCGCGAGGATCCGCAACGGGCGAACGACCCAACGAACGAACGGCGATGCGGATTTCAAAGGCACGCCGGTCAGTATGCTTCTCCGATGCCGAGGGCGATCGCGAGGGGCACCCCCAGAATCGTCGGCTGGTATCCGTTCGACGCATCGGCGTTGAACGCGGCGGTCTCGTTCGGATAACCAAGCACTTGCAGCGGCTGAATGCGGTATCCGATGTCGAGCCGAATGGGGCCGACCGGCGTGTCGTAACGGGCGCCGACTCCGCAGGACAGGTGCAGATGGTCGAGCCGGAAGGCCTGCGCTTGGCCGAGGATGTGAGGCGAGACGTCGCCCATGTCGCAAAATGTCGCGCCCGAAAGAGGGCCTTTGATGGTGAAGCGAACCTCGTTGGAGAACTCCCAGAGAGTGAAACCTCCGATGGGAACGGAGCACTCCTGGGCGTCGACCTTGAAGTTGTTCGCGGCCGTCGGGTTGCACCCGAAGTTGACCTGCTGGGTGGCGGTCGCCGGATTCAAGAACGGCACGATTCCGTGCGGCGAGACGCCGCGAATCGGAAACCCGCGGTTCGACGTAGAGCCGCCGGAGAAGAACCCACGAAAGAGGACCGTTTCGATGTCGCTGACGCGCTCGCGACGATTGTCCGCGGTGATGGCCTGGTTCAGTTGGGTGTCGATGACGTTGCCGTAGTTCTGGGGAAAAAGGAACCCGACGGCCGCGCGTGTCGCGAACGTTACTTTGCGGCCCAGCGGGATGTACGTGCGCGCTTCGGGTTCGACGCGGATGTCTTCGGGGCCTGGACCGAAGATGCCGCCGGCGATCTGCAGATCGTTGGCGAGGTAGAAGCCCGCGTGGGGATGGTCGTGGTCGTCGCGGAAATCGAGCCGCATCAGCAGATCGGGATAGAAGATCGGGAGCAGGCTCAGGTCCGGATCCCTGCCGTTCTTGTAGGGGAAGGGGTCTTCGATCTGCACGTCGTAGCTCAGCGCGACGTAGAGCCTCTTCCAGAACGTCCGGTCGACGCCGACGGCCGCTTTCGTCTCGAGATACCCGACGACGCGATCGGTCGGGCTCGGATCCGTCTGCACGAGGAGGGGAAAGACGTTGAACTCCGGACGGATGAAGCCCTCGGTTCGTGCTTCGATGAATCCCGGTTGTTTCAACTCGAAGCGCAGCTTCTCTTCGGGGAAGTAGTCCGTGGGAGCGATCCAGTTGTCGATGCGCGTCGGGAAGAAGACGAGGCCGGGCGTGAAGTCGACGGAGAAGTCGCGCAGCCCGCCCAGAAAGTTGTGATTCTCCCAGCCCGCCAGAAGGTGGAGCTCGGTTTTGATCTCGTCGAACTCGAAGCCGCCTCCGAGGCGCACCTCTCGCAGGCGGCTCGGTTCGACGTGGACGGTGAGCGGAACGACGTCCGACCCCGGGTGCGAAAGGTCCGGCGTGATGGTGACCGCCGCGAAGACTTCGAGGTCGAGAAGAGCTTGCGTGGCCGAGTCGAGCTTCGCGTACGAGTACGTCTCCCCCTCGCGGATGTCGATCGCGCGGCGGAGCGGCGCTTCGGGGATCTCCTGCTTTCTCGGCCCGTTCCCGTCCGGGTCGAGCCCCTGGATCGCGATGCGCCCGAAGCGAGCCTTGCGCCCGGGGGTCACGGTGAGGACCGTATCGGCCTGCCGGTTGACGATATCCACGAACGATTCGCGCACGACCTTCGCGTAAGCGTATCCGGCGTTCTCCAGCGCCTTCTTCGTGTCGTCCTCGCACTGCTTGGCCTTGTCTTCGTCGAACGGGGCGCCTTTGGGCAGTGCCGCTCGCGCCGCCGAGAGCGTTGCGGTGAGATCGACCGCGGAGAGTCCCTCGGCGCCCTCGAGCGTGATGGTGCGGTTCACGGTCGGTAGGCCTTCCTCGACGACGATCTGCACGCGGACGTGGCGATCCTTCTCGAAAACTCGGCCCGCGCGCGCGTGGGCCGAGTAGTACCCGCGCGAATGGTAGTAGCGCTCGACGCGTGCGAGGTCGCGCTGGAGCGCTGCCGTGTCGAAGACCTCGTAATCGTAAATGAAGCCCTGGAACAGGCTCAGAAACTTCGGGCTCTCCTCGGTCGCGAGCTTGCCCGAGACGTCCGACGGATCGACGGCCTTCGCGCCGCGAATGTCGACGCTGTCGACCACGGAGCGGCCCGGAGGCATCTGCGAGCATCCACCTGCGAGGGCCGCGAGGATCGGCGCGAGCCAAAGGCGGATGCCGCGGCGTCGGCTGCGGCGAAGAGCGGAGAGGGCGTGGAAGCAAACGCGTCCGGATTTCGTCACCACGGCGCAGTGAGCATCAATCGTGCTAGCTCGACCCGGTCATGCGCTTCGTGATCCGGACGGCCGCCGTCCCCCTTGCGGCGGCCCTGGCCGTCGTTGCTGCGTGCGCCGGCAGCTTGCCGCGCCCCGCTTACGTCGCGCAGACGACCGACGCACTTGCCCCGGTGCCGTACCCGCCGCCGCCCGCGCGCGTCGAGACCGTGCCCGCCGAGCCTCGCCCCGGAGCCGTCTGGATCGACGGCGAGTGGGTGTGGCAAGGGCGCTTGTTCGCGTGGCGGCGTGGTCGCTGGGTGATGCCGCCCGAGGGCGCGCGGTTCGCGCCGTGGACGACCGTGCGCGGCGAGGACGGAACCGTGTATTTCGCAGGCGGTACCTGGCGCGACGCGCGAAATCAGCTCGTGCCGGATCCGCCTGCCCTCGCCGTGGCCAAATCCACCGGGGGAGCGATCATCGATCTCGAAGGGCACGAAGAAGTGACCGGGCACACGGTGCGCGAATCGCAGGGCGCGGGGTCGGCCGCGGAGACGGACGGAGGCACCGAAACGCAAGCGGCGCCAGGTGACGACGCCGGGGACGCCATGGCGGACTGATGGCCGGAAGCGAGAGCGAGAGGGAGAAACAAGGAGGGAAGGAGGAAAGGAGGTATTTGGGAGTGCCCAAGTCCCTCATCGGTGGCCGTCGTCCTTCTTCTGTCAATCTTTACCTCCCTTCGTCCTTGTTTCTCTCTCCCTCCATACGTTGGAGATAGTGGTGGTCGACCTAGATTTTGCTGATGGTGGATCGCGTCGAT
>DATHQY010000020.1:0-2654 GCA_035482215.1 Polyangiaceae bacterium | reverse complement strand
TTCGGCTGGCATGCACCCGGTGTTCTTCGGTTTGAAGCGCGCGTATTACGCGACGCTTGGGCTCACGCGACGGACGCTCCGCAAGATGGGCCTCACCGCGGCTCGTATGGATATGCTCTACGTGATCCACAAGAGGGGGCGATATCCGACGCAACAAGGTGCGTTGTGGCGCACTCTCGGTGTCTGCCCATCGGTCGTCAGTCGCATGCTCAAACGGCTCGAGGAAATGGGCTACGTCGAACGCGACGTGATTACCAACGATACGCGGCGCCGGACGGTCACGCTGACGACCAAAGGCCGGGCGCGCATCCTGCGCGCAATACGACAATTCATCGGATGGGGCTATGCAGAGCTGGCACTGCGTTCGGCGCTCGTGCCCGATCATTGGCATAGCGAGTGGCACGCACACGTAGCCGTGTCGCGGGCCGAAGAGTTCCTTCGCTTGATTCGGCTTGCTTTCGGCGACCGGGCTTCGCTCGTCGTCTATACCGACGGCCTACGCGACGACCGACTTCCTCGGGCGACGACCCTGGCCTCGCAGTGGGTGAGCTAGGCCGCTTCGTCGGCCTCGAACGACGCGCCCCGTCGATGCGCCGTCTACCTCCCTGAACTTCTGATCGTTCTGTTAGTCTGTCTCCGCGTCGGGAGTGAGGGCGAGGCCGCGTTCTCCGATGGCGTTCAGCTCCGCGATGAGCGAGCCGTGGATGTGTCCGTTCGTCGCGACCATCTGGCCGTTCGCGAGATCCGAAGGCTTTCCTTCGTAGTCGGTCACTTTGCCGCCGGCGGCGAGCACGATCGCGCTCCCTGCGGCCACGTCCCACGGCTTGACCTTCTTTTCCCAGTATCCGTCGTACGTGCCGTCTGCGACGAAGCACATGTCGATCGCGGCCGACCCGCACCGGCGGACCGCCTGGCACTGCTTCTTGATGGCGACGAACGCGTCGAAGTTGTTGTCCTCGCTCACGTGGCGATCGTAGGGAAACCCCGTCGCGAGGAGGGATTCACGAAACGAATCCACCGTGCTGACGGTGCACACTTCGCCGTTGCGTGTCGCGTGGAGGCCGGCGATGCCGAGCCACTCGACGCCGAGCGAAGGCGCGACGACGACGCCGACCACGGGCGTGCTTCCCGCGAAGAGGCCGACCGATACGCACCAGAACGGATGGCCGTGCACGAAGTTCGTCGTGCCGTCGATCGGGTCCACGTACCACGTGAGGCCGCCGGCCTCTTTGGCACGTTCGCCGCCGCCTTCCTCGCCGACCACGGGAAAGCGCGTTCGGAGCCCCAATCGCTCGCGGAGGAGCTTCTCGCTGTCGAGATCGAACTGCGTCACCAGATCGATGCGGCCCTTGTGCGTCGACACCGGGTGCTTGCGCCAGCCCTTCTTCGCGAGCTCGCCGGCGGCGCGGGCCGCGTCGAGCGCGACCTCCAGCCAGATTGCCTCGTTTTGGCCGTCATTCTGGGCCAGCTTCGCCTCCGTCATGATCGCCTCCGAGCTCCTCGATGAGCTTCGAGTGAATGCCTCCGAACGCGCCGTTCGACAAGACCGCAATCGTGTCGCCCGCCTTCGCGTTCGCCGCCAGGTGCTGCACGATCGGCGCGACGCCCGGCAGCGCCTCGCACTTCGGGCCGAGCTCGCGCGCAAGCCGCGCCACGTCGAGCCGCTCGCCTTCCGGCACGTTCGTGCGGCCGAGCGGCGCGAGAATCACGCGATCTGCGGCGCCGAACGCGCGGGCATACGCGTCCTGATGCAGCGCGCGGCATGCCGTCGCGCTCCGCGGCTCGAAGACCACCCAGAGCGTTCCGTTCGGGTGCCGCGCACGAAGCGCGAGGAGGGTCTCGTCGACGGCGGTCGGGTGGTGCGCGAAGTCGTCGTAAACGGCGACGCCGCGCGGACGGCCGAGCAGGTCCTGCCTGCGCTTCACCCCTTCGAAGGCCGAAAGATGCGCGCGTACCTCTTCGACCGGCACGCCGAAGCCCTCCGCGCATGCGGCGAGGCAGCCGAGCGCGTTGCGCACGTTGTGGAGTCCCGGGACGCGCAACGAAAAGCGTCCGCAAGACATCCCCCCGGCGAACACGTCGAACGCCTGCGCTCCATCGGCGAAGGGTGCGGCCGGCGCGGCGATCCACGTCGGCGTGGCGCGGCCCGTGTCTTCGCGCTCGAGCGCGTAGAACGCCACCCTGGCTCGCGCGTGCTCTTCTGCGAGGGCGCGCGCGCGGGGGTCGTGCGCGTCGCATACGACGAGGCCGTTCGCGGGGACCGCGCGAAGGAACACTGCGAACGCCGCTTCGTAGGCCTCCTCGGTCGGGTACACGTCGATGTGGTCGTGTTCGACGCTCGTGAGGATCGCGACGTCGTCGTCCCCGACCCCGATGTAGTCGAGGAACTTGGGCCGCTTGTTCCAATACACCGCATCGTACTCGTCGCCCTCGACGACGAACGGCGCGCGCCCCGCGGTCGGCCCCGCGACGAGGGCGAGGCGTCTCGCCGTCGACCCGATTGCGGCGGCCGCCGGCAGGTTCTTCGGGATGCCGCCGATGAACCAGCCGGGATCGTAGCCCGCGCGCGAGAGAACGAACGCACACATCGCGCTCGTCGTGGTCTTGCCGTGCGTGCCCGCGACGACGAGCGGCCGGCGCTTCACGAGGAATCG
>DATHQY010000019.1:0-12834 GCA_035482215.1 Polyangiaceae bacterium | reverse complement strand
GTGGCTTGCCCCATCGACCACCGGAAACGGACGCTAGCGATCTTCGGTTGCCGCGGGGAGGCCCATGAGTCTCTCGCCGAGCTTGTGCCCGAGCCGGCGCGCGGCGGCACGCAAGGCGTCGTCCGTGTGGAACGCGCTGGCAAGCGGATCGCGCATACCCGCTGCGGTCTCGTCGACCGCGACGACCTCTTCGGCGCGCATGTCGCCCGTGTCGTCTTCCTGCGGCGCGCCGGCGCTCCGCACGATCCACGCGCGCGCGACGAGACCGAGACCGCTCGCACGCGAAACGGGCTGACCCGCGACGTCGGCGATGCCGCGGCTCTCCTCGTCTTGCCGAAGTACCTCGACTTCGATCCGCGGGAACCCGTCCCCTGTTCGAAGGAGCGAGGCCCGGGCGAGCGCATCGCGAATGCCCGCCGCGACCTCGTCGCTCGCGACCGCGTCAGGTACGAGTGTGCGAACGAGCACGACGTGCAGCCGCGCCAAGCCGTCTGCGGGTGAAGCCGCGTAGACCGGCCCGTAGCCGCAGCCGGACGTCGCGGAGAGCACGAACGCGATCGCTGGCGCGAGCGAGCGCCCCACGGGCGCCCCTACCCCACCATGATGTTGACGATCTTACCCTTCACGTAGATGAACTTCTTCATCGCTTTGCCCTCGAGGTGCGCACGCACTTTCGGCTCAGCCAGCGCGGCTTCGCGCGCCGCCGCTTCGTCGGCATCGGCCGCGAGCGTGATCGTGGCGCGGAACTTCCCGTTCACTTGCACTCCGATCTCGATGACGTCGTCGCGGACGAGCGCGGGATCGAACGAAGGCCAAGGCGCATACGCGAGTGACGTCGCATGACCGAGCCTCTCCCACAGCTCTTCGCCGAGGTGGGGCGCGAACGGCGACAAGAGCAGCACCGCGGCCTCGACGCCAGGTCGCGGCACGGCCGGAAGCGACCCGAGGTGCTTCACGAGGATCATCAGCGCGCTGATCGCCGTATTGAAGCGAAGCGCCTCGATGTCCGCCGACACCTTGCGAATCGTCTTGTGCACGAGCTTCTGCGTCGCCTCGTCGTATGCGGCCGCATCGTCCGACACGCGGCCCGTCGCGACGGTCCACGCACGGTCGAGAAAGCGCCGGACGCCTTCGATGGCGTTCGTCTGCCAGGGCTTCACCTGTTCGAGCGGCCCCATGAACATCTCGTACGTGCGGAGCGCGTCGGCGCCGAAGGCGCGCACGATGTCGTCCGGATTGACGACGTTGCCGCGCGCCTTGCTCATCTTCTCGTTGTTCTCACCGAGGATCATCCCCTGGTGAACGAGCTTATGGAAAGGCTCGGCGTCCTTCACGACGCCGATGTCGAAGAGCACTTTGTGCCAGAAGCGCGCGTAAAGCAGGTGCAGCACGGCGTGCTCGCCGCCGCCGACGTAGAGGTCGACAGGCATCCAGTCGTCGTAGCTCGCCTGGCTCCACGCCTTCAGCTCGTTGTGCGGGTCGAGGTAGCGCAGATAATACCAGCACGAGCCGGCCCATTGCGGCATCGTGTTCGTCTCGCGGGCGCACCAGCGCCCATCTTGCTGGAAGAACCGCCAGTCCGCCGCCCGTGCGAGCGGGCCAACAGGGTCCGTCCCGGGGCGGAAATCGTCGAGCACGGGCAAGCGCAACGGCAATTCTTCTATGGGAACCGGAATCGGCTGCTCGTAGTGAATCGTGTACGGCTCGCCCGGAACGCGCGGGTCGCCGTCGCACGTGACTGGGAAATAAATGGGAATCGGCTCTCCCCAATACCGCTGGCGCGAGAAAACCCAGTCGCGCAGGCGGTATGTGATCCGGGGGCCGCCTTTGCCCACGATCGAGAGCCACGCCGTGATCGCTCTCCGTGCCTCGGCGCTCGTCATCCCCGAGCGCACGAAGTCCGACGCGCCGCGAACGAGGCGTCCGTAGCGCGCGACCCCGTCGTCCGTGAACGCTGCCTCCGTCACGTTGACCGCCGGAGCGCCTGCCGCGGGATCGACGACTTGCACGATCGCCTGGTCGTAGGCCCTGGCGAACGCGTGGTCCCGCTCGTCGTGCGCGGGCACGGCCATCACGGCGCCGGTGCCGTACCCTGCGATGACATAGTCGCCGACCCACAACGGAACGAGATCGCCCGTTAGCGGATTGCGCACGCGCGCACCGAGGGCGACTCCCGTCTTCGTCTTCGCCTCGCTGCGATCGAGATCGCTTTTGCGCTTCGCCGCGTCGACGTATTCGTTCACCGCCGCGGCTTGCGAGGGGGACGCGAGTGTCACCACCAGCGGATGCTCCGGTGCGAGGACGACGTAGGTCACCCCCGGCAACGTATCCGCGCGCGTCGTGAACACCCGGACTTTGGCGTTCGACACGCCTTCCACTTCGAAATCGATTTCCGTCCCCTCGCTCCGGCCGATCCAGTGGTGCTGCTTGGCTTTCGTGCTCTCCGGCCAATCGAGTTCCCCAAGGTCGGCGTCGAGGCGATCCGCATAAGCGGTGATCTTGAGCATCCACTGCCGCAGCGGAAGACGCTCGACGGGATAGTCGCCGCGTTCGCTCTTGCCGTCGATGACCTCCTCGTTGGCGAGGACGGTGCCGAGCGCGGCGCACCAGTTCACGGGGCTGCTCGCCTGGTAGGCGAGGCCGCGCTCGAAGAGCTTCAGAAAGATCCACTGCGTCCACTTGACGTAGCCGGGATCGGTCGTGTCGAGTTCGCGCGCCCAGTCGTAGCTGAAGCCGAGGCTCTTCAGCTGCCGCTTGAACGTCGCGATGTTCTTTCGCGTCGTGTCGCTCGGATGCGTGTTCGTCGCGATCGCGTGCTGCTCGGCGGGCAGGCCGAACGCGTCCCACCCCATCGGGTGGAGGACGTCGAGCCCGCGCATGCGCGCCTGGCGCGCCACGATGTCCGTCGCCGTGTAACCCTCGGGGTGGCCGACATGCAAGCCCGCTCCCGACGGGTACGGAAACATGTCGAGCACGTAGAGCTTTTTCTTCCCGGGATGCCTCTTGGAGACAAACGTGTTGTGTTCGTCCCAGTACCGCTGCCACTTGGGCTCAATCACGCTCGGGTCGTAGCGATCGGCCTGCACGTCGTTCATGGTCGGTTCGGACTTAGCACGTGGCCGCTGCAGGCTGGAGGCGCGAGACGCGAGGCCGCTGCGGGCGGCGAGGCGCGAGCCCGCTGGGGGCGGGGCGACGCCCACGGCTCTCGCCGGAGGCTATAATCCTGCCCATGGGGCTGGGGATGCGACGCTCGCTCGTCCTGCGCGGTGCATCCATGGCTCTGGGCTCGGCCCTCTTCCTGCTGCCCCTCGCTTGCGCCCGACCCTTTCTCGCAAGCGACGGGACGCTCGTTCTTCCCGAGCCAGGTGCGCGCGGCGCATCGGTCCTGACCGCGAACGGCCTCGAGTTCCACGATGTGACCGACATGCCGCCGCGTGTGGTCGTGCGCGATCCGTACGAGCCGTGGCGCGCGCCCATGGGCTTCATCGTCCCCGCCAGCGGACGCTTCACGAAGACAAGCTCGCCCATAATCGCCGTCACGCCGGGCCTGTCGATCACGCTGCGCCCGAGCGATACGCGCGTGCCGTCGTGGGGCGGCGAGATCCTCGTCCGCGTCGATGTGCTCGCCGAGGCCACCAAGGACCGCGCCCGCTGGGGCGAGGACGTGGCGATCGTCCTCGATGGACGTGGCGCGGACACCCCCGCACTTTTCGAAGCGGCGGTCGGGCAACTTGGGGGGCGCGACCGCATCCTCGTGATCGATGCGGCCGGCGCCGACTTCGTCGTCCCGGCGATGCCCGCGTCGAATCGATCGCTCGCCAGCGCGGCAGCGCTCCGGCGCCTCGCGTCGCCACCGCGCGCGGCGCGCGATCCTGCGGGCGCCGTGAAGCGCGCAAAGGCGGCGCTCTCGCAGGGCACGGTCCGGCGCATCCTGGTGCTGAGCGACCAGGGCGAAAGCGCTCGCGAGGCGTTCGAGCCGGGCCTCGGCGACGAGCTCCTGCCGCTCGCGGTCGTCGCGACCTCGTCCCTCGAGCACGGTGGCCTCACCGAGCGCCTCGACGCGGTGCGCACGTTCGTTCCGCCGGCTGGCTTGCCCGCGTTCGATGACGTCGTGCTCGCGTTCGATGCGACCCCGGCCCCGGCCCACGTGCTCGAAGCCTCGGGAGGCGATGCGCGCTGGGAGCCGGAAGGCGGGGAGCTCGCGCTGGGGAACGTCCGCGCGGGCGACGAGCGGTCCGAAGTGGTGCGCGTCACGATTCCCGCGTGGACCGCCGGCGAAGCCTTCACCCTGCACGTCGCGGCACGCTTTCGCGACGTGATGCGCGACGGCGAGCTGCGGACGATGAACGTCGACTTGCCCTGCGTGTATGACGACGACATCGCGCGCCTCGCCGATTCGCGGCACGGCGACGTCATCGCGTACGCGTCCGCGCTCGCCACGCTCGCGCGCCTCGACGCTGCGTTCCTGGGCTTCGACGCGTCGCATCTGGCGATCGCGCAGGCGTTGTTTCCTCTCGCGCGGCTCCATGCGCGTTCGCTGGCTCTTCTCGCGCGCGATCGGCACGACCCGGCCGCGGCGGCGCAGGCGGCACTGCTGGACGCACTCCTCGATGCGACGAGCACGCGATCCCCCTAGAAACGGGTCCGTTCTGGCGTTATTCGCAAGGTCGCCCGAGCGTCGCGCCGATCCACTCCCGTTCCGGCACGGTGAGCCCGGGAACGCGACACAGATGCGTCCCGAGACGCTGCAAGCAGACTTCGCCGCAGGCCTCGGGACTGGTGTCGCGCACCATCGATTTGAACCGCGCGAACAGCGCATGCGCCAGATCGGGTCCCTCCGGGTCGAGCGAGAGGGACGCGACTTCGATCAGATCGATCAGCCGATCGAGCCGGTACGGCTGCCCGTACTGCGTCTCGCGCGCATGGCGCACGAGATCCACGATTCGGTCGGCGTACCGCGCCGGATGCGGCAGAACGCCGACGACGTAACGAAGCGCCCAGAAGACGGGCGGATCGTAATCGGTGGCCGGCGCTTCCTTCGCAACGAGGGCGATCGCTTCGTCGGCGCGGTCTGCCCCCGCGAGAAGCACGGCATGGGCCGTCCACGCCCACGTCATCGGATAGAACATGACAAGCTTGCGCAAGTCGGTGGCGGCGCTCTCGTCGTCGCCGCGGGCCACGGCGATGCGGGCGCGCAGCTCGGCGACATAGACGCCGCCGAGAAACGCATCGGCCGACTGCAGCGCGCGCTCCGCCTCCTCGTATCGCTTGGCCTCATAGAGCGCCAGCGCCAGGTCGTACGCCGCGGCGACGTTGCCCGGCTCGCGCTCGACTTTCTGCCGGAGCGCGGCCAGCTCGTCCCCTGCGAACCGCCTCTCGAACGTCTTCTCGCTGAACCATGCAGTGCGCTGGTGTTCGTGCCGTACGAGGGTCGCCATGTCGCCGATGCGCTTTCGCGCCGAGCACCAAGCGATCGCATCGAGGTACGCCTCGGACACGAGAGGCGCCGGGCGCTCGGGGGCCAGGAGCGCCGCCTCCATGGCCGTCGCGGCGGCACGTTCGTCGTGGGCGGCGTCCGCCACGCAGAACTCCGCGCGCGCCGCGAAGAACGGCCCGTACCCGCCGGCGTTACCCTCGATACGCGCGAGCTTCGCGCGCGCCTCGTCGAGCGAGCCGGCGCGCGCGTCCCGACAGGCGTCGGCGACGTCTGCGGCCCGGGCCAGATCGGTCGCCCAACCGTGGTGATTCATACGGGGATCGGCGAGGGCGATCCATTTGGCGCGATCCGCCAGTGCCTCGCCCGTGAAGCGCTCGACCACGGGGGGCTCGCTCGCGTGCACGACGCTGAAAGCGTAGGGCGCGAACGCGCCCCGGGCCTCATGAAGGACGAGGAACGTCCCGCTCGCGTCGTCGCGGCTATCGGCGGGCGTGGGGATGACGGCGAGCGCGACGGCGCGCGGAGGGAGCTGCACGATGAACGTGGTTTCGCCAGAGACGTTTTTGGCGACGGAATGGAAGAGGACCGAGAGGCCCTCCGCTTGTTTTTCTTTCGCCGCGCTCTCGAGCTCGTAGACGATGCCGCGCGGCTCCCCGTGCGGGCGAGGGCCGACGACGACGCGAAACGTCGCGTCGTTGCCGCTCGCCGCGACGCGTTCGACGTCGAGCGCGTTGCCGTCGAGATCCCACGCGCGCGTCAGCGTTCCGCTGTCGGTCGTCAGCATCCACGGCACTCTCGGGTCGCCCTGCACGGCGTCGGAGATCGTTTCGACGACTGTGCCGTCGTCTTTGACCCGAAAATGGTGCTGCTCGGCGCGCACGCGGTTCAGCGTCGCGCGGGCGTCGCGGTATCCCGGGTCCGCGGCTACGGCACGGTCGAACGCGCGCATCGCCTCGGGGGTGTGGCCGGCGAGGAGGAGCGATCGGCCGGTGTTGAACGCCTCGAACGCCTCGAGATTGCGCGTGCCGCTTCGCCGGATCGCCTGCCGCCCCGAGCCTGTGGCCGCGTCGCCTTCAGTCTCCGCGGCCGGCTGCGCTCCGAGCTTGTCCACCAGGGTGAATGCGAGCGCGTCTTGCAAGTCGAAAATTTGCTGCATGGTCCCGCGCTGGTCGGACGACGCGAGGATGCGGGGCTCGTGTCCCTCTTCACGCTCGCGCACACGCGCGCTCGCCGCGATGCGAATCTCGTCCCCCACTTTCTGGAAGGACCCGACGACCACGATCTTCGCGTTGGCGTTCACTTCGAAGCCGCCCGCGCTCGCGAGCTTGGCGGCCAGCGCTCCGGCCAGCCCCATCTTGAGCCAGTTGTCTTCGGGCTTGCCGGTCTGGTTGTCGAACTCGAGAACGTCGATGGCAATCTTGCCCGCCGGAACCGCTGCGCGCTCCTCGACCGCACCCGCTCGCGACCGCCCGTGTCGCCACGCGTAGGCACCCGCCCCGGCGCCGCCGACGAGGAGCGCCGAGAACGCCACGGCGGCGACCTGCCAGGCACCCGCGCGACGAACGCTGCCCGCCGGGCGCGACGGCTGCGTTGGGCCAGGGTCGCCAGCTTCGCCCGAGTCGCCTCGGAAGGCCGCCTCGAGCGCGTCCGCGGCCGCATCCATGTCCGCGAACCGATCGCCGCGCTTCTTCGCGAGCGCTCTTTCGACGACGCGCGAGAGCGCCGGAGGCACGGACGGCTCGATGGTGCTCGCGGGTGGCGTCACCGACGTCAGGATCGACGCGATGAGGCGCATCGGCTCGGTCGAGCGCGGGTACATCGGCCGGCCCGTGAAGAGCTCGTACGCGACGACGCCCCACGCGTATTGATCGACGCGGCCGTCGAGCGTCTCGCCGCGAATCTGCTCCGGCGCCATGTATTGCGGCGTTCCGAGGATCATTCCCGCGCCCGTCAGGGTCGGCAGCGGCGCTGCGGTCTTTTCGCTCGCCCACTTGGCGATGCCGAAGTCGAGAATCTTGATCGCACTCTCGGGGGTGACCATGACGTTGTCCGGCTTGACGTCCCGATGGACGATCCCGATTCGATGTGCCGCGCCGAGCGCGCGGGCAATCGCCGCAAGCCAGCGCACGCGCTGCTCGATCGACACGGACGGGTCACCGACGAAGTGGTGCAGCGTCTTGCCGGGAGCGAGCTCCATCGCGATGAACGGGACCCCGTCGTCGATTCCGACGTCGTAGACGGCAATCGCGTTGGGGTGGCTGAAGGCCGCCGCCGCGCGCGCCTCGCGCAGCATGCGAGCCGACCACTCCTCTTGTGTCGTAACGTCGCTCGAAGGATCCGGCCGCAGAAGCTTGAGCGCGACGTACCGTTTGAGGAGCGGGTCGAGGGCGCGATAGACCGCGCCCATGCCGCCACGGCCGAGCTCCTCTCCAAGCTCGTAACGACCGATGCGCCGCGGTGGCGAACGCGCGCTCCCTTCGCCGTCTCCTTCTAGTCCCGCCACTCGGGCCAGCGTATCCCGTCCAGCGACCCCGGGCTTAGCGGTGCGTCAAGACTTGTAGGTGTGTTCGGGAGCCGGAAACGCACCGCCCCGAACCTCGCCTACGTACGCCGAGACCGCGCGCACGACTGCGTCGCCCAGCTCGGCATAGCGCTTCACGAAGCGCGGGCTTTGGCCCCGGGCGAGTCCTAGCAAGTCGCTGATGACGAGCACCTGGCCGTCGCAGCGCGGCCCCGCCCCGATCCCGATGGTCGGGACGCGAACGGCCGCCGTGATCTCGGCAGCCACATCCGGCGGGATGGCTTCGAGCACGATGGAATAGGCTCCGGCCTCTTCGAGCGCCTGGGCGTCGCGCACCATCTTTTGCGCTGCCTCGGCGCTCCGCCCCTGCACATGGAAGCCCCCGAGCGCATGGACGCTCTGCGGCAAGAGGCCGAGGTGCCCCATTACGGGAATGCCAACGCGAACGAGGCTCCGAACGTGCTCGGCGAATTCTCCGCCGCCCTCGAGCTTCACGCTCTCGAAGGCGCCTTCCTTGAGCATGCGCCCCCCGCTCTCCACGGCGTGCGCCGGCGACACCTGGTAGCTCATGAACGGCATGTCACCGACGAGGTGCGCGCGACGGGTCGCCCGGGCAACGGCGCGCCCGTGGTAACACATCTCCTCCAGCGTCACGGTCAAGGTATTTCCCTGGCCCTGAACCACCATCCCCAGCGAATCGCCCACGAGAACGACGTCGACGCCCGCCTCTTCGACGAGGCGCGCCATGGTGAAGTCGTACGCCGTCACCACCGCAAGGGGGCTCTTGCCTTTGCGCGCGCGAATCTCGGGTACGGTCAACCGTTTCGCCGGAGCAGCGCTACCGCCATACACGTTATCCATCGGTCCTCGGGGTCGCGGCCGACGAAAGCGCCGCGCGAATCCGCTCGCGGCCGCGCATCCGGTCCACGCCCTGGCCAAGACGTAGCGTCTGCACAGCCCTGCGGCAAGAACGCGCCTGCGGAAGGAACGCGAGACAACGCCGTGGCCATCCCGTCGAGTCCGCACTACCGTTCGCCTCCGTGTCGAACCTCGCGTCGCCCACGGCTCTCTCCCGCGTGGCCCACGTGGGCGTCGTCATGCTCGCCCTCAGCGCGGCGGCCTGCGAGTCCGCACCGTCGCCCGCGTCGCTCAAAGAGTGGACGCCAACGGACCACCACTCGAGCGACGACGACAAGCTCGGAGGCCAGCCGAACGGCGCGAGCCAAGGCGGTCAGGCCCCCGCCGCCCGTCGCAACCCCGCCGGGGACGTCGCCCAGCTCGTGGACATCACGTGGCGGCAGCAATGCACCCAGTGCCACGGGAGCGGCGGCAAGGGTGATGGCCAGATGGGGCCCATGGTGCGCGCGCCCGACCTGACGCGGGCGGATTGGCAAAAAGGCGTGACGGATGCGGAGCTCGCCGCCACAATCAAGAATGGCAGGAACCGCATGCCCAAGTTCGATCTGCCCGAGGCCGTTTTGCAGGGCCTCGTAAAGCGTATTCGGGCGCTGCAGGAGCCCTAGGCGATGCAAGGAGAGCGGCTGGCCCCTCTGGTTCTCCTGGGTGCGGCGCTCCTCGCGACGGTGACGCTCCCGCGCACCTGGCCGCGGGACCAGACGATTCACTACGTTCTCGGCGATCGCGCCGGCCACGTCGAAAGGGTCGACGCGCGGTGGGCGGCCCAGACGGACCCGGGCGACTCCTTGCGCGAGGTGAGCTTTCGGTATGCGCCGGGCACAGCGCCCCGCGTCGTCACCCACGAGCCGCGCCTTTCGAACGGAGACTACACGGTCGACGTGGACGTCGTGGCCGACGGGCAGCCGACCCGCTACGTGCGACGGGTCATGCTGGGCGGCGGCGTGACGTCGATCGACCTGACCGCCGGGGGGGCTTCGCAGTGAGCGGCGGTACCGAGGACGGCGGCGGAGGCACGTTCGTTCCGGACGAAGAACCGGGCGAAGCGTCGACCCGCGCGATGAGCGCTCGCGGCGACAGCGCCGGCGTCGTCGCGATCGTGCTGTCGGGAGGAGCCAAAGGGACGAGCCGCCCGCTTCGCGAGACACTTCGCATCGGCAAAGCACCCGACAACGACCTCGTGCTGCCCGACGACACGGTCTCACGGCACCACTGCGAGCTCGTACGGAGCAAGGGCGGCATCCACGTCAAAGACCTCGGTTCGACGAACGGCACGCGGGTGCACGGCGCGCGGATCACCGAGGCGGTCGTGTCGCCGGGAGCGGTGCTCAAGGTTGGAGAGGTCGAGATCGTCATTCGCGCCACCGTGCGCAACGTCGAAGTGCTGCCCAGCGACCAGAACCGCTTCGGGGATGCGCTCGGGGCGAGCCTCGCAATGCGCACGATCTTCGGCGTGCTCGAGCGGATCGCGCCGACCGATGCCACGGTCCTCTTCGAAGGCGAGACCGGCACCGGCAAGGACGTGCTCGCGCGGGCGACGTGGAAGGCGAGCGCGCGCGCGCAGAAGCCGTTCGTCGTCGTGGACTGCGGCGCTGTGAGCTATTCGCTCATCGAGAGCGAGATCTTCGGTCACGAGCGGGGCGCCTTCACGGGGGCCGTCGCGGCGCGGCAAGGCGCGTTCGAGATGGCCGAGGGAGGGACCGTCTTTCTCGACGAGATCGGCGAGCTGCCTCTCGACGTGCAGCCGAAGCTCCTCCGCGTGCTAGAGACGAAAGAGTACCGCCGGGTGGGCGGCAATCGCCTCCTCAAGGCGGACGTACGCGTGGTCGCCGCCACGAAGCGGAACCTCCAGCGCGAGGTGGAGGCGGGCAAGTTCCGCGAGGACCTGTATTTCCGCCTCGCCGTCGTCCCTCTGACGGTGCCGCCCCTGCGCGGCCGGCGCGAGGACGTCCCCCTTCTGGTCGACGCGATCCTGAAAGGGGTACCGGGCGGAATGACCGTGAGCCAGGAGACGATGGAGTCGCTCGCCTCGCACGATTGGCCCGGCAACGTGCGCGAGCTCCGAAACGTCCTCGATCGGGCGGTGTACTTGGCCCGTGCGACGGGCGAATCGCAGTTGAACCTCGTCTCGCTTCCGACAGCGGGGCTCTCCTCGGGCGACGTCTTCCACTTCGACCCGAGCAAGAGCTACCGCGAGACGCGCGCCAAGTTCGATGCGGAGTTCGAGCGCCGGTACGTGAAGTGGCTCCTCGGACGGCATGGTTCCAACGTGAGCGCGGCCGCGCGCGAAGCGAAGATGGATCGGAAGCACCTGCACGACATGGCGAAGAAACACGGCCTGCGGAGCCCCGACGGTGACGAAGATTGACGGACCCGCTCGTCCCGGTCGATGGTTTGCGGGCGCGCCACGCGCTCTCCTCCCCCGTCATCGGAAGCAAGGGCCATGATCGACCTCTACACCGCCGCCACTCCCAATGGTTTCAAAGCCTCGATCGCCCTGGAAGAGCTCGGCCTGCCGTACAAGGTCGTCCCCGTCGACCTCCGCACGGGGCAGCAGTTCGCCCCGGATTTTCTCAAGATCAGCCCCAACAACAAGATCCCCGCAATCGTCGATCATGACGCCGACGCGGAGACCGGCGGCCTGGCGGTCTTCGAATCGGGCGCGATTCTCGTGTACCTCGCCGAGAAGACGGGGCGCTTCCTGGCCAAAGAAGGCTCTGCTCGGTACGCTGCACTCGAGTGGGTGTTCTTCCAGGTCGGGGGCACCGGGCCGATGCTCGGACAGGCCTACCACTTCAAGATGTATGCGCAGGAGAAGAACCAATACGCGATCGACCGTTACACGAACGAAGGCAAACGCCTCTACGGCGTGCTCGACCGGCGGCTCGCGCAGGTAAAATACCTCGCCGGCGACGACTATACGATTGCCGACATCGCGAACCTGCCCTGGCTGCTCGGATATGCACGGCTCGGCATCGACATCACCGAGTATCCGCATCTGAATCGCTGGATGGACGAGCTGAAGGCACGCCCCGCCGTCCATCGCGGACTCCAGATTCCACCGCCGAACGCACCGATGGACGAGAAGGCGCGCGAGGCCCTGTTCGGCAAATCGCAATACGAGCGGCGGTGAGACGCGAGTTGGCGGTGGGCCGTCAGAACGCCAGCGTGAGGCTCAGCGTCGCGAGGTAGGCGCGCGCGTCGGAGACGGGGATGCCGCCGAGCGTGTATTCGTCGTACGAATAGCCCGTCACGTTGAAGGAACCGACCGCCTTCAGGCTCTCGATGATCCCGAAGATCCGTCGTTGCGGTTCAACCGCGTAGACGCCACGCACCCCGCCGAGCCAGCTCCAGAACGGCGACAGCTCGCGGTCACCCGTCCAATACTGACCGCGCGGGCCGAGCGGCGGCGCCCCTCCCGTGTAGTCGTCGCTCCAGAAGATCGCGCCCCCCTGCTTGTAGAGGCGCCCGCGCACGAGGACACGGAGTGATTCTCCCAGCGATTTCTCGAATTCAGCCTCGATCGCCGCGCTCTGGATATTCCAGGTATCGGTGTAGCCGCGGGCCGAGAAACGCAGGGCCCCCTTTACGCTCCGCAAGTACCAGGCAACTCGCGCCGTGACCGCTTCGCGCGCGCGATCGTTCGGCTCGTGCTCCTGCCCTTTGATCCCTTCGCCGAGGATGACGCTGCGATACGGATCGCCCTGAAAGCCGTCCACGAGCTCCGCGCTGTAGGTGAGCTGTGTCTCCAGGACCGGCGTCCACGACTGCGCCCAGCTCGCCTCGAACGTGTCGATTGCGATCGGATGGGTCGTCCGGGTCTCGTCGTGGGTGAAGCACCCGACGGAATTCTCGAGGGCGACGAAGCGCGTCGGGCTCGTTTCGGTCTGCACGCGGTCGCATACGCTGTCGAAGTTGCGCGCATACGAGATCGCGAACTCCGTATTGTGCTGGAATGCAT
>DATHQY010000018.1:0-5900 GCA_035482215.1 Polyangiaceae bacterium | reverse complement strand
ATGACCCACGTCTCGAGGCTCTCGGTATCGCCCGCGAGAATCGAGAGGAAGACCTCGCGGGACGTGCGCTGCAGAGAGAGATCCGAATTGGCCATGGCGCGCCGTACCCTTCCCGATCGCCCTAGCTGTACTGGACCGCGGGCCGACCGATGGTGAGCGAATCCTGGAACACGTCGCGCGTCGCAGGCTCGAGATCACGCCGCTTTTCTTGCGCCTTGCCGACCGACGCGACGAGCCGCGCGTCGCCGGTCTCCACGGCGTACATCGCCGCGAGCGCCGCGACTTTGATGTCCGCATCGGCGAGCGCGATGTTCAACGCTTCTTCGGGAGTGCGGGGCGGCACGAAGCCGATGACGCTCGCGGCACGCGCTACCCGGGCCCCCGGCGAAAGATCGTCGACCACGATCCGCAGCAGCTCGCGGAGCTGCGGCTCGGTCCGGCGATGGACCAGCGCGCCGAGAAACTCCGCCGCATTCGCGCGCTCGCGCTTGTCCGGGCTCATCAAGGCCACGTACACGCGGTGGATGTCCTCCTTCGGGTGCGCGATCTTCAGGAGGCGGAACGCGCGCTCCAGGGCCTGGCGTACCTTGTCGTCGAACAGCCCGGCGAGCAGGCGGAACTTGTTCGCGCGCGCGACCGTGGCGCCCTCGGCCGGCGGCGCCTCGCCAAGCGCGACGCGCGTCGCGAGCAGCTGGAAATACGCGGTGAGGTTCAGGTGCAGGCAGCGGTCGACCCGCGCGAGATCGACGCTGATCCGGCTGTCGGCCACGAGGCGGCCCAGCGCCCGGAGCGCCTTGTACCGAACGAGCCCGTCCCGCTCGTGCTCGACGCTGTCGAGCAACTTCTCCTCCGCCTCCGACGTCACGAAGCGCGACAAACAGAGCGGCACGTGCATGCGCACCCGCCGCGAGAGCGTCGCGTCCCCGAGGGCCGCCGACAGCGCGTCGAACGCCGGTTGGCCGAGCGCGACCAACGCGGTGCGGATCGATTCGCGACCTTCCCAGCGCGAGAGGCGCTCGATGAGCCGGGGAATCATCTCGAGCGCCTGGTGGCGGACGGTCGCTCGCGCGAGGAGATTCGTCCACGCCGCGGACTCCGCTGCGAAGCCCGCCATTCGCGCGCAGTCGGCGACCGCGACGAGCACGCGTGCGACACGCGGTGAGGGCTCCGCGTCGGCGATGGCGACCAGGAGGCCCGTGACCGTGGCCCCGCCTTCGCGAAGCGCCGCGGCGACCCGCGGATCTTCGAGCAGATCGGGCACGCCGCTCGCGAGAGCCGCGCGCAGCGCGGCGTAGCCCCGAACCCCCGGCGCGGGATCCGAGGCGAGCTTTTCGAAATCGAGCTCCACGCGCGCGCCGAGCGCGCTCGTCGCGGCGACACGTACGTTCTCGTCGGCGTGCGTCACGAGCGCTCGCGCGAGCGAGAGCCAATCGGTGCGCGACGGCCGGCCGGCGGCGAAAATCTCGAGCGCCCGGCGGAGGACGCGCGGGTTCGGATGACGGAGAATCAGGCTCGGCACGAGCCCGTCGTGCCCGCGACGGGCAAGAGTATTCAACGACGCGACCACGACCTCCGGATCGTCGCTGCCGAGATGCTCGACGAGCACTTCCGCGCTCGGCAGGTCGAGCATGAGCGGGTCGAGCCACGCCGTCATCGGGGTGACCGAGCGCCGCAGCTGCCCGAGGTAGTGCTCCCGCATGCTTGCCGCCGCCGCGAGCCACGCGAGCGAGAGGATCACGATGATCGTACTGAAGACGGTCGGCGACAGCGCGTGCGCCCGACCGAGCAAGAGCAGCGCGCCGGCCATGAGCGCTTGGACCACGCGCACCATCGCCCCGTCGATCAGCGGCTTGGCTTGCTCGCGGCCCTCGGCGGAGACCGGGAGGTAGACGAGCTCCGTCGTGAGTCGGTTGATCGAGCTTCGCAAGCTCCCGTCGGCCGCGCGAAGAACGAACACGGGAATCGCCCACGCGCCCGCAAGCAGCACGCCGATGCCGCCGGCCAACGAGAGAAACGGCGTGACCACGATCGCGGCCTGGACGCCGACATCGCGCACGAGCGTGCTCCCGACGAAGAGCTGCACGGCGAGCGCGATCACGTTCATCACCGCATAGAAGTGCGCGACGAAGGCTCCGCGATCGCCGGGCGCAATCGTCCGCGCGATGGTCGACTTGAAGAAGTAGTCGATCACGATGGCCGTGGCGGTCGTCGCCGCGACGAGAACCGCGACGCGGATCAAGAACGGCTCGTTCTCGAACGCGCTCATCGATTTCGACAGCGGGGCGCTCGGGCGCGGCTTCGCGGGCACCGTCTTGCGCTGAGCGAGCGCGGGCATGAAGAACGCGACGCCCGCCGCCAGCGCGAGCAACGCCGCCGCGACGGACAACAAACCCCGCAGCGGCAGGTACGCGACCAGCGCCGCCGCCAGCGAGGCGCCGAAGACGCCGCCGAAGACGCCCGCCGCCGCGATCGGTCCGATGAGCCGGCGGCTCTGGCCCACCGTCAGCGACGCCCCGACGAGCACCCAGAACTGCGGAAAGATCGCCGAGGAAATGAGACCGACGGCCACGTACAACGCCACGACGATAACCGGTGCGCGGAGCGGCAGCCCGGTGAACGCGAGGGCGACCGTGGCCGCGACGAGCAAAAGGCCGATGAGCACTCGCCGCGCGTCCCATCGACGCGAGACGTGCCCGAGGACGGCCGCCGCCGGAAGGGCGCAGGCCGCCACGCCGATGTACGCGAAACCGTACTGCGCCTGGGCGAGGCGAAGCACGAGGAGCGCGTCGCGAACGGTCTCCAGCACGGTGTACCCGGCGCTCGCGAGCATCAGCACGAAGAACGAGAGGATGGCCAGCCGCGCCTCTCCGGGCCGCAGATCGATGAGTCGCACGACGATGCGGGGGCGCCTCATCCGAAACCTGCTCTCGATGCGCTCGCGACGAACGATTCGATGCCGGAGAGGCCCGCGCGTCGCGCGCGCTTCAAAAGAAACCTTCGACGGGCGGGGTCGCGACCGGCGACGGGTCCGCGCGGATGGCGACCGGAGCGAGGTTGACGAAGAGAACGGCAATCCACGACGACGTCTTCCGAACGAGCCCGCTCACTCTCGTCACTCTACGTCGAGCCGCTGCGGATGTAGCGCCCAGAAATGGCAAAGGCAAGACGCCGAGGCGTATGCGAGTCTCTCCGGTCGATGACACGACCGCTCGCTCCCCTCGCCGTGCGCCGTCCCCGATTCCGCCCCGCGCTCGCGACGTGCGTCGTTCTGCTCCCGCTCTGCGCATCGTGCACGCGAGAGCGGGCGCCGATGCCTGCGACCGGCTCGATCGCGAGCACCGCCGTGGCGTCTTCTTCGGGCGAGAGCATGGAGGGCGGCGCGGCCGCCGCGCCGGGCCTCTCGGGCTCCCAGACGACGGCCGGCCAGCAAGCCACGAACGATCCTCCGCCGCGAACGGATGCGGGCGCAGGCGGCCGAGTCTTGGCGTCATTCGCCGACTGGCTTCGCGCGCGCATGCCCAGCGGCGGCAGCGTCGAAGGCGACGAAACGCCGGCAGTGGTGCATACGGCGGCGGCGGGCGACACTCCCCAGACGATCGCGAAGTCGTACCTCGATTTGACGGACGTGTACCGCGCGCGCGACCTCGCGGCCGTCATCGCCCACACGCTGGGGGTCGAACCGGGGAGCCCGTTGCCCGCGGGCAAGCGCGTGACGATTCCGCGTCTCCTCGCGGCTCCGTACAAGAGCGCGGAGGATGATCGCCTCCCCTGGCCCGAAGGCCATGCCCTCAAAGGCGTGTTCATCACGGGCGCGTTCGCCGGCCAGTTCTGGCCCGAGACCGTCGACAAGATCGCCGATCGGGACATGAACGCGGTCGTCCTCGACGCGAAGGACTACATGGGGCCGATCAACTACCCGACGCACGTGAAACTCGCGCTCGAGATCGGCGCCGCTGCCGATCCCCCCATTCCTGACTTCGCGCGCGCGATTCGCTTCGCGCATGCACGGGGGATTCGGGTCATCGCGCGCGTGCCGTGCTTCCACGATCCATTCGCCGCCAAGCACGCGCCGCGGCTTTCGCTCATGTCGCACGCGGGAAAACCGTTCGAGATGGGCTGGCTCGACCCGGCGAATCCGGAAGCGCAGGACTACGCGATCGCCATGGTCGAGGAAGCGGCGTCCCTCGGCGCCGACGAGGTCCAGCTCGATTACGTGCGCTTTCCCGTCCAGTCGGTCAACATCAAGAACGCCGAGATGCCCATGCCCGACGGGCACCGGTCGCAGGCGATCAAGGCCTTCGTGCGGCGCGTGCACGAAGTGACCGCGGCGCACCATATTCCGCTTTCGCTTGACGTATTCGGGGTCACGGCAACCGGATCGATCTCCGATATCGAGGCGCTCGGGCAGAATCTGGGTGTGATCGGGCCCGAGGCCGAGGCGCTGAGCCCCATGGTCTATCCCTCCCACTATGCGCCGGGGTGGAACGGATTCGACGTACCGGGCAATCACCCGGAGATCATCGGCATCGGCACGAAGGGCGCGATCGAGCGGCTGCGCGCCGGGCACCCTTCGCATACAATCATTCGCCCATGGCTCCAGGCCGCGTCGTTCAAGTCCCCCGCGTTCGGGCCCCAGTACATCAAAGACGAAATTCGCTCGGCGGAGACGAGCGGCGCGGTCGGGTGGCTCATGTGGGATCCGACGAACAGCTATTGGGCAGTGTGGGCGGCGCTTCCGGTTACGGCGCACGCGGTCACGGCGGACGGGCGGCACTGACCCGAGCGGTCTCGATCCGTCCGGGGCTCGCCGCGCTTGCCTTCGCGTTCGTCGTCGCGGTCGCTCTCGCAGGAGTCGGTTGCTCGTCGTCTTCGAACTGTCCGACGCCCGCGCCGGGGACCGGCGATTCATGCTCGGGCAACGCGACGTGTGTCTATGGGCCGGTCTCATGCGCGTGCAGCGGCGCTGCCTGGCAGTGCGATCTACCGTTCAGTCCGGAAATCACGCCGGGCGGAGACGACGACGCGAGCGACGGCATCGACTGAGAGATATCGCCAGCGAGCTCCACGGCGCGCGAGGCCTTGTTACGCGAGCGCAGAGCGCGTTTACTCGCTCTCATGTGCGACAACGATTCATTCGACGACATGGTCGCGTATCGCCTTCGCCGCGAGGTCCTCTCGCGGCGAAACTTTGCCTCTCTCTCGTTCGGCGCCGGGCTCGTGTCGCTCTTGCCGGCCGCATGCAAATCGGCCGATTCGGTGCAGGGCACGGCCGCGCCGCCCTCGCCGTCCGCGGCACTCCCCAGCCCGCCCGACGCCGTCGCGACGGCCGATTCCGAAGTCGTCATCACCACCCCTGACGGGGCGTGCGACGCGTACTTCGTGCATCCGACGACAGGTGCGGCTCCGGCGGTCCTCGTGTGGCCCGATATCTTCGGACTGCGCCCGGCGTTCCGCCAGATGGGAAAACGCCTCGCCGAATCGGGGTATGCGGTGCTCGTGGTGAACCCATTCTACCGGACGCAGAAGGCGCCGACGTCGACGCCCCACGCGAACATGGACGACCCCGCGACGCGAGACGCTCTGATGGCCCTCATGCGGTCCCTCACGCCGGAGACCGAGGTCACGGACGCGAAGGCGCTCACGGCGTGGCTCGATCAACAAGCGGCGGTCGACAAATCGCGCAAGATGGGGACGACGGGGTACTGCATGGGCGGGCCGATCGTCTTCCGTACCGCGGCGACCAACCCCGCGCGCGTAGGTGCGGCGGCGACGTTCCACGGGGGCAGTCTCGTCACGGACAAACCCGACAGCCCGCACCTGTCGATCCCCAAGATGAAGGCGGAGTTTCTCGTCGCCATCGCGGCCAACGACGACGCGAAACAACCGGACGCAAAGACTAC
>DATHQY010000017.1:0-13631 GCA_035482215.1 Polyangiaceae bacterium | reverse complement strand
CCGTCCACTCGAAGTGCCGAGCCGTTCGTCGCGGATGCCGCGGCGCTGCACACGTAGACGATCATGTTCGCCACCTCCTGGACCGTGGCGAATCGTTTGAGCAGTGACGTCGGGCGGGTCGTCTGGAAGAACTCGCGCTCGATCGCCTTGGCGTCGACGCCTTTCGCCGCCGCGAGCTGCGCGACGAACTCGCCGACGCCGTCCGACGCCGTCGGTCCGGGCAAGACGGAGTTGACCGTGACGCTCGTACCGGCCGTCAGCTCCGCGAGGCCCCGCGCCACGGCGAGCTGGGCGGTCTTCGTCGTTCCGTAATGGATCATCTCCGCGGGGATCTGCAGGGCCGATTCGCTCGACACGAACACGATGCGGCCCCATCCGGTCTTCAGCATTCCCGGAAAATACGCGCGACTGAGGCGGACGCCGCCCAGCACGTTCGTCTCGAAGAAGCGGCGCCAATCGTCGTCGGTGATCTCCACGAACGGCTTGGGCTCGAAGATACCGGCGTTGTTGACGAGGACGTCCACGGCAGGCAGCGCGCGCACGATCGCGTTCGCGCCGTCGCCGGTCGAAACGTCGCCGACCGCCGCCTCCACCACCGCGCCCGGGACGGCCGCGAGAATCTCTTTGCGAGCGCGATCGACGCGTTCGTGGCTCCGTCCGTTGACGAAGACGTGCGCACCTTCGCGCGCGAGCGCCTTGGCCGTGGCGAGACCGATGCCGCCCGTCGAACCGGTGACGAGTGCCTTCTTGCCGTGGAGTCCGAGGTCCATGGCGATCGTTCTAGGGTCGGTCTTGTCCGGCATTCAAGGCACCGGAGGCCGCTCGGATTGGCCCTAGGCTTTGCCGAGCGCCTGCTCCAGGTCCGCCAGCAAGTCCGCCGCGTCTTCGACCCCCACGGACATCCGAATCAGCCCGTCCTTGATCCCCACGGCCTCGCGCTGCTCGCTCGTCATCTCGTAGTAGCTCATCGTCGCAGGCTGCTCGATCAGCGCTTCGACGCCGCCGAAGCTCGGGCCGATCCGCGCGAGTGCGCATGCATCGACGACGCGGCTCCCCGCTTCGAGCCCGCCCTTGACCACGAAGCTCACGACGCCGCCGAATCCGCGCATCTGGGCGCGCGCGACCGCATGGCTCGGGTGCGACGGCAGGCCCGGGTAGTACACGCGCTCGATGCTCGGCTGCTTCTCGAGCCACTCGGCCAGCGCCATCGCCGTCGCGTTCTGCTTCTCGACGCGCAGCGTGAGCGTCTTCAGGCTCCGCGCGAGCAGGTACGCTGCGTGCGGATCGCACACGGCACCGAGGACGCCGCGGAGGTCGCGAATCAGCGAGATGAGCCCGGAGGATCCGCACACGACGCCCGCGAGGACATCGTTGTGCCCCGCGAGGTACTTCGTGGCGCTGTGCACCACGAGGTCGATCCCGAAGCCCGCGGGGCGGCAGTTGACCGGTGTGGCGAACGTCGCGTCGATCATCGATTTGACCGTACGGCGCGTCTTGCAGGCGCCGGCGAGCCGCTCGAGATCGATGCACGACAGATACGGGTTCGTCGGCGATTCGCTGACGACGAGGCGCGTCTCCGGGCGCAGCGCATCCGGCAGCGCAGCGAGATCGCCCGCCGGCAAGAGCGTGTGGGTGACGCCGAATCGCGGGAGCACTTCGCGGACGAACTCGAGCGATCGTCGGTAGCAGTCTTCGAATAGAACGATGTGCTGGCCGCCCTTCACGAGCGCGAGCAGGGCGGTCGTGACGGCGGCCATGCCGCTCGAGAGGAGGACGGCGTCTTCCGTACCCTCGAGGGCGGCGAGGCGCTTCTCGACGGCGAGCACCGTCGGGTTGCCGTACCGCCCGTACTCGCCGCGATCGGGGTTCGGGTGATTGCCCGTCGTGTATGCCTTGAGCTCCGCGGTGTCGCGAAAGGCGTACGTCGCCGTCTGCACGATGGGGATCGTGATCGAGTCGCAGGGCTTGAACTTGTCGTCGCCGGCGTGAACCGCGTCGGTGGCCGTGAGAGGGCGGCGATGATTCATGGAGCAGATACCTCGGGCGCGAGAACAGGCAACGCCGCTTCCGCGAGGGCGCGCCGGGACTTCAGGAAATGATGGTCGAACCCTTCGAAGACGCGAAAGTCCGCATCGAGCTCGCGCGCCAGCGTGCGCGCGCTCTCGACGTCGAAGAGCTCGTCCTTGTCGCCGATGAACACGGTGCAATGCGCCGCAATGGGCCCGTGCACGTCGCCGAGACCGAAGAGGCGAATGCTCGGCGCCATGAGGAGCACGCGGTCGACGGACGGAGCATCCCGCTTCTCGTCGCGTCCGACGTCGCGCTGCGCGGCGAGAAGGGCCATCGCCGAGCCGAACGAGTGACCGCACACGCTCATCTTGGCCGAAGGCACGAGGGCACGAAGGTGCGCGATCGCCGCGAACGCGTCGTCCACCTCCCCGCGGCCCTTGTCGTACTCGCCTTCGCTCGCCCCCACGCCGCGGAAGTTGAACCGGATCCAAGCGACCTTGTCGCGCGCCGTGTCCGCCGTCCCTTCGCCCAGGAGCTTCGCGATCGCGAGCGGCACGGGGCTATGCATGCTGCCGCCGTAAAGCGGGTGCGGATGGCAGATGACAATCGCCCGCTCCGCGCCGCCAGGCGCGTGCACGCGCGCTTCGAGCCCGCGGAGGCCGGCATCGGTACGCACCTCGACACGCGCCTCGGCCTCACCGGCGACCGCAACGGGCGGCGAGCGCACGGGATGGGCAGGCGGTGGGGGAAGGCGATGCGGAGCGCGATCATCGAGCGCCATCCGCCCACTTTCTAGCACGTGCACGGGTGCACCCAGGGACGGCGGCGGCACGATCACGCGAGAAGGGCTACGCGCACCCGCTGCGCGAGGACGTTCGCCGCCTCGCCCATGGGCAGCAGCTCCACCTTCTTCGGGTCGGCGTCCGAACGAAGCTTGAGCTCGACCTGGCCCGTGGCAAGGCCCTTCGCGCCGATCGTGACGCGCAGCGGAATGCCGATGAGGTCCGCGTCCTTGAACTTCACGCCGGGTCGTTCGTCGCGGTCGTCCCACAGGACCTCGACGCCCTTTTCGCCGAGTGCGTCATGCAGAGCGCGCGCCGCGTCGAGAACCGCCGCATCCTTGCCCAGCGTCACGAGATGCACGTTGTAGGGCGCCACGGCCATCGGCCAGCGGATGCCGTTTTCGTCGTTGTGCTGCTCGATCGTCGTCGCCACGAGCCGCGAGACGCCGATTCCGTAGCAACCCATGACGATCGGGACCTGCTGCTGCTTCTCGTCGACGAACGTCGCGTTCATCGCCGCGGAGTACTTCGTCCCGAGGATGAAGATGTGGCCTCCTTCGATGCCGCGGTAGCTCGTGAGCGTCCCCTTGCCGCACGCGGCGCATCCGTCGCCGGTCGTGGCGAGGCGAATGTCCTCGACACGGCCCTCGTAGTCGCGCCCGAAGCGTACGTTCTTCAGGTGCCAATCGGTCTCGTTCGCGCCGGTCACGCCGGCGGCGACGAGCGAGGCCGCCCGATCGACGAGGATCGTCCCCTTGAACCCGACCGGTCCGGCGAACCCCACTTTGGCCCCCGTCGCTCGCTCCACGTCGACTTCGGTCGCGAGGAACACTTCGTCGACGCCGAGCGCGCGGGCGAGGCGCACTTCGTTCACGGCGTGGTCGCCGCGCACGATCGCCATGACGACGTTCGCGCCCGCCACGTAGAGCAGCGACTTGAGCATCGCGCTCTGCGGCACGCCGAGGAACTTCGCGACGTCTTCGATCGAACCGTGGCCGGGCGTGTGGACGCGCGCGACGGGCTCGACGCGGGCGACGGGTTCGCCGGACACCGCGGTTTCCACCGGCGGGCGCACGACGGCCACTTCGACGTTCGCCGCGTAGTCGCAACAATCGCAGGCCACGATCGCGTCCTCGCCCGAGTCCGCGAGGACCTGGAACTCCGCGCTCGTCGATCCGCCGATGGCACCCGAATCAGCCTGTACCATGCGGTACGTAAGGCCCATGCGATCGAAAATACGCACGTAGGCCTTGCGCATCGCCTCGTAGCTCGCCCGCGCACCCTCCTCGTTCACGTCGAACGAGTACGCGTCCTTCATGAGAAACTCTCGGCACCGCAGCAAGCCGCCGCGCGGGCGGGGCTCGTCGCGGAACTTCACCTGCACCTGGTAGAGCGTCTTGGGCAGATCGCGCCAGCTCCGAAGTTCGCGGCGCGCGATATCCGTGACGATCTCCTCGTGGGTCGGGCCCAAGTGGTAGTCGCCCTTCTTGCGGTCGTGCAGGCGAAACAGCACGTCCCCGTAGAGATCCCACCGCCCGGTCTCTTTGAAGTACTCGGCCGGCAAGAGGGCGGGCATGAGGAGCTCGAGCGCGCCCGCCCGGTCCATCTCTTCGCGCACGATGTTCTCGATCTTGCGGAGCACGCGCAGACCGAGCGGCAAGAAGTCGTAGATGCCCGCCCCCACCTTGCGGATGTAACCGGCGCGCGACAAGAGAACATGGCTCGCGTTCGTCGCGTCGGCGGGAGCCTCCTTCATCGTGGGAATGAGAGCGCGCGAAAAAAGCATGGGAGCCGACGCGGTTAGCACAGGTGGCCGGGTCCGTCGCCCGGTTCCGTCGCGCGACGTCGCTCGCTACCACTTCGCGAGTCGCCCGCGAAAGGCCGGGTTCCGGTCAATCGCAGCTGACGATGGGCTCGCACTCGGGCGCTTCGTCGAGCGTCGTCAAGCACGGACTATCGACGAGAAAGTTCACGCAGTTGTAGTCGTCTTGAACGGTTGCTTGGCAGGTGTCCGTCGACGAGGCGAAGTTCGCCACGCACGCGGCCTGGCTCGCGGGCAACGCGACGCCGCTACCGCCGGACGGACAGCTCGTGGTCGTTCCGTAGCCGCCGAGCTGCCCCGCTTGCCAATCGCAGAGCTCCGCTTTCTGCGCGGGGGTGAGGGTCGCGATGAATGCACTGGGATCGAGTGCCGCAGTCCCCGAGGAGCTCGCCGAGCCGCCGTCATCACCGTCCGTCGGGTCACAGGGCGATAGTGAAAAAAGAAACGCCGCGGCCGCGTGCAGCCCGAAGAGTCTCGCGATCGCCATCGCGGGTAAGCTACGCCATCGCGCGCGTTTGCGCATGCTCAGCGCGGCGTTAGACCTTTGATCGCACGGGCTTTCGCACAGGTTTTGCTTAAGGAGGCAACGCGATGTTTCGATCGTCGAAAACGCTGGCTCCGTTCCTTGCCGCTCTCATGACCGCGGCGTCGATTCTTCCCGGCTCGCGCGAGGCCTACGCACAGGACCTCGCGCCGCTTCCGCCGCCCCCTCCCCCGCCGCAATACGGCGATGCCCAGGCGCCTTCGACGGGGCTGCCGCCGCCGCCGCCGCCCCCGTATGGATCGCCCGAACCGCCGCCGCCGCCGGGCACGCGTCCTCCCCCGCCTCGCTCGCCGCCTCCGTCGTACGGGCCGCCGCCGGGGGCACCACCGCACGCACGCGCCGAGGATGTTCGCTTCGAAGCGGATCAGCCGGGCCTTCGCATGATGGCTCTTCGCTCGGAGCTACCGGTCGAACGGATCGGCGGGTTTCGCCATGCGTGGTGGTACGAGCGCGGGTTCGTGCCGGTCTACGCGCCCGTCTGCGACGCGCCGTGCGGCGCGAGGCTCGAGCCCGGGGTCTACCATCTCGCCGTGTCCAAGGACGGAGGGCGCCCGGTGCCCGCGTCGGAGCCGGCAGTCATTCGCGGCCCTTCGACGGTGCACAGCGAATACGTGGACAATGGCGGCATTCGCGCGCTGGGCTTCACGATCGCCATCGTGGGGTCGATCGGGGGCGTCGTGATGATCGCCGCGGCGGCGACGAACGAGACGAACTGCGACCCGAACAGCGGCGTCTGCACGAACAGCGAAAAGATCGACGGGCCGCTCCTCGGCGGCGGGATCGCCGTGCTCGTCGGATCGGTGATCGTCGGCTCGATCCTCGGGTCACGGCACGACCTCGCGCACGTGTTCGTCGAACCGCTTTCGCTGGGCACGCCCACGAGCAAGCGCGAGTCGGGCGGACCCGTGGCGTTCGCCGCCCCTGTAGGCGCCCTCCCGGCCCCGCAGGGGGCCACGATCGGGATGCGGTTCTAGAGCGAGCGCTGAAAGTCGTAGATACTTCCGAGCGACAGAATCCCGGTGAGCTCGTCGAGCGCCTGCATGCTTTCGCGCGCGAGCGCTGGGTCGGCCAGATCCGAAGGCGCGAGTCGATCGCGATAATGGCGGTCGATCCACGCCGCGAGCGCTTCGTGCAGCGCGTCGTCGAGCAGCACGCGCGCGCCCAGGGCGCCTATCTCACCGTCCGTGAGCGGCACGCGAAGGCGTAGGCACGCCGGACCGCCGCCGTTGTGCATCGATTGGCGCACGTCGATGTAGTGGACCGCGCGCACAGGGCCTCCGCTCTGGAGAACGCGATCGAGGAACGCGTGCGACGGCGCGTCCTCCCGCGCGTCTTCAGGCGCCACGATGGCGAGCGAACCGTCGGCCGTCGCAACGATCTGCGAATTGAACGGATACGCCGCAACCGCGCGGTCCACCGGGAGCTCCTCGCTCGAGGCGCGCACGACCTCGAGCTCGTCGCCGAGGGTCCGGCGGAGGTCCGCGAGGAGGCCGTCCACCTCGGCGAACGCAAGGTCATGCAGCATGAGAAACGCTTCGGCTCCTACCGCGAGGACGTCCGTGTGGAAGGCGCCCTGGTCGATCCCGTCGGGGTGCTGCCGCGGAAAGAAGCATCGCTCCGGCCGGAGTCGATGCAAGCGCATCACTGCCTCGCTCGCCTCGCGTGCCTGCCGTGCCGGATGGCGCGTCGGCGCGGGCGCGGGATGGGACGCGGGACGGGACCCCACTGCCGGCGCATGCAGGGATGCGCCACGAAATGTGGAACGGCCCCACGCGAAGACGTGCGCGGCCCCTAGCGACGTCGCGAGGCGCAGATGGTTGGCCGCGCCTTCGTCGGCGAGCTGGCCGCCCCCCGGGAGCGGCGCATGCACGCAAAAACAGGCTTCGTCGGCGAAGATCCTGCCCAACACGCGCGTCGTCGTCGGCGCTTCGATCGCGCGATGAAACATCCGCTGCAGGTTCGCGACGGTCAGATGCACGCGGGCGTCGTCCGTGTCGGCGGAAGGCGCCACAGTCGCAGCGTTCGCGGTCCACATCGCGGAGGCGCTCGAGCACAGGCGCAAGAGCAGCCCGTCGCCCGCGCCGGCGGCGGCGAGAATCGCCTCGTCGGACCCGGAGAATCCGAGCCGCCGCAACGAGGCGAGGCTCGGGCGATCCTGGGGCGGGAGCACGGCCTGCGGCACGCCGAGGTCGCGCACGAAGCGCATCTTGGCGAGCCCTTGGAGGGCCGCGGCGCGCGGGTTCGACGTCTGGCCTTCGTGGGCGAGGCTGGCGACGTTGCCGGGGCTCAGCCCACCGTAGTTGTGCGTCGGCCCGACGATGCCGTCGAACTGGACTTCGCGCGCGCGCCCCGTCGCGCTCACTTCACTTCTTCGCGCCGGTCGCAGGCGCGGCGGCGTGCTTCTCGGGGACTTTGACGAACTTGAGCGTCATGCGGTCGCTCTCGCCGATCGCCGCGTACTTGTCATGGTCCACGTCCCCCTGACGGAACGTCGGTGGCAGCGACCACACGCCCTCGGGGTAGTCTTTCGTGTCCTTCGGGTTCGCGTTGACCTCGCTCTTGCCGCCGAGAGTGAACCCCTTCGCTTCGACCTGCTCGATGAGCCACTTCTGCGGCACGTAGCCTTTCTTCGCGCTCTGCATCGGGTCGGCGCCCGGGGGTGCGCGGTGGTCTTCGATGCCGAGGACGCCGCCGTTCTTCAGCGCACCGTGAATCGCGCCGAGCCACGCGTCGAGCGTCCCCGAGTTGACCATGCCGTGCGCTTCCCGCATGAGCAGCACGAGATCGACCGTGCCGTCCGCGGGCAGCGACGGCGCTTTGTCGTCGACCACGACGGTCTGCACTTTTCCGAACAGCTCGGGCGCCTTGTCGAGAAACGCACGGAACTTCTGCCCGCTGAACGTGCTCCCATCGTCGGGCGCACCGTTCGGATCGTTCGTCGTCTCCAGGAGCTTGCCTTTGGCCGCGAGCGCCGGCGCCAAGATCTCCGTGTACCAGCCGTCGCCGGGCGACAGCTCGAGCACCGTCATCGTCGGTTTGAATCCGAAAAACTCGAGCGTCTCGAGCGGATGCCGGTACTTGTCGCGCGCGGAGTCTCCCGGCTTTCGTTGCTTGCCCGCAATCGCCGCGACGAGCGCCGCGTGGCCGCTCGGGTACGGCTTGTCCGCAAGCGCCTTCGCCGCGGCATGGAGCTCCGGCGTCCATCGCGCGAGCTCGGTCTTGTTGTCGTCTTCCCACTTCGCGCGGTCTTCCTGCAGCCGCTTGGCGGCTTCGGCTTTCTTCTTCTCCTCGGGGGTCGGCTCGGGCGGCGGAGGCGGGGTCGCCGCGGCCTCCGATGCAGACGGCGCGGTCGAAGCCGGCGCCGAAGGAGCGGACGCCGTCGCGGACGGCGCAGGCGGTGCCATGGGAGGAGGCTCTTCCCCACCGCAGGCAACGAGTCCCGAAGCAGCCAGAGCCACAAGAAGCGTCGGAGCGAACGCGCGCATACGCATCCCGCCTTGGTACACCCGAACGGGCGTTCGCTCTAGAGCTGGGGCAGGTCGAGCGAGCGGCCGGGGTCGGGCTTGCCGTAGCGCGGCAGAGGCTCCGGCTCCGGTGTCGTGAGGAGCGCATCGGGGCGCATCCCGGCGAGGTCGCCGATCACTGCATCGGTCTCGTCGGCGAAGACGGTCTCGCGCCCGAAGAACGTGTACACCCGGACTTTCTTGCCATACGAGGGCTCGAACAAGTCATCGCCGCGTTCGAGCGTCGCTTCTTCGAGCGACTCGATCGCCTCACGGAAGTCGAGCACGAGCTCGCGCGTCTTGCCCCCGATGGCGAGCTTCGCGCGCCGGATCCACGCCGTCAGCAGACCTCGGCCCGGCCCGACAACCGCCCCCACGCGGACCCCCTCCGGGACGGCCATGCGACCTCCCGGGCGAAGCTTCTCTCGCGTCACCACGCCGGCCGCGTCGCGCTTCTTGATGAACACATCGCCCGTGCGAAGCTCGTACACGCAGTATTCGGCGCTCCCGTCCTCGCGCCGGGATCCCGGAATCGTCATGCGCTTCCAGACCCACAGCGGGGCGAGCTGCGCGTCGTAATGAACTTCGACGTCGCTGATGGCGAGCGGCCACTCTTGATGGCCCGCGAAGGTGAATCCGCACGCCGTTCGGAGGAGCGAAAACTCCTCGACGACGCGCTGCTCCTGCGACCACGGGCCCGAACGAAGGCGCCCTTCGGCGATCCCCGCGCTCGCGACGCCGGCGTCCGCGGGGCATGCCGGGTAGCCGAGCTCCGGCATGCTGTCGACGGGCACGTGCTTCCGGCCGCAGCCTGCGGCGAGCACCGCGAGAGCGAGAACGCGAGCGCCCGCGCGGCTACTTCTTCTCGCCACTACCTGCGGCAGGCGGCCCTTCGCCCGTCGTTTCGTTCGCTGTCGCCGACGTCGCCGGCATCGAACCGGGCGCCGCGACGCCGGTCTGCGGCATCACGGTGCCGCCGTAGTCGGGGTCGACCTCGCCGCGGTGGCCGAGGTCGTCGTACGTGATGAGGATGAAGATCGCCAGAAACACGAACGCCGCCAAGAAACACAGCGTGTTGAACAGGCTGTCGTACCGGAGGTGCATGAAGAACGTGGCGACGAGCGACGCCTTCGCCGTGGCGATGAGCATCGCGACGACCGTGTTGGCGGCGCCGAAGTCGAAATACGAAACGGCCACGGTGAGCACCGTCAGGAAGACGAGCGCCACGAAGATGCCCACGTAGAACGGAACACTCGCGATGTGCACGTGCACGTTTCCGTCGCCCGAAGAGATGTGCGCTTCCGCGCTAGCGTTCGACGACATGGCTCACTCCGGCTTTCCGACGAGATAGAGAAGAGGAAAGAGGTAGATCCACACGAGGTCGACCAAGTGCCAGTAGAGGGCGCCGAGGTCGACGGGGGTGAAGTACGCCTTGGAGAATTTGCCTTGCTGGTTCTTGATGAGAACCCAGGTCAGGATGCTCATGCCGATGATGACGTGCAGGCCGTGGAGGCCGGTCATCACGAAGTAGAGCGCGAAGAACATATTGGCGCGCGGCGGCAGCAGCTGCTCGTGCCCGCTCTCATCGATCGCACGAACCCAGAGGGGCGTCACCGAATCGGGATTGGCGCCCATCCGCAAACACGTGCCCACCTCTTGCCCGTTCGGCAGCACCGAGGCGCTGAGGCCGGGGTGGCCGAAGCAATGGCCTGGCAGGAGCCCGAGGTGAAACTTGTGCGAGTACTCGAAGTACTTGACGACGAGGAAGACGCACGCGCAGAGGATCGTGATGACGAGGTAGATCGACGTCTCGTTGCGCTTGCCCACTTGCGCGGAACGCACCGCGAGCGCGGCCGTCAAACTGCTGAAGAGCAGGACGATGGTGTTCGTCGCGCCGAGGATCTTGTTCAGGAAGTGGTGCGACTGGTCGTAGACCTGCGGCTCGAGCGCGCGCGTGATGGCGTACGCGCAGAACAGGCCGCCGAACATGAGGATCTCGGTCGCGATGAAGACCCACATCCCGAGCTTCGAAGCGGCGAATTGCTGCGCCGGCGTGTCGAAGTGGTGTTGCAGAAAGCTCGGGTGTGCGTCGCCATGACCGTCATGGTCATCGTGCGTAGCTCCCGCGTGCGCCGTTTCGCTGACTGTCGTCATGGGTCCTCTGCTATTTGTCCTTGGCAGCGCCGGAGCCGGCCTTCGGGTTCGCGCCGCCGGTTTTCGTGGCGTCGGCGGGCAGCACGTCGTCCGTGGAGAGCTCCTCGGGCGTCGCGAGGTGGTAGTCGTACGGACCGCGCGTGAAGACGGGCGAGCCGTGGAAGTTGGCAAGGCAAGGCGGCGTATCGGTCATCCACTCGTAGCCGGCCGAGCCCCACGGATTGCGCGGCGCCTTCTTGCCCTTCCAGAGCGCCTCGAGCAGCGTGTACGCCGTCAGGAACAGGCCCGTCGCGAGGATCCAGGACCCGATCGTCGACGCTTTGTGGAACGGCTCGAACTGCGGCAAGTAGTCGTAGTAGCGGCGCGGCATTCCGCGCGAGCCCATGATGAACTGCGGGATGAACACCGTGTTGAAGCCGACGAACACGAACACGAAGCCGATCTTGGCCTTCACTTCGTCGTGCATCTTGCCGGTCATCTTGGGCCACCAGTAGAGGAGGCCGCCGAGAAAGCCGATGACCGTCCCGCCCATCATGACGTAGTGGAAGTGGGCGACGACGAAATACGTATCCGTAAGGTGGATGTCCACGCTCAGCGTCCCGAGGAAGAGCCCGGTGAGACCGCCGATCGTGAAGAGGAAGATGAACGCCATCGCGTAGAGCATCGGCGACGCCCAGACGACCGACCCCTTGTAGATGGTGGCCGTCCAGTTGAAGACTTTGACGCCGCTCGGGATCGCGACGAGAAACGTCAGCGCCGAGAAGATCATCGTGGCGTACTCGCTCATGCCGGCGGCGAAGAGATGGTGGCCCCAGACGAGGAAGCCGAGGACCGCGAGAGCGATCGAGCTCATCGCGATCGCGAACTGCCCGAAGATCGCGCGCCGCGTGAACGTGGCAATGAGCTCACTCACGATCGCCATGCCCGGAACGATCATGATGTAGACGGCGGGGTGCGAATAAAACCAGAAGAAGTGCTGGAAGAGGACCGGGTCGCCGCCGAGCTTCGGGTCGAAGATGCCGATGCCGAAGAAGCGCTCGGCGATGAGCAGGAGGAGCGTGATGGCGAGCACCGGGGTCGCGAGGACCTGGATGAGCGCCGTCGCGTACATGCCCCATACGAACAACGGCATGCGCGTCCAGGTGATGCCGGGGGCCCGCATCGTGTGCACGGTCACGATGAAGTTGAGGCCCGTGAGGATCGACGAGAAGCCGAGGATGAAGACGCCGAACGTCATCGAGATGACGCTGTTCGCGGTCTGTAGACTGTACGGGGTGTAGAAGGTCCAGCCGGTGTCGACGGAGCCCATCACGATGCTGGTCAGCGCGACGGCCGCCCCGACGAGATAGATGTAGTAACTGAGGAGGTTGATCCGCGGAAAAGCCACGTCCTTCGCGCCGATCATGATCGGCAGGAAGAAGTTCCCGAGCGCGGCGGGGATGCTCGGAATGATGAAGAGGAAGACCATGATCGCGCCGTGGAGCGTGAAGAAGCGGTTGTAGGTCTCCGCGTCCATGATCGTCTTGCCGCGCGTGAAGAGCTCGAGCCGCACCAGAAGCGCGAAGATCCCGCCGGCGAGGAACGCCAAGCAGACCATGAAGAGGTACATGAGGCCGATTCGCTTGTGGTCGACCGTCGTCAACCATGAGCCGATCCCTCGCGTCGCGGTGAGGTAGTTGGCATCCGGATCGCCATGCGCGTGGGGCGCATGGGCGACGGGTGCCATCGGAATGTCGACTGCTGCCATGGCGGAATCTCCTCTTCCTCTACCTACTGCGTGCTGCTGCGTGCGACTGCTTGCGAAAACGCCTCTCGCGCTCCAAGGGGCTCAATCTTTGAGCGACCGGATGTACGCGATAACTTCGTCGAGTTCCGCGTCGCTGATCTGGCCGCGGAACGTCGGCATCGTCGGCGTGTACCCGGTGACCACTTTGGCTTGCGGGTCCAAAATCGATTCGCGGACGTAATTCTCGTCAACCTTGATCGTGCCCTTGTCGGTCGACTCGTCCTTGTTCCAGATGCCCTTCCACGAAGGACCGACGAGGCGCGTGCCGTTGGTCGTGTGGCACGCCACGCAGCCTTTGCTCGTGTAGAGCTTCTCGCCCTGCGCGGACGCGACCTGGGCCGGGCATTTCTGGCTAGCGGAGAGATACTGCTCGCAAGGATCGCCGACGCTCTTCAGGAATTTGTCGAAGTCCTCCTGCGACTCCACGTAGACGCGCGAGTGCATCGCCCAGTGACCGGTGGCCTGCCCCGCCGGAAACGGATCTTCCGGGTTGTCGCTCGGATTGTACGGCAGCTCGCCGTTCGGACCCTGGCTCCGGCCGCCGCAGTATTCGGCGCAGAAAATGTCGTCCTTCCCGGTGTGCGTCGCCTCGAACCAGAGCGACGTGTACATCCCCGGGACGACGTCGCGTTTGACGCGCAGCGCGGGGACGAAGAACGAGTGGATCACGTCGCCCGAAGCCATGACGAGCTTGACCGGCTTGTGCACCGGCACGTGCAATTTGTCGCTGCTGCCGCCGTTCGGATAAATGAACTCCCAGCTCCACTGCTTGGCGTTGACACGAACCTCCATCGCGTTCGCGGGCGCGACGCTGAGGTCCAGGTAACCCTGGAAGCCCTTGTGGAAGAGGAACGCGAGCACGAAGAGCGGCGCGATCGTCCACGCGACTTCGAGCGTCAGGTTGTGGCCCGTGGGGACCGCCTTGTGGCCCGGCCGCTCGCGGTAGATGTACGCCCAGTAGACCATCGCCCCGACGATGAGGACGAAGAGCACGACGCTCAGCCAGTAGATGAAGTAGTAGAGCCAGTCG
>DATHQY010000016.1:0-18810 GCA_035482215.1 Polyangiaceae bacterium | reverse complement strand
TGGCTCGCGTCCGGACACACGTGGCCATGATGCGGGCGCGGCAAGCCTGGAGCGAGCGGCTCGAGCACGCCAACCGCGAGCTCGATGCGTTTAGCTACTCGGTGTCGCACGACCTGCGGACCCCACTGCGGGCGATCGGCGGCTTCGCCCGAATGCTCGCGGAGGACCACGGCAAGCACCTCGACGGAGACGCGCAATCGACGATCGAGAGAATCTGCCGCGGCGTCGATCGAATGTCGACACTCATCGATGCGCTCCTCGATTTGGCGCGGATAGGTCGTGCGCCCGTGACGCGCGAGGCGGTCGATCTCTCCGCGATTGCGACTGCGGTCGTCGACGACCTTCGGCGGGCATCACCCGATCGCCGCGTCGCCGTCGATATCGCGCCCGGCCTTCTTGCGAAGGGTGACCGCCGCCTCCTCGATGTCGTGCTCGCGAACCTCATCAGGAACGCATGGAAGTACAGCGCCAGGGCCGACGCCCCACGCATCGAGGTCGGCCGCGTCGAGGCCGACGTCCCGACGTTCTTCGTCCGTGACAACGGCGCCGGTTTCGACATGAAGTACGCGAAGAAGCTCTTCGCGCCGTTTCAACGCTTACACACCGATCGTGAGTTCGAGGGGACCGGCGTCGGCCTCGCGACCGTGCAACGTGCCATCGCCCGCCACGGCGGGCGGATCGAAGTCGACGCCGCCGTCAATCAAGGCGCGACGTTCTCCTTCACGCTTCCCGACGAGTCACCCCAAGGCGACCACGCGTTCGGGCCCTGACACCGACGCTTCGCCCGTCGCAATCGCCCATGGCGAGGAGCTACTGACAGTACCCATGGTCGAACCGGTGACATCCTGTGATTATGTTTTGGAGGAAGCTCGGAACCAGCACAGGCGTCGAAGAGTCCGGAACTATCGAAAGGATCGACCAGCTCGTTGCGGCCGGCGAGCGGGCGTCGCTTCTCTACTCCTCAAAGCAGCCAATCGAGCCGGATCCGGTCTCCTTCGTTGCGCAAGTGTCCGCGAAGGTCGCGCCGGACCAGCCCACGAAGCGCGCCATAGGTCGTTGCGGTCGAGAGCGCGATGGCGGTCGCGTCATTCACCGCCGTACCGCTTCCGATTCGCGCGACGAGCTTCTGATAGGCACGAACGGCAAGGGGGATCCGATCTCGAGAACGCGGCGATTCTGCTGGCTGTCCGCGACCTTCTTATCGCTAGCGCAGCGAACGCATCGCTGCGGACGGCACCGTCGGCACGTCTGCGTAACCCAGGCGTACATCGCCCGGCGAGCCGATGCCCGCCGACAAGAGCGCGGGCGACGAGGTCTTCGCGGGCACGATCAACGGACACGACGCGCTTCGGCTGACCGTCGCCCGCCCGGCAGCGGACGCGATCCCGCGTGCGTAATTCAGCTCGTGCAGGAGGCTCAGGAGCACCGTCGACCGGCAACATGGCGCACGACGACGCCCAACGCGGAGCTTGAGCGGGCGGCGGCGAAGGTGTCAGCTTCGTTGACGAGAGATGCGAAGAGACACGGCCCATACCAGCCAGGACTTCGAAACCGAGTTGCGCGAGCTCCGGGCGCATCTCGCCGCCATGGCCGCACGGTGCGAACGAATCGTCAGCCTCGCGGTGGTCGCCTTTCGCGAGGGGGATCGCCTCCTCTTCGAATCGGTTCAATCGATCGACGCGCAAATCGATGCCGATGGGCTCGCGGTTCACGCGCTGACCTTGCGCATCCTCGCACTACGGCAACCGGTCGCCGGCGACCTTCGGTTCTTGGCTACGGCACTCAAGCTCATCGTGGATCTCGGGCGAATCGGCGACGAAGCGGTAAATATTGGCGAGCGAATCGGCGACGACACGAGCGTCGCTTTCAATCTCGTCGCCGACGCACTCACGGCCATGACCGACGATGTACGGAGCATGGTGCGCCTCGCCCTCGACGCTCTCGTTGCGTGGGACGAAGAGGAGGCGCGACAGGTCCTCGAGTGCGATGACGCGGTCGACGAGCGCTGTGCCGCCATCATTGGGCGGATGACGCAGCTGATGTCCCGAGGGCCGTGCGCGGTGGCGGCGGGGCTGAGTGTGATTCGCGTGACGAAGTCACTGGAGCGCATCGCCGATCACGCCACGAACGTGGCTGAGGAATTGATCTTCATGGTCCGCGCGGACGACGTGCGCCACGGGCGGTGGTTGCGTCCGCCCGGTCCAGACGGCGCAGGGTCCGTTGCGGTGGGAGGTTGAGCACGGTCGAAAGCCCGCGAGCCGAGGCGGAGTACGCCGTCTTCGACTTCGACGATACGCTCGTCTCGGGCGACAGCGGGCGGGCGTTTCTGCGCTATCTCATTGCGAGCCAGCCGGCGCGCACACTATTGGCACTCGTCCTCGCCCCGCTGGCCGTCGGCCTCCTGCTTCATCGAACGACTTTCTGGAGCGACCTCTCGTGCCTGCTATGGGCCGCGACCGTAGGCCGATCCGAACGGGATCTCGACGCCTGCTACGCACGATTCGCAGGCATCTACATCACTTCCGCTGCGAGTGGCCGCGTGCTCAACGAAGCCTGGCAGACGCTGCGTGAGCACCGTCATCAGGAGCGTCGCATCGTTATCCTCAGCGGGTCGCCGACGGGCCTCGTTTCGGCGATCGCGCGTCGAATCGATGAGGGCCCATTCACGGTCATCGGCTCGACGGCGCGCCGATTTGCGAGCGGCTTCATCGTGCGCGAGCATTGCGTGCGCCATGCCAAAGTCGCGATGGCGGCGCGCGCAGGATTGGCCGATCGCCTGTGGCACACGGGCTACTCCGACAGCGGCTTGGACGTTCCTATGCTGCTCCGCTGCCGCTCGCGCTACGCGGTCAACCCGACGCCACGGGCGATTCGTCATCTGACGCGCGCGCTTGGTTCCGACGTCACGGTCGTTCGATGGCGGTGATGCGTCATCGCGAAGCGCTGCGTGTTGTCGTCGTCGCTGCGGCCGTCCTGATCGCGCTGGCGCTCACTTTGCTCACCAGGGGTCCGGCCCCCGCGCAGGTGCGCCTGCCCGGGCCGTGGCGCTCGGCCCACTCCGTCTTCTCGTTGCACGTTGCATCGCCCCTCCTCACGATCGCAACCGCGGACGGAACGCGATCCGATGACGTCGAGCTGGCCGTGCTTGTCGACGAATCCATTCAACCCGTCGTGCTGACAACGACCGCCCTGCAGCTCGAGCCTGAGGGCGTTCGTGCGCGCATTCCGATCGCGATCGATGGCGCCCGTCGCGACGTCGATCTCGAGATGCACGTCGACGTGGCTCACGATGCGCTCGTCGTTCAACTGGCGCTTCCCGAGAGCCCCGATGTCCGGAGCCACCGCCTTGCGCTCCGCGCGGAGCTCGCGGCCGACGCGTCGACGTTGTTCGTCGCTGGCGCTGGCACCGTTGCGGAGCGCGCGAAGGTCACCGGGGGTGCCCTCGTGCTGGACGCCGACCCGCATCCCTTGGCGATCGCCTCGACGCTCGGACCGATCGCCGTCGAGACGATCTCCGAAGAGAGTCTTTCGCCCGGAGAGCCGATGCGCGTCGCGGCGACGAGCCCGCCGGCGACCGCAGAAAATCACCCGACCGCCGAGCTCCACTTCGTGGCGGCCGAATCGAGCCAAGCCGTCTGGCCGCTCTTGTCGCAGCTGGGGGGCGTGCCGTCGGCCCCGGTAAAGGGACGCGTCGCGAACATCGTAGGGCGGGCGACGGTGGTGGGTCGCGACGCGCAGGGCCTGCCGATCGTGCGAGCTCGGACGGACGAGGGCGGTACCTTTGTGCTCGACGCGCCCAGTACCGTCGTCGAGTGGTACGCGGAGCTTGCTGCGGGCGCCGCGAGCGCCCTGACCGCCGCGACGTCGGCGAACGACGGCGAGCTTCGTTTGGAAATCCCACCGGGGGGAGAAGTGCACGTTCGCGTCGTCGACACCGACACTCGCATGCCGCTGACGGCGCGCCTCTTGTTCCACGGGCTGCGCGATACCGTGGACCCGAACTTCGGTCCCGACTTCCGCGCGTCCGGCGCGGGGCCGATCGTCGATTCGCTCCGTGGGGACGCTATTGTGTCCCTGGCCTCCGGTCACTACCGCGTGGCGGCCACGAAGGGCATCGAATGGAGCATCGACGCCCAAGACGTCGAAGTGACCCCCGGCCGCCGTATGGACGTGACGCTCGCGCTCCGCCATGTGGTGCCCACTCCCGGGGTCCTCGGGTGCGACTTGCATGTGCACGCGCGGCCGAGCTTCGATGCGCCGGTGACCCCCGAGGATCGCGTGCTGTCCCTGGTCGCCGCGGGGATCGACTTCGCCGTTCCGACGGAGCACAACGTCGTCGGCGATTACGGCAGTGCGATCGAGACGCTCGAGGTGGGGAGGGACTTCATCTCGGTGCCGGGGGTCGAGGTCACGACGCTGAGCCTCGGGTTCGGCCACTTCGGCGTGTTTCCGTACGAACCGGGGACCCGCGTGCCGCCCTTCAAACACACTCGCGTGGAGCCGATCTTTCGGGCCGTGCGCTCCGACCCGCGCCGCTACTTCCAGGTGAACCACCCGCGCCTGCCGGGCGGCATCGGCTATTTCGACACCATCGGGTTCGACCCGCGCGGGAGCCGCGCGCAGATCCAGCACCGGATCGATTTCGACGGCATCGAGGTCTACAACGGCTTCGACATCACCCAGCCGGACCGAGTGGAGCAGGTGCTCCACGACTACTGGGCGCTCCTGGACTTCGGCTGGCGCTACACGGCGACGGGAAGCAGCGATTCGCACCGCATTCAGTACCAGTGGGCGGGGTATCCCCGAACGATGGTGACGGTCAATCCGACGGCTACGGCCGAGGAACCCCTACCGGCGGACCCTATGGTGGTCGTCGATAACCTGAAGAAGAGCCACGCCACCGTGACGAGTGGCCCGCTCATCGAATTGGCCGCTGGGGACGCCCGCCCCGGCGACGAGGTCGCCACGGCCGCCGATCCGGTTCCCGTGCACGTGCGCGTGCGCGCGGCTCCGTGGATCGACGTGACCAGAGTCGAGATCGTCGTCGGCCAAATCGACGGCCGGTGGTCGGTGGCGCAGTCCTTCGACGTGCCCTCGCGGCCTCTCGCGATCGGCGCGGAGGAGGGCACGCTCGCGGAGGCGCAGGATCGCACGGTGCGCTTCGATCGCGATCTCGCGATCACCGTTGGGTCGGGCAACGGATGGATCGCGGTAGTGGCGCGAGGCGCTCGCCCGATGGGCGACGTACTCCCCTTCGTCAACGTGGCACCGCTCGCATTCACCAATCCGGTATTTGTCGTGCGGCATCCGTCGCCCTCGCCGCCGTTTCCGGCGGGCGGGCGCCGTCCGTCGCCTTGATGAGCATCGCGAGGTCACCCCAAAACCGACGACCCGTTGGAGCGTGCGGAGGTCCTCACCGCGTTGGTGGCCAAGTCAGCTCAAGACCATAGACGTGCTGCGTCTTCCTTCGTTCGAATCCGAGGGCCTCGTAGAAGGGGTGGGCGCCCTCCCTCGTCACGTTGGAGCGAACCCGAAGGCGATCGTAACCGTGCTCGCGAGCCCAAAGGACAGCGCGTTCCACGAGGGCACGTCCGACGCCATTGCGGCGAGCCTGCGAGGCGACGACGAGGCCCATGATCTCGACGAAGGCCCCGGACTCGAACGCGTGCTGCACTTTCAGGTGCGTCCATCCCAAGAGAACATGGTCCTGATCCGCCGCGAAGACCGCCTCGTCTGTTGAGGCAACAATGCGGTGCAAGCGTGAGCTCAGTTCTGCGACCGTGGCCGAGTAACCGAGCTCCGAGACGAGCAGGGCAGCCGAAGGAAGATCGCCGATACCAAGTGGACGGATGCTTAGCCGGTCGGGGCGTGTCGTCTTCACTGCGGCTGGATTCTAACTGGGCAACGCTTGGCAGGCACTCCGTCGAAGATCAGGGAAGCGCGCCGGGAACGCCCGCCGTGATCACGTCGCGAGATGTGGTTGCGGAACTGAAACCGCGAGGGTCCTCGATCGACACCGCGTACGTCCGGGAGTAGTTGATGGTCGTCGCACGTTCGAATCCGGAAAACGAGACTGCTCGATACGATGAATCCCCTAGCGCCGACGATCACCTGGGTCCCGTTCGAGAGCCTCGCTCGGCTCACCCTCGCCTTGTTCGTGGGGCTCTTCGTCGGCCTCGAACGCGAATGGCGTGGCAAGGACGCGGGCCTCCGGACCTTCGGCCTCGCGGCTCTTCTCGGGGCGATGGGCTCGATGATCGGTGCCGCCTACGCGCTCGCCGCCCTTGGGGCCGTCGCGCTGCTCGTCGTTTTTCTGAACATGCAAAGCATGCGACTCGACAAGGGCACGGAGCTCACCACGTCCGCCGCGCTCTTCGTGACGGCGCTCGCCGGCGTGCTTTGCGGCATCGGCCATACGATCACACCCGTCGCCATCGCCGTCGTGATGACCGGTCTCTTGTCGTGGAAGGAGCGGCTTGCCGATTTCGGGCATCGCTTGACGGCCGAAGAGCTGCGTTCGGCAATCCTTCTCGGGATTCTGGCGTTTGCCATTTATCCCGTTCTCCCGGCGCACGCCGTCGATCCGTGGGGCCTGGTCGAGCCGCGCGTCGCGTGGACGACGGTGATTCTCATCGCGGGCATGGGCCTGGCGAACTACATTCTCTGGAAGATCTTCGGGACGCGAGGCATCGAGTTCGCGGGCTTTCTTGGGGGCCTCGTCAACAGCACCGTCACGGCGACCGAGCTGGCGACCCGCGCAGCCGAAATGGGCCCCGCCGTCGAGTCTGTCGCGTACCGCGGCCTCATGCTTTCCGTGGCCGCGATGGCCGTGCGGAACGCGCTCATTCTCGGCGTTTTCCGATGGAGCGCGCTCGTCGTCGCTGCGGGCGCTCTCGGCGCGATGTTCGTCGCGAGCGTTGCGCTGGCGTTTCTCGCGAGTCGATCGCGTGCCGTACCATCCGGCGATCGGCCGCTCGCCTTGCGCTCGCCCTTCTCGCTCTGGTCTGCCCTGAAGTTCGGAGGGATCTTTCTCGCGATGCAGATCGCCGGCGCGATTGCGCAGGCGGTGTTCGGCAGGCTCGGGTTTTACGCCGTGAGCCTACTCGCCGGTCTCGTCTCGAGTGCTTCGGCCGTGGCTTCCGCCGCGCAGCTGGCCGCGGCTGGCAGGGTCGCGGTGCCCGCAGCAGCCGTCGCGTCGATTCTGGCCTCTCTGGCAAGCGCGGGTGTCAACTTCGTACTGGTTTCGCGTCTGGCGAAATCGCCCACGCTCATCCGCAAAGTCGGGATCAGCACGGCGTTCGTGCTGCTGGTCGGGATCGCCGGTGCGCTCGTAACGTTGCAGATCACCGGCTGACGCGCCTGTGTCGCGCGAGCCGATTCAAAGGTCCGCGCGGGTGGTTCAGTCGGTGACCAGAATGTACACCGCGGAAACGATTCCGATGATCGCCGCGGCTCCTAGGATCTGGGCAATTTGGAGCCAGCGGCCTCTGCCAGCGCCGTCGAGAGCGAACCGAGGGATCGCAATCGCGACGGCAAGCAAAACCACGGATACGAGCAGTAGAACAAGCGCGCCGTCCACATCGTGGATTGTACCGTCGCAGTCGAACGCGCGTATCTTCTTGCGATGGGGGATCTATCGTACGACGCCTCGTATAGATGCGTTTCGAAGGGTCTGGGTCTACCAGCGCCCAGTCTACCGGCGTGTGGCCGAGGTACTTGAAACAGCCGTGCAGGCCAGAAGTAGCCCCGGTACTTCGAGCGACGAGGAGCTCGCGCGTCGCACGGCTCGGGAGACTGCTGACGCCGAACGTAAGCTGGCTGAGACTCGTGCGGCATTGGAAGCGATGTTCGATCGATTCTGCGGCTGGTCGAGGTAAGCGAGCAGCGGCTCGACGCCGGTCATTCGCCCTGCCGCTCGCGGCGATCTCCGACCCCGAGTGCACGAGCGACCGACTCGAGCACGAGGGTCGTGATGTGGAGCGCCACCGGGTGTGTCGGGTAGGCGAACCTCCGAGCCATCCGCCGCGGGAGGCTGGCTCCGGCGTGTGACATGGCGCTACGTTTTCGGTGAGGCCGTTCCCAATGGGTCCAAGGTTTGACGACGGCAGCGCGGGAGACGCCGACTACGGCCGGATTGGCGGGCGCTATGCCCAATACCGGGAGCCGGACCCACGCATTGCGGCATCCATACGAGCGGCCCTGGGTTCCGTCGCGACGTTACTCAACGTGGGCGCCGGTGCGGGCTCCTACGAGCCCGACGATCTCGTAGTCACCGCCGTCGAACCCTCGGCGTCGATGCGCGCGCAGCGTCGGCCGCACTTGGCACCCGCGATCGACGCGCCCGCGGAAGCCCTTCCGTTCCCCAGGGGACATTTTGACGCCAGCATGGCGACCTTCACCGTTCACCAGTGGACCGACCTTCGCGCCGGCCTTGCGGAAATGCGCCGGGTGACACGGGGTCCCGTCGTCATCTTGTCCTGCGATCCGGACGCTCTCGAGGGCTTCTGGCTTCACGAGTATGCGCCCGAGGTAACGGTCGTTGAGGCGGCACGGTACCCGCCGATCGCGACCTTGGTGGCGGCCCTCGCGGGATGGACTGAAGTCCTCCGAGTGCCAATTCCGCTCGACTGTCGCGATGGTTTCAACGAGGCGTACTACGGACGACCCGAGCGGCTTCTCGACGAAGGCGCTCGCGGCGCCTGTTCCGGGTGGAGTTTCGTCCCGCCGCCTGCCGTCGACCGCTTTATGATCCGATTGCGGCGAGACCTCGACGACGGGACCTGGGACCGTCGTTACGGGCACCTCCGCAAACAGCCCACGTTCGACGGGCCGCTGCGATTGATCGTGTCTCGTCCTCTTACGGCCGCCCCTTGAGTAGTTCCTCCGTGCCGTCCCTGACTAAACGTGCGCGGCGACGGAGGAGCCGAACGGTGATCCGTCGCATGGCGATTTCGAGAGCGAGCCGAAGGCGCGCCGCGTCCCTCAAATGGGCTGTTGCACGAGCACCCGCCGTACCCCGCGAACGCTTTCGATGTGCGCCATCAGCTGAGGGATGGTGATCTTGTCCGGGAACTGGACGTCAAAGCGCATCACGAGTCGCTTCCTGTCATCGTCCAGCCGCTTCTCGTACTCGACGTCTGAAAAGCCGGCGCCCAAAGTCGTGAGCGCCTCGAGTACCGAGGAAACATCGGCGGCCTCTTCACCCAGAACAATGGACACCCGCCGCCGCTGAAGATGATCGTCCTTGTACTCAAAACGCCGTAGTACGGTTAGCGCTACAACGCCAAGGCACGTTGCGGTGATGCCCTCGACATACATTCCAGCGCCCGTGCACATCCCGATCGCGGTCACCAACCATAGGCCTGCTGCGGTCGTCAGGCCCTGAACGGTGGCCCCCGTCCTTACGATTGCGCCACCCGCCAGGAACCCGACGGCCGAAACGATGGACGCCGCGATGCGCGAGGAATCGACCTCGACCAAGTCGTCTTTCCCAAAATGCTGCCAATAGACGAACTGCGAGGACACGACCATAAAGGTCGCCGCCGCCATCGACACGATGAGGTGCGTGCGCAGGCCCACAGGGCGCCTGTGGCGATGCCGCTCGTAACCAATGATGCCTCCGAGGAAGGCCCCCGAAGCAATCCGGATGATCATTTCCAAGTGGGAGAGCATGAATTGACGGCAGTGGCTGAGGCCGGCGCATGATCCGCCACCAATCCCCCAGCTGTCAATTTTCCGGGTCGAATGGGCGTCCTTGAAGCAGCTGGCACTTATGAGGGGCGTGGGGACGGGAGGGCCGTGGCTGCCGGGGATCGGAGTCGATGAAGAGGTACGCGACGGCTAAATTAAGCCTAGTGGGATCAACAAGGAGCGGCGGGAACTGGGCCACCTCACATCCCCTGTCGTACGTTCCGCGTCGCCATGCCGTCCCTCCGATCCTCGCTCGAAGCTCTCGCTGAATCGTTCGCCGACTCCGTCCTCGACGTCGTTCGCTCCGCGAACATGGACGAACTCATTGGCACGCAAGGCGCACGCTCCGCGCGCGTTGTGACGACGGCGCCGACCGCCAAGCTGACGCGCCCTACAGCCAAGCCCGCGAAGCCGGGGCGGCTCCCACGCCGTTCAGCGGAGGACATCGCCGCCGCTCTCGGTCATGTCGTCGCCCTCGTGAAGAAGAACAAGGAGGGGCTCCGCGCCGAAGAGATCAGGGCGAACCTCGGGCTCGAATCGAAGGAGCTGCCTCGCGTGCTCAAGGAAGGCATCGCGACGAAGAAGCTGAAGACCAAGGGGCAGAAGAGAGCGACGACGTACTTCGCGGTGTAGACTTCATTCGTCAGCACCGAGTGAGTGACCCCCTCCTCACCGCCGTTGGCCGGCTCCGACGCCCCCAAAGGGTGTCGTCCGTTGTTTGCACTGGACCGCTGCGTCCGCCAGTTGGCTGGCTTCGACACGGCCTTGATGGGCATCCGTTCTCCATCTACTTTGTACGTGCCGTACGTTTGGCGGGGCTCTCGCACTACAAGACGTGCGAGGTTATTTACAATGACGGCGAATAGCTGATCTGGCCAAGCGCCGAGGTTGGAACGAGCGCGCCACGAGTGCTTCCCACGTGGTTGGGTATCACGCCGCCGCCGGCTTGCGCGCCAAGGCGAAGATTCGCGCCCCATCGGTCCGGATCCCGTCCGGCGTCCGCAGCCGCTCGAGCTGCGCCTCGATCTCTGCGCGCGCGGGACCGCGGAGTTCGGCGGGCAGCTGCGACAAGAAGTTTCCGAAGGAGCTAGCTTGCGAGAACTCGATCGCAGCGCCCGCCGTCGAATAGGTGGCTGCGTTCGGCTCGAGGTCAATGGCGGTCACCTCCAAGCGCGATTCCGTGAGGAGCCGGCGCAGCTCGTCGGCGTTGAGGCGATGCGCGACGCCTTCCTGCGCATCTGGATATCGGCTGTACGGCTCGCGCGAAAGCACATCTCGGCGGATTTGCTGGAGCGAGTTCGAGTGGTCCTTCGAGCCCGTGGTGATGCCGAGTCGCCCGCCCGGCTTGAGCACGCGAAAAAACTCCGCGAGAGCGCGGCGCTGGTCGGGAAGCCAGTTAAACACTGCGTTGAGATAGACGACGTCGAAGCTGCCGTCCGAATAGGCGCCGAGATCGTCGGCCGTGCCGACACGGAACGCGAGGTTTGGTTTGGCCCTCGTGCTCGCAAGCTGGATGCGGTGCGCCAGCGGATCGACGCCCGCGACGAAGCCTTCGGGCCCGACGAGCGCGGACGCATATTGCGCGACGAGGCCGGTTCCCGCGCCGACGTCAAGGACGCGATCCCCCGGGCCGACGCGGAGTCGCTCGACGAGCTTGCGACCCGCCTTGAATTGCCGGTCGGCGCTCAGGTCGTCGTAGCGTTTGGCAAGCTCGGGCGTGTCGAGGTTGAGCTGTATCGTGGACATGAGTGCCTCGATTCTATTTGCGATGTATGCGTGCCACACAATTCAGACGAGTCGCCGCTCGGAGCCGACTTGCGCGAACTGCTACCCGACGTGCTGTGACAGCGGGTGGCCTCAAAAGAGTGGCTGATCGACCCAGCGCTTGAAGCCCGCGCGCTCTTTGACGCGGCGGTACCAAGCCTCGACCGAGCTCGCGCTGGGCCGCTCGATTGGCAAATTGAACCACCGTTGGGCCACGGTCGCGAGGGGCAGGTCCCCAAGAGTGAGGTCGTCGCCCGCCACGAAGGCACTTTTCGCCAATTCACGATCCAGAATACGCAAGCTCGTCTCGAGCCTCTGGCGAGCGGCAAGGACGATCCCCGGGTCGCGCCTTTCTCCCGGCGTACGAACCAGCTGGACTTGGAGCGGCTGGAGGGCCGGCCAAAAGGTCGACGAGTTCCATTCGATCCAGCTATCCGAGCGCCCACGTATGCCGAGATCGCTGGGCCAGAACGGCGCCGCACCATACTTTCCGGCCAGATAGCGGAGAATCGCGTTCGACTCCCAGATCACGGTTCGTCCGTCTTCGAGCGTGGGGATGAGGCCGTTGGGGTTCAGCGTGAGGTAGTCCGCTTCCTTCACCTTTCCGTACGGGCCTCCGGCGTCGATACGCTCGTATTCGACCCCGAGCTCGTCGAGAGCCCATAGGACTTTCGTCACGTTGATCGATTTGGGGTGTCCCCACACGCGTAGCTTGCTCATCTCGTGTGCTTTCTTGGCTTCGAGTGAAGTGCCTGTTAGACGCGAACTGCGTCCGCAGAATTCGGAAACCATGGGACTCAATATACAGGCGCATCATCCGAGGCAAATTGCGGCAACTTGCCATCTCAGGCCACGGCAGACTGGAGCGGTACGTCGAGGACTTTGCGGACTGCTTCGATCACCGGGTTGGCCTCTGTACGAGCCATCCAATCCGGAGTCACGTCGACGTAACGCACGACATGATCGGCATCGATGACGATGACCGCAGGGTGCGTTAGCTCCTCCAAGCCTTGGGCGATCGACTCAGGCTTAGGCGCGCCCTCGGACTTGAAGGTCAAGCCGAACCGACGCCCTAGCCGCGCACCGGCGTCGGACGCAACATGGAACTTGAAGTCGTGCCGCTTGCGGACGTTGACCAATGCGGACGCGATCTGTGGGCTAATTGCGACGAGCGGCACGGCGCGCGACGACAACGCCGGCCAAAGGTTGCGGCTATAGTAAGGAAGGGCGATGTTGCAGGCCGGGCAGCTCTCGTGCCGGAAGAACACGAGAACCGCAGGCCCCCTCTTTACCAGGTCTTTCGACCGGAGCTCGCCGCCCTCGACGTTCTGGAGCACGAAGGGCGTGACCGCGGTGCCGACCTTCGGGGCCGCCTCCGGGTTGAAGCGTTCGACGTTGATACGGCGCTGATCAATGTTGCGTTGCAGTTGCTCTGGCGGCCAAGTGGTGATCCGTTCGGCGTGCAACGCCCCCAGTAGATCGACGAGACGCTCGGTCATGGTGGTCTCCCTTTTCGGGGTACTATCCAGCGCGCGCGACAACTTCACCAGCGAGAGTTCCTCAACCTCGATATTGGCCTCCATCAACGACGCCGAGTCCAACCTCGCGGTCGATCGGCGTTCACTTCCTTGAACGCCGATTGCGCCGCAAGTCGCAGGCGGAACAACGCCGCGAGTCTCCTTACAAATCGCTCCACAGCCGTTCGTCAGCGATCAGCACGCGTTCGAGCACGCGCGGATAGTCGCCGTAGTTGCGCACCGCATAATGCACGGCGGCTCGATTGTCCCAAAAAGCCACCGAGCCGGGACGCCAGGAGAACCGAACCTGGTTTTCCGGCCGAGCGTATTGGTCGGCAATGAGCTTCAGAAGCTCCTTTCCTTCGGCCAGATCCAAGCCGATGAGGTGTGGCTTCTTTCCGAGATCGACCCAAAGGATCTTCTTCCCGGTTTCGCGGTGCGTGCGCACGACGGGGTGGGCGACGACGGGATATTCGTGGCCGTTCTTGAGGAGCTCTTCGCGGAAGTCGACGGTCGCGAAGAGTCCGTCGAGCCGCGCCTTCAGGTCGTCCGGCAGGCCATCGTAGGCCAGCCCGGCGTCCACCCAGATCGTGTCGCCCCCGACGGGCGGCAGATCCACCGCGCGAAGGACGGCGCCCCAGCTCGGCACGAGACGCCAGTTCGTGTCGCTGTGGAACCCCCTCCAATACTCGCGCTTCAGCGCCTCCAGGCGTTCGTTCTGTTCCTTGTTGGCGGCGATGAGGTGCAGCCCCGGTGCGCCGCTCACCGGCTTCGCGGCAGCGTAGGGCGGCGTGTAGATGGGCCCGAATTGCTTGGCAAAAGCGATCTGCTGATCGCGGTCGAGACTCTGGTCGCGGAAGAAGACGACTTTGTATTTGAGCAGAGCGTCCTTGATCTGCCCGCGGAGCTCGGTCGAGAGGGGGTGGCGAAGGTCGATTCCCGAGATCTCCGCGCCGATCGTCGGCTGGAGGGGTTGAACCTTCAAGACCTCGGACCTCGCCCGTTCGAGTTGCGAAACTGCTGCGCTCATTGTTTTCTCCTTGTCGAAGTCGCCCTTCGGGCGTCGCGAAATGGATATGACTTGCGCGCGAAGCATTCGTCATCGATGCGCTCTTGTTCAAACAAGTATTTTCGAATCACGGCATGAACAAATCTCATAGGAGCGCACCTGGAAGTGCTCCCTCGACGGCCGCCCGCGTCCCACCCTGGCCCGGGCGCGCGCGGTTGTTTGGGCGCCGAGTGGGTGAGAGGCCATCGACGCGGGGTCGCCAATGTCTATAATAACGGACACGAGGTGCCGCGCATGTCCCGGTTCAACCGTTTATCGCTGGGATTGGACTCACAATCCCTGTCCCGCCGAGGCTTCGTACTCGGAGCGCTCGCGGCCCTGTCGGCCCGTTGCTCGCGCAGCGAAGCGCGCCAAGAGACAGACCCCGGCAACGGAGGGGCTGGAAACGCTGGCGGCGAGCTTCGCGTCGCGTTCGACGGAGCCGGCGTCTCCTCGATTACTCTCGACCCGCAGAACTCGGGCTATGCGCCACACAACCGCGTGATGCGCTCGATCTACGACAGTCTCACTCGCCTCAATTCCGATCGGACCGTGAGCCCTTGGCTTGCCGAGTCCTGGGTCGTCTCCCCCGATCGGACGGCCTACGAATTCAAACTGAAGCCCGGGATTCACTTTCACGACGGAACGCCGCTCGACGCGGCTGCCCTGAAGGCCAACTTCGATCGCATCGCGGAGCCGAAGAATGCGCTGAGCTCCCGCGTCAATTTGGGGCCCTACGCCGGTTCGGACGTCATTGACCCCGAGCGGGTGCGCCTGCGTTTGGCCGAGCCGTTCACGCCGCTTCTACGCAATCTGTCGTCGACGAAGCTCGCCATCGTCTCGCCGGCCGCCGTGGACAAGTACGGAGCGACCTTCAACCAGCAGCCGGTCGCAACCGGCCCGTTCCGCTTCGTCAAGCTCGAGCCCGGCCGCGCCATCCATCTGGAGCGCAATCCCGACTACCGCTGGGCCCACGGTGCTGCGGCCCACAGTGGCCCGGCGTACGTGGAGCGTCTGATCTTCACGAACGTCCCTGAGGAGTCGACGCGTATCGGCACGTTGAGGGCCGGCGAGGTGCACGCGGCGGATCTGATCCCCGCGCAGTTCCTGCGCGATTTCCGCGCGAGTCCTGCCTACACGCTGCTCGAAAAGGAAGTTCTGAATACGAACTATTCGCTCTCGCTCAACGCTGCTCGCGAGCCCTGGAGCGACGACGACTTGCGGCTCGCCGTGAGGCTCGCGCTGGATATCGATCCGATGGTTCGCTCGATCTATCTCGGCACCTTCCCGCGCGCCTGGTCGTATCTGAGCCCGAGCATGTTCGGCTCGGGCGAAAAAACGCTGGCCTCCTCGTGGCGGCCAGATCCCGCGCGCTCGCGCCAGATCCTGGACCAAAAGGGCTGGATGGTAGGAGCCAATGGCCTTCGCGAAAAGGACGGGAAGAAGCTCACGCTCCACTTCATCGATTCCCAGGGCAATCGCGAAAAACGCCTGGACCTGATGCAGTTGGTCAAAAACGAGCTCCGGCAAGTCGGGATTCAGTTCATCGTCGATAGCCGGCCAGGCAGCGTCGTACTGGGCGCGATGCAGAAGGGCGACTTCGATGCGGTCGCCGGCGCAAGCTTCCATCCCGATCCGGACATGCTGCGCCAAACTTACGATCCGGCCGTACGTTCCGCGTACGGTTGGCTGCGCATCGCCGATCCGGAACTCGTCGATTCGCTGCGCGCCGGCGCGCGGGACCCCGACGGTCCGGCACGCGAAGAGGACTATTACAAGGCCCAGAAGCGGATCCTCGACAAGACGTACGCCATTCCGTTTTACGTCTTGCTGTACAATATCGCTGTCGCGAAAGGCGTGGCCGGCGTGACGATCGACAACCACGGGTTTCCCGAGTTTTACGACGCGCATTTCGTCGGCTAAGCGCACACGCTCAAGGGCCACCTCGCTTCCGCCGAGGCCTCCGAACGACTCTAGGTAAGAAATGGACCCCGCCGAAAGATCTTCTTCGACCGAGCGTGTCAACGAAGGCAGCGGCGCAGCGGGTCCTGCGCCGCTCATCGCACGGCGCCAATGGCTCGAAGCCAGCGCGTTGGCCGTTGCCGCGACCGCCCTCGGGGCGTGCGCCGGGCGGCAAGCGACCGCGCAACCCGCGACGACCGCGAGCACGTCGGGCCTCGTGCGGCTCGACCTGAACGAGAACCCATTCGGGCCCTCTCCGCGAGCCATCGAGGCGATTCGGGCAAGCCTCGGACGGCTCGCCCGATACACAAGTGGGCGAGGCCGATTCGCTCCGAAAGGAGATCGCCGACGCCGAGGGCGTCGCGGCGGAGCAAGTGGTGATCGGAGACGTGCTGGACGCGATCGCGATGCATCTGGCCTTCGAAGGCGGAGCGGGCGGCGAATTCGTGTACTCAGCGCCGGGATACTCCGCTTTCGCGGACGCGGCGAGGCTCGCTGGGGGCAAGAGCATCGCCGTTCCGCTCGACGCCCAGCTCGAGAACGATTGGCGGGCGCTTCGCGCAGCCGTCGGCACGCGGACGCGGGCGCTCTTCATCGTCAACCCGCACAATCCGTCCGGGACCGTGTCGGAGCCGGGCGTCCTGAAGAACGCCCTACGCGCCGCCTCGACCAGCGCATTCGTGCTCGTCGACGAGGCCTACATCGAATACACGGACGAGCGGGATCGTGCGCCGACCTCGTTCGCGAGGGCCGCAACATCGCCGTTTTTAGGACCTTCTCGAAGATCCGCGGACTCGCCGGTCTTCCGTTCGGCTACGCCCTCGTGCCGTCGGCGCTCGCCGCGGCTCGGCGAGGCTGGGATCGGCAATCCCCACTCGCTCGATCGGCTCGCCGTCGCCGCGGCCTCCGAAAGCCTGCGCGACACGGCGTTCCAAGCGACCGTGAGACAACGAATCGCCGAAGAGCGCACCTAATGGTTTGCGCTCCTCCACGGGCTCCGCTTCCGCTTCGCCGATTCACGCGCGAACTTCATCTTCTTCGAGACGGGCCGTCCGCACCGCCAATTTGCGGACGCGATGCGAGCCGGCGGCGTCGAAATCGGTCGCGCGTTTCCCCCGCTCGACTTGTGGGCACGCATCACGATCGGTTTGCCCGGGGAAAACGTGCGCGCGAGAGAGGCTGTCCACCGCATTCTGGGGTAAGCACCGCGGTGCTGCGTGCGGACGGCCCGTCGGACCGGCTTTGATCGTAGCCGCTGCCGACGTATGAGTATCACATATTATCATTCATCATGATTCGCCAATGACGCCGGTGATGCTTTCATGAGCGTATGCTTTGGAGGGCGACATGACCAAGGTGTGGGGCCGGGCCGGATCGAGCTCGGTACAAAAGGTTCTGTGGACGTTCGCGGAACTCAACGTTGAATACGAGCGCGTCGACGCCGGATCGGGTACGGCGTGACCGATACACCCGCCTATCTCGCCCTAAATCCCAATGGCACGGTTCCGACGCTCGAGGAAGCGGATGGCTTCGTGCTCTTTGAGTCGAATACCATCGTGCGGTACCTCGCGAGGCGTTACGGGCAGGGACGCTCGCGCCCGCAGATAGTCGCGAGTATGCGCGCTCAGAAAAATGGATGGATCGGGCTTCGATTGGGCTCGAATCGTCGCTCTCGCCGTTGTGGATCCAGCATCTTCTGAAGAATATCCTGCGTTCGCCGCGCAGTCTCCGGCGGTCGCGGCGCGCTACGCCTCCGAGTCGGACGACAAGCTGATCGGCGCCGTCGTTCACTGGTTCGAGATCCTCTCGGCGGGCCTTCCGCCGAGCGGCTACCTGCTTGGTGAGCGATTGACGATCGGCGACATCCCCGTCGGTCAGCTCATTAGCCGATGGTACAAGCTTCCAATTCAGCATCCTCCGCTCCCGCGCGTCCGGACCTACTTCGAATTGCTTTCGGCGCGCCCGGCGTACCGGGATCACGTCATCGCCGCTCGCGCGCTCACTTGAACGCACCCACGCGTCGATCTGCTGTTTCGCGTTCCTTTCAAACGTGCGACGAGTCTCCGACCCGACGATCGGAAGAAGGAGCGACTTCGAGCGGACGGAGTGCGTTCCTATGCCGAGGCGCTCGCCGACCTGCCTCGCTGACCTCGCGTGGTGCTCACTCTGGAGGGCAAGCCGCGGGGCGGCAGTTCACAAGGGCTTCGGCGACGTTGGCGACCACGATCCAGGGATGCGGCGCGCAATCGGCGATGCGGTGCACTTCGTCGTGAAGCGCCAACCATTCCTCCTCGCTGCGCGGGGCGGATGCAAGAACGACGGCGCGAGCGTCGCGGATTGCCGTCACGTCTTCCGGATTCGGCTCCGTGACCGCCATGAACGAAGGCTTCCCCCACGAGGTTGTCAGACGTGTTTCGCACCGGTATTCGCTTTGAGACGCAACGCCGCCAACACGCGCGGCAAATGCTTCGGCTCTCGTGAGAGGCAGCTGGCGAAACTTAGGAACTCCCCGAGGCGGGAGATAGGCTCGTCGGACGACGAAGCAAGGCTAGGTTGTGCAAGGGCAACCCAAGGGGTCTCCTCGTTCGTCGGCGAGCGCATCGGTACGGACGCCGAATGCCCGCGCGCCGCCGCGCGATGCCAAGGCGCTTGGATCCTCGACGCCGATCGACGTCAACGAAAAGCGCGCTAGTGCACCGCCGTCGAGATGGAATCAACGTCGAGCGTCGCGGGTTCAGGCATCATGGGCGCACCGTCCGTGGTCGAGATCAACGCTGCACAACGGCTGGAGCTTGAGAGAATTGTCGCGCGGCCGTCCGAGGCTGCGGG
>DATHQY010000015.1:0-2823 GCA_035482215.1 Polyangiaceae bacterium | reverse complement strand
AACCCGGGGTTGTTCGGAACCCCGATCTCGAACCGTCGACGCCGAACCCCTTTTGAGGCACTCTCGGCTCCGGTTGCTCGACACGTTCCCTGGCCCCATCACCCTGCGAAGAGGGTGGCCCCATGGCCCTGCGAACCGGCACACGCCCTGACATCGCGGGCAGACCCGCTCCCGGAGTTGCAACGACGGTCAAGACCGCCCCGAGAATTGGACACCACGCTCGCTCTCGTGCGATGCGAACGCGAAGATAGAGTTGGGCGACTGGAGTGTCGTCCTTGACGGCTCGGACCGTGAATCCGGGTCGTCTCCATTTTTGGGGCGGCGCTACCGCGTTACGCCCGGCCCCTCACCTCGGCCAACAATCCGGCGACACCGCAAGCCGCGGATCGACGGCCCGAGGCGCGATCGAAACGTAACCGTACGGATTTTGGCGCCTCGAACTCGGTTCGGCGATCCCGGACGCTTCCGGCGTGCGATACGGACGGGAGTTCTGGCAGCAGCTAAGTGCCGAGGTGGACCGGGGCTCGACAGTGGCCGAGGTCGCGCGTCGATATGGGGTCCAGCCGCGCACCCTTTCGTGGTGGCGCTGGCGGCTGAAAAAGGTCGCGCCGAGCCGGCCGCTGTTGTTGCCCGTGGTCGTTCGTCCGTCACGCACGGCGGCCGCGCCTTCAAGTCCGATTGAGATCCAGATCAGTGACCTGATCATCCGTGTCCACTCGGAGACGGACGTCGAGTACCTCACACGCTTGATCGCCGCGCTCCGCGTCGGATGCTGAGCGTTTCGCCGGGGACGCGTATCTACCTGGCGACCGAGCCCGTCGATCTGCGACGCGGACATGATGGCTTGACCGCGCTTGTGCGAGCGCGATTCGGCATGGATCCGCTCCAGGGGCACCTCTTCGTATTCGTCGGCCGGCGGGTCGATCGCGTGAAGATCCTCTTCTGGGACCGAGGCGGCTTCGTCGTCTACTATAAGCGTTTGGCCCAAGGCCGATTCCGCATGCCCAATGTCGAATCGGGGGCCGACCGCGTCGTGCTCGACGGGACCGAGCTGGCGATGTTGCTCGGAGGCTTCGATCTGGCCACGACCCGCCGCGCCACCGCCTGGCAACCGCGCAGCGGCCAGCGCGTCGCATAAGGCACAACAAAGATCACAGCGATTTCGATCGTCTGCACGATGCCGTGCGGAAGAGGATCGACAATCGCCGCGCGACGTGATCAAAACTTCTCGTTGGTCCCTCCCGACGACGACGATCACAACTGCGGGTGGAAGGCGTACGCCAAAGCGCAGGACGCCAAGCTCGCCGCGATGATGGCGCGCCTCGAAGAGCTCGAGCGCCGCGCCGCCGGCCACAAGAGCGAGAAGCGCAAGAGCTCGAAGTTGCCGCCAGCCGCGCCGCCTGCCAAGCCTTCGCCGGAGGCCACGGCGACCAAGCGCACCGCCGAGGCCGAGCTCCGCAACGCGCACTTGGACGTCGAGGTGACAGACCTTCGCGTGCCGGATGACGCCCGACGATGCCCATCGTGTGAGCGCTCGCTGCGGCCCGTCGGTGAGGGAAAGGTCTCGAGCGTCATCGAGTACGTGCGCCCCCACTTCCGCAAGCGCATCTTCCGACGCGAAACGCTCTCCTGCCGTTGCGGCCATATGGTTACGGCGCCCGCTCCCGATCGCATTGGCGAAAAGACGCGGTACGCACCGAGCTTCGTCGCTCATCTCGTCGTCTCCAAGTGCAACGATTCGATTCCACAGTATCGACTTGAAAAGTCGTATCGTCAAATCGGAATTCCGATCGCACGCAGCACCATGTGCGATCTGTTCCATCGCGCGGCGGACGAACTGCGGCCCCTGTACAACGCCGCCCTCGCGCTCGTCCCCGCCTCCGCTGATGTCCACGCGGATGAGACGAGCATTCGACAACAGGACTTGGAGCGACGCGCGTATCTCTGGGACTTCGTCACTCCGGAGGTCATCGTCTATCGCTACGCTCCAAGCCGCAGCGGAGAGACCGCTAAGCAGGTGCTCGGCGACTCGACGGGCCGGCTCGTCGTCGATCAATTCACCGGCTACAACGCGGTCACCAAGCCCGGAAAACGGCTGCGCGCCGGTTGTCTCGCGCATGCCCGTCGCAAGCTCTTCGAGCAACGTGAGCATCCCGAGACTCGCGAAGCGCTCGATCTCATCGGATCGATCTACGCCGTCGAGAACGACGCGAAGGTCGCCGGCATCGTCGGCACCTCCGAGCACCTCACTCCGAAAGACGCGATCTCGACCGCTCTTCGCCGCGCTCTTGCGATGGGGGCGACTTCACCGTCATTCCTTCGAGCCACGCTCCGGTCTCGGTCGCGCCATCCGCAATCTCCTGCGCAACTTTCGCGAGCTCGGGCGCTTCCTTCGATTCGCCACCATCGCGCCAGACAACAACATCGCAGAAGCCGGCCTCCGTCGCGTCGCACTCGGCAGAAAGAATTTTCTCTTCGTCGGGAGTGAAGATGCCGGCCACGATCTCGCAGTCCTCTACACGCTCGTCGCGTGTTGCGAAAAGCACCGCGTGAATCCCATCGACTACGTCACAGACGTCCTCACGCGCGTGCATTCGCACCCGGCTCGCTTGGTCGTCGACCTTCTGCCGCATCGGTGGAAGCCACCCGATCAAACGCGCTGAACGCTCGGCCACATCACTGTTCTCCCGTCAACGGGCGCCGACGGCGTCCATCTCCGGCTAAGGATCCCACACAATTTGCTTGCGAGAGTGACCGCGGCGTGATCGGTTCTCCGCGTGATTTCGGACATCAGCGGAGAGTTTCGGGGCGCTCGGCTCGGCG
>DATHQY010000014.1:0-2564 GCA_035482215.1 Polyangiaceae bacterium | reverse complement strand
TGCGTGATCGGCGCGCCGGCCTCGTTGTCGGTCGTGCCGCCGCGACAGGTCGGGAACGAGCTGCCGCCGCCGAAGAAGCTGCCCATCGTGGCCGGTGGCTCGTCGGAGAACACCATGTAGTTGGCGCTGCTCGGGTTGATCGCGTCTTCGAGCGCGATCGGATTGCCGCTGTAGTCGATCTTCCACGCGAGCTTCGTGCCCTTCGTGAAGGAGTACGGCTGGTCGTTCGGCATCTCGATCTGCAGGTACAGGCTCTTCAGCCCCGTCGTCATCATGTACCGCTGCGTCGTCAGGGTCTCGAGGAGGGGATGGCCCTCCTGGACGAGCGTCCACGCCGTGAGTGCAAATTCGTCCTGCAGGTTCTGAACGAGCCGCGCGAATGCGTCGTCGCCCACGGCGGACACGCCGAACGGGCCGAAGTCGAAGCCCCCGTTCTCGAGCAGCTGCGGCATGAAATCGACAGTCGGCGTGAAACCGATTTGCTGAAACGTATTCCGGAAAAAGACCATCATCTTGTTCTGGAAGAACGGCAGGGTGGACGAATCGGTGGTCCACGTGATGACGAGCTGCTGGAGCCCGGCGGCGCCCATGCTTTGCACCGAAGCGATCTCGGCGTCGGTCGGGGCGAGCCCGACGAGCAAGTTCTTCACTTTGCGGGTCGCGTCCGTCGCTGTCTTGAGGTCGTACGGCGTCGTCGACGCGGTCACGCTGCCCGGCATGATGCCGCCGCCGTCCGCCGAGGCGGGGGGCGCACCGGTGCCGCTCGTGGCGCCCGAGCCTCCGCTGCCCCCCGAGCCTCCGCTCGTGCCCGAGGCATTGCCGGAGTTCCCGCCGTTGCCGCTTTTGCCCGAGGTGTTGCCTGCGGAGCCGCCGCTGCCGGCGTGCGCTCCGTTGCTACTGCCCTGACCGCACGCCACGGATCCCACGGATCCGGCGAGGACCAGCATGCTGGTCAACCGACGCAGGTTCGTCATCAGACTTCTCCTAAAGGCATATTGAGCTGCCCCCGCGGGTCCCACCCGAAAAAGGTGGGTAGCGTCTTCGAATTGGTTGTTGGTGCTCGTGATGGAATTTTGCGTCGAGCGTGTTTCGTGCCGCAATATCGGTGTCTTCGCGTGTTGTCGCCGGATTGGCGAGATTCGGCGAAGTGCCGATTCGTGAATTTCGATGATGGCGGCGGACGGACTCCGGCGAAAAGCGCCGTGGTACGACGTTGTGATTCACCGGCGATCGGATGTTCGCCTTATTGTGGAGTCGATACGCCCCAGGGTTACGAACCCGGTGCGTTTTCTTCGTGCGGCCTCTAGAAATCTTCGACGTACTCGAGGCGCGCGAGCGCTTCGTTCGGATCGTAGATCACGAGCGGCGCCACATCGCGCGCGAGGGTCTGCAGTGCAGGGGGCAACGAGGGGAGCGCCGCCGCGTTCACTTCGGCGCTGACGCCGACCGCGTCGAGCGCCAGCTGCAACAGAGACGAGTTTTCTTTCGGCAGCTCTTCGATCGGCGCATCCTCGGGGAGCGACGCGAGCGTACGCGCCTCGCGTAGCGCGTCACGAAGGCCGCCGAGATGGTCGACGAGGTGGCGGTCGTAGGCTTGCTGCCCGGTCCACACGCGGCCTCGGCCGACCGCGTCCGTCTCGGTCTTGCTCATCCCCCGGCCCTGCTGGATGCGGTCGAGAAACGTGTCGTAAAATTGATCGACCTTACGCGAGAGCTCGCGCTCTTCGTCGGGGGTGAAGCCGCGGAACATCGACTCCGCATCGGCGCGGGGCGCCGTCTTGTACGTGTCGACGGTGACGCCGAGCTTGGCGAGCAGGCCGCTCAGGTTGGCCTTTCCATAGAAGACGCCGATCGATCCGGTGATGGTGAGGGGGAGCGCGAAGATATCTTTGCTCGCGCTCGCGATGTAGTACCCGCCGCTCGCCGCGACCGTGCCCATCGACACGATGAGCGGCTTTTTCTTCGCGAGGAGAAACAGCTCCCGCCACATGACGTCGCTGGCCAGCGACGATCCGCCGGGACTTTCGATGCGCAGGACCACGGCGCGCACCGTGTCGTCGTCGCGGAGCTCGCGAATCGAGTCCGCCATCGTGTACGAGCCGACGAGGCGCATGTCGAGGAGCGGGATGCGCTGCGAACGCCCGTCGACGATATCGCCGTCGAAATAGAGAAGGCCGATGCGGCCGCGCGCGTCGAACGCGGAGGGCATCGCCGTTTCGTCCTCGTACTTCACGTACGTGATGTTGCGGCCGACGAGCTCGCGCGTCGCCCGTTCGAGCTCGTCGTCGTAAGCGAGCCCGTCGACGAAGCCCGCCTCCCGCGCTTCGGACGCGATGAACGGTCCCTTCGCGGTGACCTCGCGCACGCGGTCCTCGCTCATGTGCCGATAGAGCGAGAGGTTGCGCACGAAGACGGCCTCTTGCTGGCGCAGCAAATCGATGTGGTCGTCGTTCGCGACGGGCCCGGCGTGCTCGTTCGTGAACTGCTCGGGCGCGCTCTTGTGCGGCCCGATGCGCACGAACGCGCCTTCGACGCCGATCTTGTCGAGCAGTCCTTTGAGGTAG
>DATHQY010000013.1:0-38824 GCA_035482215.1 Polyangiaceae bacterium | reverse complement strand
CGAATAGTCCGTCGCGTTCGCGGTCACGCCGCTCACGTTGGATGCCTGCGTGATGAAGTCGGGGCCGACGGCGAAGTCGACCGGTTTGCCGCTCACCGCGCCGTGGCAGCCGGCGCAGAGGTTGTCGAAGAACGGGACGGTCATCGCCTGGTGCGCCGTCTCGCCGGGCACGAACGTCATCGTCTCGCGCTGCCAGCGCGGCAGGCCCATCGCCTTCGACTCGGTGTCGTCCGCCAAGTGAAGCAGGAACGGCAGGCCCCCGGGGATGCGGAAGTGCGCCGACCCATCCTTCAAGATGGGCACGGTGCCCATGAGCCGGCGGCGCACGTACACCATTCCGTAATCGTCGCAGACGGTGAATCCGCCGCACGCTGCGGGAAACGACGACACGTCCGGCGGAAGCTCCTCGTAGAGATCGAAGCTCCCGAGATCGCCCTCGAGGAGCCTGCCCGTGGGCGTGTTCTGGAAGAGCAGCGATGCGAGAATGGGCATGCTGAGGACCGTGACGTCCGCCGCGGTGCTCGCGGAACCGACCGAGGTGTGCCCGTTCGGTTCGTCGAGCGCGGATGCGAAGATGCCCTTCGGCGCGCGCGCGTAGATCGGCGCCGCTTCGACTTCGGCCGTCCCCGCGGTCCCGAAGAGCATCGTCTTCGCGCCGGTCGTCGGGTTCACGACGTAAACGTCGTAGTCTCCGCCGAAGGATGCGGGATCGCCTGCGCCATAGCTCACGAGGATGTTGCCGTCCGGTAGACCCGCGGGGCTCGTGTAGGACCCATCCATCGCGACAATCTGCGATGAATGCAGAAAGAAGTCGGACTCGGGTGCCGACGGAGAAGACGCGTCGATGACCGAGGGATCGATGAGGTAATCCTTCGGGTTCGTGCTCATGAAATCGACCCCGATGGATCGATTGACGAGCGCGAGCGATCCGGCTCCGTGCACGGCCGTGGGCATGCTGAAAATTGTGGCGAAAGTCTTGTCCGCAATCTCCACGGCATACGTCGCCTGCGTTGCGCCGACGGTCGCCCGCTGCGCGAAGAGCGGGTGGTAGTCGCCTCCGTCGAGGTTCTGCCGGCGGAGCGCGAGCTGGTAGAAGCCTGGTTCGCGCTTCTCCGCCGTGAAGATGAGGCGTCCGTCCTGCATGAAGCTCGGCATCCGCTCCATGTCGAGCTGCCACGTGAGCTGGCGAATCTGCATCTGCCCGGAGCCGTCGGCTTTCGGCTCGAGCACGTACAGATTCGAATTGGGCTTCGTCGGATCTTCCGGCGTGCGCTGCGGACCCGCGTAGTCGAAGGCGGTGCCGTCGAGGTTACCGCGCGTCGACGCGAACACAATGCGCTCGATTCCGTCGGGGCCGGGCGGGCTGAACACCGGATCGAAGTCGTGCTCCAGAAGGCCGTTGCCCATCGGGTCGTGCATCGCGATGTCCGGCTGCAGCGCGCACCCCGTACCGTCGGCGTTCATCGTGTAGATCGCGAGCGGCGACGCGTCCGAAGACCGCGCCGCGAACGCGATCGTCTTGCCGTCCCAGGAGACTTGCGGGCGCCGCACGTCCGCGCCCGCCATGAGGCCGCACGTCGTGAGGTCCACCGTCGTGTCGGCGGCGGTCGTGACGGCGCCCCCGGTCGCCAGCGTCGCCGCGATGATGTGCAAACTCGCCCCCCCGGCAAAGACGTCGAAGTCCTGCGGGCGATCCGGCCCCGAAGGGGGCGGCCTCTGGACGTAGACGATCCCCGAGAGCGCGGTGAGGTTCCGCTCCACGCGTTCGCGTCGATGCCACTCCCGGACGATGCAGTACGGAGGAATCGCGTCGACCGGATCGTTGTCGTAATCGTAATTGCCGGCGTCGCAGACAGCACCGTTCGCGAGCGGGACGCCCCCGTCCGGCGCGCCCGCGTCGTATTCGCCGCTCGCGAAGTCTTCGAAGAGCGGGCCTCCCCGGTGCGTGAGTCCAGGCGAACCCGGCACGAGGTCCGGCCGGTAGAGGTTCTTCGCGACGAGGCGGCTCGCGTTCACGTCGTCGCTCTCGAAGGACATCTGCGCGACGGAGAAGGCGTAATTGCGCTGCGTCGTATTCAGCGAAAACGTGCCTGCCGTGCCGCCACGGAGGCGGTAATCGTGGAACATCCCGGCCGAATGACACTGCTCCATCATGCAGCCTTTCTTCACGAGAATCGGCTGCACCTTCTGGGCGAAAAACAGGAAGGCGGGGTCCAGATTGGGCACTTGCGGCGGCCCGTGCGCGTTCGCCCAATTGAGGAGCGTCGTGTAGTTCGGGTCGTCGATCGACGAAAAAAGTGGGCCGCCTTCGTGGTAGCTGCCCCCCTGGGCCGACGCGAGCGGACGGCGCACGATCTCGCTGTTCGACGGCGTCGCGGCCAGATAGCTGACGGCCGCAAAGTAATTCCAGCGGATTTCTTCCGGCGAGCTCCCGCACGTCAGATAGAGCGCGTTGACGGAGGTCCCGTGGCAATTGCCGGCGCCGCACGTCATCCCGAGCACCGAGTTGGCGCCGCCTTTCGCGGTGAACGTTGCGAAGTCGGCCCCGGTCGGATCGGTCGTCGGGTCGAACCCCGCCGCCGACGGCACGACCTCCGAGCACGGCGTCTGCGGAATCAAGACGGGCGGAATGCCGGTGTTGTTCACCGTCGCGCCGCTCTCGATCCAGCGGCGGAGCGTCTGGTACGCGCTCGCGGTCGGATCCAGAATCGCGCCGCCCGTGTGCTTGATGTCGGTCGTGATCTCTTCTTGGGTGCCGTCCCAGGTCGTATACGTGAGCTGGAGGGGGCCGACGTTCTTCACGAGGAGCGACGGCTGCAGATACGGCCCGTAGTCGAGCAGCAGGTCGCGGCGTTTGTCGACGCCGGCAAACGTCGTCATGTCGAGGTTGCCGAACGCGTTGCCTTTCGGATCCGCTACGTGGCAGCCCGCGCCCGTATTCGTCCGCACGCACGAGTTCTCGAGAATCGGCGCGATGTTCCGATCGAAATACGTCGAAGGTGTCGGCTCTTTGGTGGTGCAACCGGTGAGAGCGACGGCGAGGACGATGGCCGTCGCCACGCAAGCGAGAAAACTCGCGGCACGCATCGGCTCATCGTAGCCGCTGCATCAAAGCCTGCGTATCGCGATTTGCGCCATGTCGCGAACGAACCCGTCGGAGTCGTTTTGCGAGATCGCCAAGAGCGCCGCTATGAGGCTGGTCGTGTCGACCATGCCGGGCGATCGGGCCGCGATCGAACCGACCGCATGGCAGGCCGCCGCACGAACACCTGCATCGGCGTCCGTCTGCGCTGACGCGAGGATCGGGGCGACCGCGGAGGACGCACCCCGCGCGTCGAGCACTTGAACCGCGTTGCGCCGAACGTCGGCGGACGCGTCGCTCAGGACGCCCGCGAGGCTCGCCACCCCGGAGAACCCGTTGATGATCACCGCCGAAGCGAGCGCGGCGAGCTTGACGCCAGGGTCGGCGTCGGTGAAGGCCTGCGCCAGCGCACCGGCGCCGTCGTTGTTCAGACGCCCGAGCGCGCTGGCGGCTGCCGCGCGAACGCGCGCGTCGCTGTCGCTCAACGCGGTCACACAGGCGGTCACGCCGGGCGCCGCGAAGAACTCTCCCAGCGCATACGCCGCGTACGAACGGCGCACGGGGTCCGGGTCGCTCGCGAGGGTCTGCAGCGTTTGCTGGTACACTTCGCCCGGGCCGAACACGCCGAACGCGCGCCGGCGGAGCCACCAAGCCGCGATCTCGCGGGTCCGGGCGTTCGCGTCGTAGATGAGGAGCGAGACCGGCGCGATGCAGTCGAGGCATTCGACCTTCTCGCCGTGCTCCAGCACCTCCCACACCGCCGTGGGCGCGGCGCTGGCAGCGGCGCTCTTGATGGCGTCGGGCGTCGAGAGAAACTCGACCTGGTTCTGCGGGATGTTGCCGTAGACCGCGGCGAAGCCGGGTCCGTTCTGCGGCGAGTCGCTGCGCGCGTCCTGCGACGCGAAGGCGGCGGCCAACATGAGCCCAGCGGCGGCGAGCGTTCGTGTGAAGAGATGGGTGGTTCGCATGGCATTTCCTCGTCGAAGATTCATGGGGCTCACGGGCTCGCGACGGGCGCGACCGGGTCGCCGCCGTCGGGGAAGGCCGGCATGAAGCCGGTGTTCTGGCGCGAGTAGTACTGGCCGCCGAGATCCATCGGATACACGGCGAGGGTCTTGCGGTCGGCGTCGCTGAGCGAGCCGCCCACGTCCTCCGGGTGAAGAGGATTCGTGCTGGTCGGCCACGCCGTCGAACCGTCGGCCCCGCGCAGATTCAGCTTCTGCGTCAGCATCGATCCGCGCGCGTTGCCGGGGATGCCGTACATCGGCGGCACCGAACCATCCGTGAGGGTGATCCCCAGGCCCTCCGAAGTTGGGCCGCCGTCCGGCGTATCGCTGTCGCTCATCATCAGCGTCGCCGGATAGAAGATCGAGACGTACGAGGCAGGCCACGAATGGACGCTCTTGTCGTAGTAGACGGTGACCGGGGTGTCCGTCAGGTCGAGCGTCGGGATCTGGTACGGCGTCACCTGCCCCGTCGTCGGGTCGGTGCGCGTAATCGTATAGTACGAGGTCGTCGTCGAGTTGTGGCAGTTGATGCAATTCGCGTTGAGGATCGGCTGCACCTTCAAGTCCCACGGGTATTCCGTGCGGCTCGCGATGTCCTCCGTGAACGGCTGCGGCGTCTGCTGCTCGGCCTGCGTGGGGTTCGCGCCCAAGGCCGGCACGCCCTGGCCGGTGCGCGATTCGTGGCAGCCGACGCAGCGGCGGTCTTCGCCGGGCATGCCCTGAATCCAGAGTTGCTGATTGCGAATCGCGAGCCCGTACTGGTCAATCGGCTGCAAGTGAATCGGAATGTACGGGGGCACGTTCGCGAGCCAGCTCTTGTCGCCGTAGACCTTCGCCTCGCCGAGGACGGCCGCGCCCTCGAACATCGTGAGGCCGAACATCGTGCCGAAGTCGCTATTCGCGGAAAACACTTCGGTCGAGAAGCCTTCGATCACGCGCACCGCGACGGCGTCGTCGTGCAACGCCTGGCCGAGGGCCTCGTTGTTGAACTCCGCGCCGTTGACGGTCTCCATGAGGCTCGTCTGCGACACGTCGACGGACCCGATCATGACGGGGATCGTCGAGTCTTGCGTGAACTTGTTGTTGCCGATGACCGGAGGCTCGGTGCGCGGCACGACGGCCAGCGCGTTGAGGTCCCACGTCGATCGATCGTTGTAAACGAGTTCGTTCTTGCCCGTGCTGGGGTCGTAAATGTAGATGCCGAAGTCCGGCGGCGTCAGCGACTGCTCGTTCTGGTCGTTGACCGGTCCGTCCGCCCACGACGTGAGAATGCGCCCGTCGGGGAGCAAGCTCGGCTCGCGGTAGCGGCCGGCGGGCGACGGGTCGCTGCCCGTGGGGACCTCCGGCGTCAGGATGGTGTACCGCGCGTGCTCTTCGTCGAGGCATGCGTGGCCGACCGTACCGCCGTTCGCGTACGCATTCGCGTCGAGGCACACGGGGTCGTTCTGGTTACGCGCGTCGATCTGGAGCAGCGTGCCCGCGTGGATCGTGCGGTCGCGCGCGGTACCGACGCCGATCATCACGTTCGGCGAGAGCTCTTTGACCGTGAAGAGCGCGTTGACCGGCTTGGTCTCCGGGCCGCCGTTGTCGGGGCTGTGCTGGCCGGCGACCGCGAGCTCCTGCGTGCCGTCGGGGCTCACCGTGCGGAGCTTCACGTCGTTGACCGGCCCGAAATGCTCCCACTGCGAAAAGCCGATCTTGCCGTCGTACCGGAGAAACGGCGCGACGAGGTGCGAGAGATTCTGCGCGAAGAGGTGCCGATCGGCATCGCCGCCGTCGATGCTGATCGTGGCCATCTGCAACGACCCGCGCGCGTGTTCGTACTCGTCCGAACGCTTGCCCATCTCCGTGTAGCCCTCGTCCGTGACGAACGCGATGAGACCCCCGGGGATGTAGATGGGCGTCACGTCGTCGTACGCGCCGTCGGTCAGCTGGTGAACCGTGTGCGCCGCGCCGACGAGGTCCACCGTGTAAAGGTGGTAATAGCCGCCGTTTACGTCGGTGCGCATCGAGAAGACGGCTTGCGTCGCATCGAACGAAACGTCGGCGCCGTTGAAGTCGGCGGTGGTGAATGCGGCCGTCAGGTTGGTCACGGTCCCGTCGGGCCGTGCCGGCGACAAGAGGTTCAAGCTGCCGCCGGGCTCGAAGCGCGTGTAGTCGAGCACCTGGCCGTTGCCGCCTGCGACATCGTACGAGTACGACGCGCCGCCGTCGGGCAGTGGCGTCGTCACGAGCGTCTGCCGCTTGATGAAGAGGAGCGACTGCACCCCCGTGTCACTCGCCCCGGAGGAGGACGACGACGAAGTGCTCGAGCACCCGCTGGCGGCACATCCCGCGGCGAGGAGAACGGCGATGAGCGGTGAGACGTGGCGGCGGTTCATGGCAGCTCCCGGTGTTGCGACGGGAATAAGCACGAGCCACGCCAGAGCCTAACTGTCGGATACTACGGCCGCTTTGCGGACCGCCGCGAAGGGTCCGACCCGCCCCGCGGGGGGAGAAGCCCCCGAGACCCACTCGTCGAACGGGGGTGTGCGAGGAGGAGTGGATCGATCGCAAAGGCGCAGAGACGCCAAGGGAGAGGAGAGCTTTGCTTCGTTCTTTGTGTCTTTGCGATCCTTTCCCTTACGCAGAGGAGCCCTCGCCTAGTCGCGCGCCAGACGGAATGCCTGCGGCAAGAGCACGGCGAGGCGCGTTCGTTTTCGGCGCGCGATCCGGCCCTTGGCGTCGACCGCGACGAGAACGATCGCCATATCGCGCGCGAACTCCGCCAACACTTGCCTGCAGATGCCGCACGGAGCACCGGCCTTCGGACCCGCCGTGACCACCGCGCATGCGATGGGGTCCTTGTCGCCCGCCGCCACCATCGCGGCGATCGCGGAGCGCTCTGCGCACAGCGTCGCCCCGTACGTGGCGTTCTCCACGTTGCACCCGGCGTAGAGCTCGCCCCCGCGCGTGAGGATCGCGGCGCCGACGTTGTAGTTCGAATACGGTGCGTGCGCGTGCGAGCGAACGCCCATGGCGGCTTCGACGAGCCGCGCGACGTCCGCCGGCCGAACCGTCACCCGACCGCTCCGGCGCGGGCGATCCATGCGGCGAGGAGCTCCGTCAACTGCGCGCGGCGAGACCGCGCCGTGGCCTCCACTTCGGCGTGGCTGAGCGGCTGCCCGGAGATGCCGGCGGCCAGGTTCGTGATGCACGAGAGCGCCCCGACGCGCACCCCCATGTGCCGGAGCGCGATGACCTCGTGGACGGTGCTCATGCCGACGGCGTGCGCGCCGAGCGATCGGAGCATGCGAATCTCGGCGGGCGTTTCGTACTGCGGGCCGAGCATGCCGGCGTAGACGCCTTCGCGAAGCTCGATCGATGCTTGCGCCGCGGCCGCCGTGAGAGCTTCGCGCAGTTCGGCGTCGTACGCGTTCGTCATGTCGGGGAAGCGCGGACCGAGCGCGTCTTCGTTCGGGCCGAGGAGCGGCGACATCGCAGTGAGATTCAGATGATCGGTGACGCCCATGAGATCGCCGGCCGACCACGTGGGAACGAGACCCCCCGCGGCGTTCGTCAAAAGAACCGCGCGAACGCCGAGGCGCGCCATCGTGCGCACCCCGTGGACGACGCGTTCGATCGGGTGGCCTTCGTAGAGGTGCACGCGGCCTTGCATGCACACGACGGGGACGCCAGACGCGTGTCCGAAGCAGAGGTTGCCGTCGTGGCCCGCCACCGCGGACGCCGCCATGTGCGGCAGATCCTGGTAGGGAATCTTCACGAGCCCTCCGAGCGTGTCGGCGAAGGCGCCGAGACCGCTGCCGAGAACGACGCCGATGCGCGGCGCGAGCGCGACACGCTCGCGAATCGCGAAGATGCTGTCGTCGAGGCGTTGGGTGACCGAGGGCTGCAGCGAGGGCGACACCATGGGTTTATCGCTTCGCGAACTTCTGGGCGATGGCTTCGGACACGACCGCGTGCGCGTAGCGGCTCACATCCCCCCCGTGGCTCGCGATCTCGCGCACGAGCGACGCACTGATGAACCCGTAGTTGGTGCGCGTCGGGAGAAACACCGTGTCGATACGCGGCTCGAGGTCGGCGTTGGCGTGCGCGATCTGCAGCTCGTACTCGAAGTCGGTGGCCGCCCGCAGGCCACGGACGATGACGCGCGCGCCTTTCTTGCGGCAATAGTCGACGAGCAAGCCGTCGAACGATTCGACCTGGACGTTCGGAAGGTGTGACGTGATCGCCCCGACGAGATGCACGCGCTCGTCGACCGAGAACAGCGGGCTGCGCTCTGGGTGCTTGCCGATGCCGACGATGACGTCGCTGAAGAGCGCAGATGCGCGCTCGACGAGATCCAGGTGGCCGAGCGTGGGAGGATCGAAGCTGCCCGCGTAGACGGCGACCCGCGCCAATCCCGCACTCGTCATGGCGCGCTCGCCTGAGGCGCCGCTTGCGGCGCGGGCGGCGTCAGGTTCGCACCGGGGGCCGTCTGCGGCGGCGCGCCCGACGGAGGCGGCGGCCCCGCGGGCTGCTGCGTGTCGCCGCCGAGGAGCGTCGGATCGGGCTCGATCCACATGAAGCGGCCTTCGTCCGCGAACGTCACGCGAAAGAAGGCCAGCAGATCGGCGCCGACGACGCCGGCGACGTCGATCTCCTGGCCGTTCGTGAGGTCGCCGAGATCGACGCCGCCGATCGCGGGGATCTTCGCGAGGTCGAACCCGCCCATGCGAAAGACGGGAACCGCACCCCGCTTGACGTTCGGCGCGTCGGGCGAGGACGCGAGCGTGCTCATGTCGATCCCCGCGCGCTTCCAGCCCGCGTCCGAGAGCAGAATCGGAAACGGACGCGAGCTGTCGACGTAGAGGGGGATCGGCGCTTCGTCCTTGGCGGAGACCGTGGCCCGCAAGACCATGCCGCCACCGCGCAAGTAGTAAAGGGGGACGCGGCTCGCGTCGGGCGGGGGATCGGCCTCGCGCCGCCGCACGACGAACTGATCGCCGCGCCGGTCGAACGTCGCGTGCGTGTGGCGGAGGAACTGCGCGCCCAGCATCGCCTTGATGGGCACTCCGAGCTGGCGGCTGACGCCCGACAAATCCGTCACCAGGGCGGGCACGTCGTTCACCTCGAGCCGATCGAACCGGAGGCTCACCCAGGCCGCTTCGTGCCGCGACGTCGAGTCGATGACGACCTCGCTCGACCCGGTCGCGACCAGCGCCAAGATGCGCTCGCCGTCGAGCTCACACGGAACGACGTCCGCCGCGCCGAGCGGCACGCGATCGATCCCGCGCGGCATCTCCACTTGACCGACGATTCCGCCAGCCATCTCGAACGGATGACGGCCCGCGCCGCGGCGCGCGAGACCCGCCACGTCGCGTGCCCACGGGTCTTTCACGGACGGGTCGGCGAGGAGCGTCTCGAGCTCGTCGGCCGCGTGCTCGACGTCGCCGGAGTACCAGAACGCGCGACCGCGCAGGCCATGCGCCGAGCTCGACTCGAGCCCTTCCGTGAGCTTGAGCGCGTCGCCGTAGTCCAGGCGCGCGAGCGCGATGCGCGCGGAGAGCTCGCGCGCATCCGGGTCGTTCGGCGACGCCGCCAGCGCTTTGCGGGCCGAATCGCGGGCATCGTCGAAATCGGCCGCGCGGTAGCTCGCCTTCGCGCGTTCGAGCCACTGGCTGGCGAGCGGAGGCCGATTCGGCGCCTGGGCCCCCACCGACGGCCCGCACCCTGCTACGGCGGAGCCCAACGCGAGGGGCGCGAGACAGACGGCGGGGGATAGCAGGACAGCCGCCGCGCGAGCGGCGCCCGCGCGCGCGCGGGCAAAAAGCGTCGACGAAAAGCGCTCCAACGTACGTCGCATCGAGGGAATTCTCACGGTTATGCGGGCGCGAGGGGCTCGACGCGAAGAATGCGATCGGCGCGCAGCTCTCTCCGACCCCGACCGGGGAGCTGATACCCCACAACGCGCGGCGGGTCGAGGTCCGAGAAAATCTCGGTCAAGACCATCGTGAGAGGCTCCGGCGGCCTCCGCGCGGCCCGGTAGGTGACGACGACCGGATCGCCCCGCCGTACCGCCTCCTCGCAGGCGTGCACGATTGACTGGCGCGCCTGCCGGCGGCCGACCCGCACCTCCCAGAGATCGCGCGCGCTGACGGGGCGGAGTAGGTCGATGCACAAGCCGAAGACTTCACGCATCGCGCGTACGTCGCTTTCGGCGCGGTGGGCGCGGCCTCGGTCGATCCCGAGATCGCGACACAGCGCGTCGAGTGAGTACGAGTGCAGCGCGAACGTGCGGCGCGCGAGAACGAGCGTGTCGAGCCAGTGGACGATCGCGACGTCGCGTCCGGTCCGGCGAAACTCGGCCTCGAGAAAGTGCGCGTCGTATTCGGCGGCGTGGGCGACGAAGATCGCTCCGTCGAGGGCCGCAGCGACGTCTTCGGCGATCGCCGCGAACGACGGTGCTGTGGCGATCTGCGCGGCGTCGATTCCGTGCACGTGGGCCGCGCCGTCCACGCGATCGCCCGGATAGACGACCGTGTTCACGAACGCCGCGCGAACGCCGCCCACGACGCGATCGATGCAGACTTCGACGACGCGGTCCTTCTCGAAGTCGAGCCCCGTCATCTCGAGGTCGACGAACGCGAGCGGCGCCTCGGAGAGCGGCAGGTCCCATGGAGGACCCGCCGGCGGCACGTCTTTCAGAGCCGCCGGCATGCGCTAGGCGTGACCGCCGGCCCGCGCGCGCTCGATCGCGACGGCGCTAGAGGACGTTGATCGTGTGGTTCTTGGTCTCGCGGATGAAGATCGCGCCGATGACGAGGGAGATGGCAGCAATGATGACCGGATACCACAGGCCCGCGTAGATGTTGCCCGTAGCCGCGACGACGGCCGCCGTCGTAAGCGGAAGCATGCCGCCGAACCAGCCGTTGCCGATGTGGTACGGCAGGGACATCGACGTGTAGCGGATGCGCGTCGGGAAAAGCTCCACGAGGAACGCGGCGATCGGCCCGTAGACCATCGTCACGTAGATCACCTGGATGAACACGAGGAGGACGAGCATCGCGACGTTGATCTCCGCCGGATTCGCTTCCTTCGGATAGCCGAGCGTCTTGAGCGTCGCCGTCATCTTCGGCTCATCGAACCCTTCGATAACGGTGTCCTGCAAGTGGACGACGGGCCTGCTGCCGGGCGCGCCTTCGGTCGTCACGTACGACAGGCTTCGCTTCGACAGGTAGTCCTGCACCTTGTCGCATTCGCTGTAGACGGTCTTCGGGTTCGGGAAGAGATGCACGTGGCAATCGGTCGCCGTCAGGCTGACCTGCGTCTTGGCGGCGAACGCCTCGAGCGCGGGATTCCCGAAGTGCGTCATCGCCTTGTAAATCGGGAAGTACGTCACCGCGGCGAGCAGACACCCGGCCAGCATGATGTTGCGCCGGCCGATGCGGTCGGAGAGCCAGCCGAAGAAGATGAAGAAGCCGGTACCGAGCAACAGCGCAGTACCGAGGATCAAGTACGCCGTCGACCACTCGATCTTGAGGGTGCCCGTCAGGAAGAACAGCGCGTAGAACTGGCCCGTGTACCAGACCACGCCCTGGCCGGCCGTCATTCCGAAGAGCGCGAGAAGCACGATCTTCAGGTTCTGCCATTCGCCGAAGCTCTCGCGAAGCGGCGCCTTGCTGCTCTTGCCCTCGGCCTTCATGCGAAGAAAGACCGGCGACTCGTTGAGCTTGAGACGCATGTAGATCGAGACGAGCAGCAGGACGAGCGAGACGAGGAATGGGATGCGCCAGCCCCAGATTTTGAACGCGTCGGGGCTCATGTTCTTGCGGCACGCGAAGATGACGATGAGCGAGAGGAAGAAGCCGAGCGTCGCGGTCGTCTGAATGAAGCTCGTGTTGAGGCCGCGCTTGTTGTCCGGCGCGTGCTCGGCGACGTACGTCGCGGCACCACCGTACTCGCCGCCGAGCGCGAGGCCCTGCGCGAGGCGCAGGAGAACGAGGATCGTGGGCGACAGCATGCCGATGGCGGCGTACGTCGGCAGAAGACCGGCCGCGGCCGTCGAGAGGCCCATGACGACGATCGTCACGAGGAACGTGTATTTGCGTCCGACGAGGTCGCCGATGCGCCCGAAGACGAGCGCACCGAACGGCCGCACGAGAAAGCCTGCCGCGTACGTCGCGAAGCTCGCGAGAAGCGCCGCCGTCGCGTTGCCCGGGGGGTAAAAGAGCGCCGCGAAGAAGGGCGCGAGCGTTGCGTAAATGTAGAAGTCGTACCACTCGAAAACGGTTCCGAGCGACGAGGCGAAGATGACGAGACGCTCTTCACGCGTCTCGTCGGGGCTCCGCACGGTACTAGCAGCGAGCGACGAAGTGGACATGGCGACCCCACGGGCAAAGGTGCTGCGAATGCGACGAACAGGCGGCAGAAAGCAAAGCGCAGTGTCGTTGCGCGCGGCAGACTTTCACAGAATCAGTCCGCCGCACAAGAAGGCCGTCACGTCCACGCTCGACGGCGGTCAGAAGAAGTACATGCCGCTCATCATGAACTGATTGACGTCGATTTCGCCGTTGGGCGCGCCGGCGCCCGTTACGGCGGCCGTTGCGTCGCTCCCGTCCGCCTGGATGACTTTCGTTATGACGTGGTAAAATTCAGGTCCGAACGTGAAGCCCTTCTCCTGATACCGGATCATCCCGCCGAACACCGTGCTGGAGGCTCTGCCGCCGCCGTTCGCCATGATGTCGCTCTGCTTGGGCCGTGCCGTACCTCCGACGCCCCAGATGCTGAGGCTCTTGAGGAACGGCATTTCGTAGCCGGCCTCCGCCCAACCGCCCCACTCCGCGACGTTGGCGGTCGTGAAGAACTGGAGTTCCTCACCCAAGAAGGGAGCCAGGTTCTGGCCAATGTACGCGTTCGCAGCGAGGGTGAATCCGCCGCCGTTGACTTTGAAACCGGCCGTGCCGACGTCGACGTCCCAGTCGCGGGTGGGGGGCGTCGTTATGCCTACGGCGCCGCCGAACGGAGTCGCCATCGAGGGCGGAAGCAAGATGGTCCCGGAGTGGCTGCCCTCGACGTGATTGTAGTGGCCGGCGATGAACGCCATGAAGTTTGGACTCGTGAATTTGAGGCGGCCTTCGACCCCGGGCCAACCTGAGAGCTGACCGAAATCGACGTTCAGATCTTCGATGCCGGTGCTCCCGAAGTCCGCGGGATTTTCCCAATCGGACTTGATGACCTGGAGCGCGAGTTCGAGCTTCGATTCGCCCATCGGAATCGTGTGGTAGTAGCCAATGCCGGGTTCACGCCACCCGATGAATCCGTTGAAATACGTGACGGGGTAGGCCTGGTGGCCGATGGATTCCGAGACGAGCCCGATGATGAGCTCGTGGTCCTGACCGACGCGAATAATGTCGTTGCCCCAATTCAATTCGGTGTACGCGAGGCGTAGGCGCGGCAAGACCGAGACTTCACCGTAGCCGCCCTGGCCGTTCAGACCGAAGAAGTCCATTTCGATCAGCGCTTTGGGGGTGGCTCCGAGCACCTGGGGGCCCGAGATCGCGAGACTGAAACGCGTCTGCCGAACGTCTGCGCCGGTCGTGTAGCCGTAGCCGGGCTTGCCGAGAGGAATCAGGGGGCCCTGGCCGTTGAACACGAATTGCGGCGTGTCCTGCACATAGAACGAGGCGCCCGCAAAGCCGTGGAAAGCGAGCTTCCAGTCACCGCCGATGGAGAGAAAGCTCGGACCGGCAGCCGCCGGGGGCGGCGGCGGCGGGGGGGGCGGGGTCGGCTCCGCGGGCGGCGGAGGCGGGGCCGGGGGCGCCGCCTCGGTCTGCGCATGCAAGACCTGCGGGAACAACAGGGCCGAAAGGGCAACGACGGTGAGTGCACAGTGAGGACGACGACGCATGACAATCTTCTCCTTGAGTGCCAGCCATGGCTGCGACTCGAGTGAGGTTTGAACGAACGGTCGAAATCGGTTTGGGCTGCGAGACGCTGCAAACGGAACAAGGCGCGACGAAACAAGGAGTGCGCGAGTCGGCGAGACGACAACCGAACGACAAGCCCACCCGTCCAAACAGCGGGGCTAAAGCTCGACCAAGCGGCCCCATATGGTCAAGTTTTTTTGGTTTTGGGAAGCACTTGCGCGGATGCCCGCCGGTGCGCGTTGGGGGCGTGCAGATCGCGCAGTGGCATGATCGAGGCAAAAGCGTCTTGAATAACGATCGCCCGTCGCGAGTTTTTGGGTTTGGGCACCGCGTCACCACTATTCTCCGCTGCAGAAGAATCTGCCGGTTTTTCTCCGCGCGCTTGAAGGTTTGGCGACCGGTATCGACGAAAAAGCGCCTATTCGTCGCGTTCGCCTCCGCGCCGGCCGCTTGCGGCCAATCGCCCCAGAGTCGCAAAGGCGGCTATCGCCTTTCCGTCCCACCCTTGCGCGAAATTGATGCGGACGAAATGCTTGTACTTCTCACGCGCGGAGAAGAGCGGCCCCGGTGCGATGCTGATGCCCTCGGCGAGGGCGCGCCGGTAAAGAGCGACGGAGTCCGTGGACCTCGGGAGCTCCAGCCACGCGACGAATCCGCCCGCGGGGCGGGACACGCGTGTCTCGTCCGGGAAATGCTTGCCGACCAGTTCGACGAGGCGGTCGCGCGCGCTCGCATACGAAGCGCGCGCGGCCCGCAGGTGCCGGTCGAAGCCGCCGTGGTCTTGCGACAGATACTCGGCGACGACGAGCTGCGGCAACGTCGCGCTCGCCATGTTCGTCACGAGCTTGAGTGTGTTGACGGCCTCGAGAAAACGCCCGGGGACCGACCAGCCGACGCGTAAGCCCGGCGCGATCGACTTCGACACCGACGAACAAAGAAGTACGTCGTCGCGCGTATCCCACGCTTTGATCGCGCGCGGCCGGCCCGCCCCGTAAACCAGCTCTCCATGGATGTCGTCCTCGATGAGCGGCACGCCGTGCGCTTGCGCGAGATGGAGCAAGTCCGCTTTTCGTGAATCGGGCATGACGTACCCGAGTGGATTGCTCGCGTGCGGCGTGACCACGAGGCCTTTGATCGGGAATTGCTCGAGCGCCATCTCCAGCGATTCGAGGCTGATTCCGGTTTCCGGGTGCGTGGGGATTTCGAGCGCGCGGAGGCCGAGCGACCGAATGGCCTGCAGGGTGCCGTAGAACGTCGGCGACTCGACGGCGATCGTGTCGCCCGGCGACGAGATCGCGCGCAGGCAGAGGAGCAGCGCCTCCTGGCAGCCGCTCGTGACCACCACGTCGTCCGGTCCGAACGCGCAGCCCGCGAGTGCCGCCCGACGCGCGATCTGCACGCGCAACTCGCGATTGCCGGGAGGCACCTCGTAGGCGAGCGCACGGGTGCCGTGGCTGCGCGCGACGCTCGCCAGGAGACGTCGCACGCTCTTCGGCCCGGGCAGATTCATATCGGGAAGGGCCGTGCCGAACGCGACGAGGGCCGGATCGGCCGTCGCCTGCACCACCTCCATCGCGATGGAGCCGATCGACACTTCGGTCGGCGCGAGGCGGGGCCGCGACATCGGCGGAGGGTCGGGCGCGCGCGCGGTGCGCCGCACGTAGAAGCCCGATTGCGGGCGGCTCTCGACGAGGCCGCGGTCTTGGAGCTGCGCGTACGCTTCGAGAATCGTGGAGGCGCTCACGGACAGTCGCTTCGACTGGGAGCGAATCGAGGGCAGCCGGTCGCCTGCGCGGTAGACGCCGGTCTGGATCGCGCGAACCAGGTCGTCCGCGACACGGGCATAGAGCAGCGGCGAGGGAGAGGACACGAACTGTACTCCTCGTGATCGGACCTAACTGCATCTGTACTGCCTGTTGCGCGTCCGGCACGCTCTTTTGCGAAACGGTTGTTCCCGCGAGCTTCGCGGCACCGAAAGCCTCACGAAAGCCCGAGAGGAGTCAGCATGCCTTTTCCCGCCATCTGGATGAACGGACGGATCACCGACCCGCGCGACGCGCGCGTCTCGGTCTTCGACCACGGCCTTCTCTACGGAGACGGCATCTTCGAAGGGATTCGCTTCTACGCGAAGCGCGCGTTTCGCATGCGCGAGCACATGGACCGCCTCGTGTGGTCGGCGCGATGCCTCGAGCTCGCGCTGCCGTATTCGGCGGACGCCCTTACGCGCGCGGCGGAAAGCGTCGTCGAAGCCACGGGCGAAGCCGACGGCTACTTGCGTCTCCTCGTAACCCGTGGCGAGGGCGACCTCGGCCTCGACCCGCGCTCGTGCAAGCGCCCGACGGTCGTCATCGCGGCGGCCGCGCTGCGCTTCTTCGAAGGCGCCGAGACGAGCGGCGTGAAGATCGTAGTGGCCTCCACGCGGCAAGCACCGCCCGACGTCGTCGACGCCCGCATCAAGAGCCTCAACTACTTGAATCGGCTGCTCGCGCGCCTCGAGGCCATCCGCGCCGGCGCGGACGAGGCGATCATGCTGAACCGCGAGGGCCGGATCGCCGAAGGGACCTCGGACAACGTGTTTCTCGTGCGCGACGGCGTGCTCTTCACGCCACCCGCCGCGGACGGCGCGCTCGAGGGCGTGACGCGCGCCGTGGTGCTCGAGCTCGCGGCGTCGCTGGGGATCGCGACGAGGATCGAGTCGCTCGGCGCGTACGACCTGCGGGCATGCGAAGAAGCGTTCCTCGTGGGAACCGGCGCCGGGCTCGTGCCGGTACGGAGCGTGGACGGGCTGGCGCTTCCGGCATGCCCAGGCCCCCTCTTCAAGCGCGTGAACGACGCCTTCGAAAGCCTCGTCCGCAGCGATGTACCTGCCAACGAACGGCGTTCGGCGACGGAGTGACCGGGCCAGGGTAAAAGCAGCGGGTGAGCTTCGCGAATCGATCGGAACGGCCACCGCCGGGGCGGCGGCGCGTCACGCGGCCCTGGGCGGCCCTTGGGGTCATCGTGAGAACCGCCGTCTTCGGGCTCGTCGCGATCGCCGGGGCCGCGGGGGCACTCGTGCGCCACTGCACGCACGCGCCCGTCCCCATGCGCGTCCCCGTTGCGCGCACGGCGCCGACCTACGACGCCGACGCGGGCGAGATGCCCGTGCCGGATACGCTGCCCGAAGACGGCGGGTACCCGACTCGATGAGACCGCGCGTTCCGGTCATACTCTCGCGTCTTGTCCAAGACCGACACGCTCGTCATTCACGAGATTTACCGGAGCATCCAGGGCGAGTCGTCGTTCGCGGGCTTGCCCTGCACGTTCGTTCGCACGACCGGCTGTAACCTTCGCTGCGCATGGTGCGATACGCCGCAGGCCTTCCACGGGGGAACCCGGCTCCGTCGCGAAGACGTGCTCGCCCGCGCGCTCGCGTTCGGAACGCCGCTGGTCGAGCTCACCGGCGGCGAGCCGTTGCTTCAGCCGGGCGTGCCCTTGCTCCTGAGTGAGCTGTGCGACGCGGGGCGAACGGTCCTGGTCGAGACGAGCGGCGAGGCGGACGTATCGGGCGTCGACTCGCGCGTGCACAAGATCATGGACCTGAAGTGCCCGGGGAGCGGCGAGTCGCACCGCAACCGATGGAGCAACCTCTTTTCGATCGGGGCCCGCGACGAAATCAAATTCGTCATCGCCGATCGTACCGATTACGAGTGGGCGCGGGCCGCGATCGCCGAGCGCCGCCTCGCCGAGCGGACCCCGCATCTGCTCATGGGCGCGGTCTTCGGCAAGCTTGCCCCGAGGCAGCTCGTCGAGTGGGTCCTGGAGGATCGGCTGCCGGTCCGCGTGCAGCTCCAGATGCACAAATACGTGTGGGCGCCCGACGCGACGGGCGTGTGACGCGCGGCGCAGAGCCGATCGACTATCATCGGGCTCTCCGGCCGATGAAGGCACACACCGAGTATCTGACGTTCCACACGAAGAAGCAGCGCGAGCTCGTCCACCTGACGCCGCTGCTCGAGCCGATCCTGGAGCGAAGCGGCATCGACGACGGGATGATGCTCGTGAGCGCGATGCACATCACGGCAGGTGTCTTCGTCAACGACGACGAGTCGGGTCTCCACGCCGACATCTGGGAATGGCTTGAGGGGGTCGCCCCGTTCAAGAAGGAGTACCGCCATCACCGGACGGGCGAGACGAACGGCGATGCGCATTTGAAGTCGCTGCTCGTCCATCACGAGGTCATCGTGCCGATCACGCGCGGGCGCATGGACCTCGGGCCGTGGCAACAGGTCTTCTATGCGGAGTTCGACGGGAAGCGCGACAAGCGGCTCATCGTGAAAGTCATGGGCGAATGAGATCCGTCGCCAAGCGCGCGGCGGTCCGCTCGTTCGAATGGCTCGCGCCCATCGCGCTGGTTTCGGCGACCGCATGCGCGCCTTCGGCCTCGCGGGCGCCCCTCAAAGTCGCGACGCCCGCCGCGGCGGCCCCGGCCCCCGCCGACGACCGCGCGGCCGTGCGCGCATTCGCGCTAGTCGAAGACGCCGCGCTGGCATGGCTCTCCGCCGCCGATCCGCGCCTCGCCGTGCGCGCGAACGTGGCCGCGCCCGACGCGGTGCTCGCCGCGATCGGTCAAGAGGCGGTCCTCGCGGAGGACGCTGCGGCGCAGATCCGCGGGCGTTCGCTGGACCTCTTCGCGTTTCGCGCGCGGGCGCACGCGCTGGCGGAGGCGGCCAAGCTCGTGTCCGATTTCACCACGCCGCTGCCGGAGACGGGGACCGAGGCCGATGCGCTGGCGCGCCCGCGGCTCGAGCGAGAGCTGCTCGCGCGCCTCATCGCCGAGGAGCAAGCGCGGGCACTCGACGAGGCGAAGCTGGGGGACGCATCGGGCGATCTCGTGCGCGGCATCCTCGCGACGTGGACGGCGCCCGAAGGCACGAGCGAACCGGATCGCGACTCGTGGGTGAGCGGGCGGCTCCTCTTGATTCGCGACGCCCTTCGCGCGGCGCCTCCTCGCGACGGCCCGTTCGACCTCGACGTGGCGCTTTACCCGCTCGAACGACTCCTCGCGCCCCTCGACTATCCCCGCGGCTCGGCGGCGATCGCCGAAGTGCGCGTCGTCATGGATGAGGACATGCGCGCGAGCCCTCCCCTCGCGACGCCGGCCCGCGTCGCGCACGCCGCCAAAGTGCACCTCGGCGTGGACGCGGACGCGCCGACGCTCGCCGTGCGGCTCGCGGAGCTCGAAGCGCGCCTTCGCCGCGACGCGCCGCAGGCCGTGGCCTCCGCCGGCCTCGATCGAAACGCGGTCGCCGCCCACGCGCGGCCGCTACTCTTCGTTGCGCGGCCGTGCACGCCCCCACCGCGCACGCGCGTCCGTGCGATCGAGCCGCCACCCGAGCGCGCCGCGATCTGCGGCGCGATCCGGGGATTGGCCGAGGCTGGGGACGCCGCGGCGGCGCTCTTCGCGCTGCACGACGACGTGCTCCTCGCCCTCGCCGCCGTCACGACGTCGCCGCCGCCGCGGACGGCGCTGCTCTCCAAACCAGACGACGATCGCGTCGACGACGTCCGGCGCGACGTGCGCGAACGTCCCGCCGTTGCGCTCGGGGTCGCCCTCGCCGCGGAGCTGATCTACGCCGCACACGACCCCGCAGCGCGCCTCGCCGCATGGAACGCGCTGGGCGACGCGCCTCTCGACGTCGTCGCCCGCGAGCTACCGTGAAGAAGGAGACGGAGCGGCTATTCGCTCGCTCGTCGCGCTACTTCTTCTTTTCGAGCTTCGCCGTCGTGGCCTTGCCGCTCTCGCTGGCGCCCGCGTCTGCGGCAGACTGGTACTTGCTGACGTCCGCCGTCACCCAGTCCGTCGCGTAGCTCGTGATTTGGTAGATCGAGTCGTCCGACGCGCGCTTGGCCCAGTGGCTCGTTCCGGTCGATACGGGGCCGACGAGAAGATCCTCCGTCCCGCCGTCGTTCAGGCGAATCACCACCTGTGCGACCGGCTTGTCGAGGCCTGTGTCGGCAACCGTCTTGCCATCGCCGAAATCATCCGCCGAGAGAGCCTTGTACGAGCGCAGCAGGTCTTTCACTTTTTCGGCGTCGAACCGCTCGATCGGCTTGTTGTTCACCGTGCCCGTCCACTTGCCCGTCGCCTCGGACTTCGCGAACGAGAACGTGCCGTGCGTGTTCGTGAGCGTCACGCCGGTCGCGTTCGCGTCGTCGAACTTGAAGATCTCCTTGTCGCGAAAGTCCTTCGCTTCTTTCGCGTAGAGGTACGACGAATACCCTTTGACCGCCCAGACGTCGTTCGGCTTGTCCGTCACGATCGTGAGGTTGCCGACCGGCCCGCTCTTGCCGAACAGCTCGTCGACCTTCTTCGTGCCGCCCTTCCACGCGACCAGATGCAGCGCATGCGCGGGATCGAGCTGTTTGTCCTTCTTGACCTCGTCGTCGAGCTTGATGTTGACAGGCGAGTTGGCCTTCAGGTCCTTGAGGTTCGCGATGAGGTCCTTCACAGCCTGCTGGTTCGCGTCGGCTTTCACCGGCTTCGTCAGGACCCACTTGCCGTCGGGGACTCCGCCGTCCGCCGGCGCGCTGCCCGCCGCGATTACTTTCTCGAGCACCACCTCCGGCTTGTCACCGTTCGTGACACTGATCTTATCGATGTCCTCGGGTGCCGCCACGGTCGGCGCTTCCGCGGCGGTGGCCGACGGCTTTCCCTCGGAGTCGTCCTTCTTGGCTTGCTCGTAGACGAGCACGCCCAAAAGGCCGAGCAGAACTACACCTGCGATGATGAGTTTGTCGCGCGACATGATGTCCTACCGGGTTCGATCTAGGCGAGCGATACGTTGGCACGAGCGGCCTGCCGCATGCGCCACCGGAGAAGCCCATACGCCGCGAGGAGAATGGGAATCCCCAGAATGAGAACGATTTCGACGTTGCGCTGGAGGCCTTTGCGGCTTGCTTTGAGCTCGTCTTCCGCCTTGCGGATCTGCTCTTCGGTCTCGTCGGGGGTGATGTTTAGGCGATCGTTGTAAACGAGGTTCGGCTCGGAGAAGAGCTTCGCGCTGACGGCCAAGAGATCCGTGTCCCCGCTCAGCCAGTCAAGCGTGTTCTTGAGCACGAGGATCGACGCGGTGATGAACTGCTGCGCGTAGGGACCCGCCATCGAGAGGAGCTGCTCGTCGCCCCCCATGTTCGGCATCATCATGCCCATCTGGCCGCCCATGTCCGGCGGGTTGCCTGCACGCGCGAGCGGGTTCGCGAGGAACTCGGACGACGCGAGCAGGAACACGCGCGCGGGCTTGACGCTCTGTGGAGGCGCTTCGACCCCTTGCGTCTCGCCGTCGGGGAAAGCGCTCTTCAGCGTCCCCTCGACGTCCGCACCCATCCCGAGCTGCTCTTGCTTCAGACCCTTCAGCTTGCCCGCCCACTTTTGGAACGGGCGGAGGTCCGCAGTGTCACCGGTGAGGCGGACCGCTTTCGGCGACGATCGCACGACGATCGAGGACTTCGCCGTCGGTTGCTTTTCCTTGATGAGCTCCACGCTCGAAGAGAACGGCATCGCCATCTCTTGGATGCGGAAGAGGCCGGGGAAGCTCGTGTCGACGAGCTGCTCGCTGCCGGAGAACGACGGGTCGTCCTGCACGAGCGGGATCTGCTGCAGCTCCGCCGCGGCGATGCCCCCCGCCGTCGGCACGATGAGCCGGACGTGCTTCCACAAATCGAGGACGACGTCCTTGTTCGCCTTGATTCCGTAGCCCTCGAGGAGCTTGTCGAGCCCGTGGTAATCGAGCTTCGCGGCCATCGTCGGATCGGTGGCCTTGAGGTTCACTGCGCTCGCGAAGATCGCGAGCGACTTGCCCTTCATCACGAACTGGTTGATCCGGCGGAGCTCCTTGTTGGAGAAGTCCTTGCCGGGTTGCGTGATGATCAGGCCGTCGAGATCGTCCGCAATCTCGGTGTCGCCGCCCTTCAAGTCCACGTCGACGAACGTGTAGAAGGGAAAGTTCTGGACGATGATCCCCTGCATGTTGACCTTGCCCGCTTGGCTCGGGGCGAGGTCGTTGTCCGTGAGCTTGATCTCGTCGTTGCCGCCGAGAACGCCCACCTTGTGATGGATGTCGTCGCCCTTGTCGCGAATCTCGCGAATCTTGTTCGTAATCCAGAATTCGAGCCCGTCGGTGCGGTCGGGCGGGAGGAACTTGATGACGTCCTGCTGCTCGCCGTAACGGAACACGAGGCCCATGAAGCCCTGCGCGACGGCGGCCTTGTCGTCCGTATCGCTCGACTCACCGAACGGCTGCTCGATGAGGCCCGCGTCCTTCGCCTTCTTCTTCGTGTCCTCGTCCTTCGGCTCGATGATCGAGTAGGTGAACTTGCCCTTGCCGGCGATCTGGTACTCCTGCAAAAGATCGCGCAAGTCGCGCACGAATGCGTCGAGCTTGGGGAGGCCCTTCGTCACGTACGCGTCGATCGCGAGGTCTTGCTTCATCGAGTGCAGCAGGTTGCCGCTGCCCTTCGACAGCGTGAACTTCTCGTTCTTCGTGACGTCCTTGCGGACGTAGATGCCGAGCGCGGACAGCGCGTTGATGGCTACGAGGATGGCGGCGACGATGGCGATGAGCGCACCGCTTTCGACCGCACTTTTTTGACGCTTCTCCATGGGATTAGTCCGAGTCTCTTAGAGCAGAAGTCTTTTGGACGGCACGTTCGAAGGCGGATGCGGCCAAGCTAGGGGTGCACGGAAGTGCGAGACGGGCTCAGGACCACTTGCGGCTCTCGAGCGAACGGAAGCTCACGAGCAGGCAGAGGATGGCGACCGACAGGAAGTAAACGATGGCGCGCGAGTCGATGAGCCCCCGCGCGAACGACTGGTAACGCGTCTGGAACGAGAAGAAGGAAATGGTGTCGCCCACGGCCCCGGGGAGGAGCGACGCCATCCAGCCGATCGCGTACAGCACGCAGAGAATGGAAGCGGTGAGGAAGAACGCGATGACGTCGCTGTCCGTGAGGCTCGAGAGCATCAGCCCCACGCCGACGGCGGCGAACGAGAACATCAAGCAGCCGAGGTACCCGGACCAGATCGGACCCCAGTCGAGCGTCCCGAGATGCCAGGGCGCCCAGAAGAGGACGATCGGATAGAGGAGCGAGGCCGCGAGGAGAATGACCACAAGAACGCACGAGGCCAGGTACTTGCCGAGGATCACTTCGCTGTCGCGCACCGGCATCGTGATCAGAAGCTCGAGGGTGCCGGAGCTCTTTTCGGCAGCGATCGACCGCATGGTGATCGCGGGGATGACGAAGAGGCTCATGAGCGGCGGCAGAAAGAGGAACATCTGGTCCATCGACGCGCGGTCGATTTCCCAGAAGCTGCCGAGGAGCACGTTCCCCGTGTGCGGCACGAGGAAGAAGAGGACGCCCAGAAGGAGCATCGAGCCGCCGATGACGACGTACGCCACCGGGGAGTTGAACTGCGCGCGCAGGTCGCGCCGCGCGATGATCATAATGTTTCGCATGACTCAGCTCCGCTCCTCGCTCGCCACGTTTCCGGCCTGACGGCCCCGCGCCGGAGGAGCGTCTTCGTCCTCCTCGTCTTCGTCGTCGTCCGTTTCCGTGGCCGGACCCAGACGGCGGTTGCGCCGCTCGTCGCCGATCGTGAGGCTCCTGAACACGTCCTCGAGCGTCTGCGAATCGCGACGGAGCTCGAGGAGGACCCAGCCCTTGTCGACGGCGAGCTTGAAGAGCTCGGGGCGCAGGTCGACATCCCGCTCACTCACCACTTCGTAGAGGTGCGCACGCTCGTCGGTCGGGAGCTCCGCGGCGCGTGCGACGCCGGCCAGCGTGCCGATCGCGGCTTCGACCTCCGCCTTCTTCGGCGGGATGCCGCGGCCGCGGTAGCCGTCGCTCGACTCCTGGATCGAAACGACGTAGCGAACGCGCCCGCTCTTGGCGCGGATCTCGTCGAGCGGACCGTCGGCGACGATACGCCCGCGCGACACGATGATCGCGCGCGCACACGACGCCTCGACCTCCGCCAGATTGTGCGTGGAGAGCATGACCGTGCGCTCCTGCCCAATCTGCTTCAAGTAATCGAGAAACTCCGTTTTCTCGTTCGGGTCGAGATCGCTCGTCGGCTCGTCGAGGATGAGGATCGGCGGGTCGTGGATGAGGGCCTGCGCGAGGCCGACGCGCTGGCGATAACCGTGCGAAAGGTGGCGGATGTCCTTGCCGAGCACTTGCGCGAGACCGCAAACTTCCACGACGCTGCGGGCGCGCTTGCGGAACGTCTCCGCGTCGAGGTGGCGGAGCTCGCCCGCGAAGCGCAGATACTCGAGGACGTTCATCTCGAGGTAGAGCGGCGCGCGCTGCGGCAAATAACCGAGGCTCTCGCGTACCTGCAGCGGCTCGTCGAACACGTCGTGCCCGTTCACGCGGGCCGTGCCACCCGTCGGCGAGATGAAGCACGTCAAGATGCGCATCGTCGTCGACTTGCCGGCGCCGTTCGGGCCGAGAAAGCCGACGATTTCGCCGCGCTTCACTTCGAAGTGGATCTTGTCGAGAGCGCGGAACGACCCGAACGTCTTCGAGAGGTCGTTCGCGTAGATCATCACATCGTTGGACATTGGGGATCCAGCCTGGGAAAGGTCACAGCCGCAGGGATTGCAGGTGTTGCGAGGATTCTTCGCCGCGGTCCGAAGTCTGTGGCCTTGGCGGAAACCCCCACGAGAGAGGCCAGGAGGCGCGCACGGGAGCGACAGGGATGTCGCCCGCGAAACCACAACCTGACCCGAGAAAGCGCGCGCATGGTAGCGATGGCCCAGTTCCTGTCAACTACGGGAGCCGCCGCAAAAACAAGCAGACCGTAGCGTTATTCCCGTTGTTCTCTCGACGGCTCGTCCGCGTGCTGTCGGCGACTTTGTCGGGCATTGCCGACGAATTTCGCGCGTTCGCGTTCTCGAGAGGCGCGGGTTCGTCCGCCTCGGCCGGAACCACTCGGTGGCGGTGGACGGGAAGGCGGACTAGATGCGGGGCGTGACCAACGAAACTTCGTTCCCCAAGGATCAGATCAAGGTCCTTCTGCTGGAAAACATTCACCCGAGCGCACAAGAGCTCTTTCGCGGCGAAGGGTTTCACCTCGAGACGGTAGCCAAGGCGCTTTCCGAAAACGAGCTCGCGAGCCGGATCGAGGACGTGCACGTCCTCGGCATTCGCAGCAAGACGCAGGTCACCGAGCGCATTCTCTCCAGCGCGCGCCGGCTTCTGACGCTCGGGTGCTTCTGCATCGGGACGAACCAGGTCGATCTCGCCGACGCGAACCGGCGCGGCATTCCGGTCTTCAACGCACCGTTCTCCAATACGCGCAGCGTCGCGGAGATGATCATGGCGGAAATCGTCATGCTGTCGCGCAAGCTCGGCGACCGGTCCAAGGAGATGCACGTCGGCCAGTGGAGCAAGGTCGCGACCGGTTCGTTCGAAGTTCGTGGCAAGACGCTCGGCATCATCGGGTACGGCCACATCGGCCGGCAGGTCGGCGTCATCGCCGAAGCTCTAGGGATGCGCATTCTGTTCTTCGACATCACGGCAAAGCTGCCGATGGGCAACAACACGTCGACGAAAACGCTCGAGGACATGCTCGCGCAGAGCGACTTCGTGACGCTGCACGTCCCGGAGACGCCCGAGACGAAGAACATGATCGGCGCGCGCGAGCTCGCGGCGATGCGGGCGGGCTCGTACCTCTTGAACGCGAGCCGCGGCACGGTCGTCGACATCCCCGCGCTCGCCGAGGCGCTCAAGACGGGGCACCTCGGGGGGGCGGCGATCGACGTCTTCCCGCAAGAGCCCCAATCGAACGCGGATCCGTTCGACAGCCCGCTGAAGGGGCTCGCGAACGTGGTGCTCACGCCGCACATCGGTGGCTCGACGGCGGAGGCGCAAGAGGCGATCGGCCGCGAAGTCGGCGCGGCGCTCATCAAGTTCGTCAACGCGGGCGTGACCGCGGGCGCCGTCAACTTCCCGGTCATCGACCTGCCGCTCAAGGCAGGCAAGCACCGCATCCTGAACGTGCACCGCAACGTCCCGGGCGTGCTCCGTGACATCAACCATATCGTCAGCGAGAAGGGCGCGAACATCGCGCAGCAGGTGCTCGCGACGGATCCCGAGATCGGGTACCTCGTGATGGACCTCGATCAGGACGTCTCGCGCGAGGTGAAGAAAGCCGTCGCGCTGCTCGATACGAGCTTGAAGACCCGCATCCTCTATTAGAGGCGAGCAAGCAGTCGCTCTCGTTCGAGAGGAATGACCGCCAAGACGCCAAAAAAGAGAGCGGGCCGGAGCGAGATAGGCCCAGGCTCGGTCCACCTTCTCTTCTGGCGTCTTGGCGGTCCATCCCTCTCCCAAACCGCTGCGCCATGCGAGCTCGTGCGCGCGCGAAGGGGCTCCTTGTGAACCGGCTCCTGTCGAAATCGCGCGGCGTGGGCTCCCGGTTGCGGCCCTCGGGTCTTACATGGGTAAGGACCCAATGAAGCTCTTTTCGTGCTCCGAGTGTGGACAGACCATCTTCTTCGAGAACGTTCGCTGCGAGCGGTGCGGCGCGACGCTCGCGTATTTGCCCGATGCGGGCGTCATGAGCGCCATGAAGGAAAGCGGCGATTGGCTAGTGGCCTCCGCGCGCGAAGCCAACGGCCGCAAGTACCGCCTGTGCGCCAACTCGATCGAACACGGCGTCTGCAATTGGGTCGTGCCCGTCGAAGACGACAATGACTATTGCAGCGGCTGCCGGCTCAACGCGGTCGTTCCCAATCTGTCACACCCCGGGGCCCTCGAGAGCTGGGGCTACATCGAACGGGCGAAGAAGCGCCTCCTCTACACGCTTTACGAGCTGGGCCTCCCCGTCGAGTCGCAGAGGCAAAAAAAAGGGGGCCTCGTCTTTTCGTTCCTCGAGAGCGAGCCGGCGTCGCCGGTGCTCACGGGCCATGACGACGGGCACATCACGCTCAACGTCGCCGAGGCGGATACGCCCTTCCGCGAGAAGCTCCGCGAAGAGCTGGGCGAAGCCTACCGGACGCTCCTCGGGCACTTCCGCCACGAGATTGGCCATTACTACTGGGACGTTTTGATTCGCGACGGCAAGTGGCTGGCTGATTTCCGCAGCCTCTTCGGCGACGAGACCAAAGACTACAACGCGGAGCTCCAGCGTCATTACCGCGAAGGCCCCCCTCCCGGCTGGCCGTCGGCGTTCGTCTCGAGTTATGCGACGATGCATCCCTGGGAAGATTGGGCCGAGACGTGGGCTCATTATCTCCATATCGTGGACACGTTGGGGACCGCGCGAAGCTACGGGATCGCCATTCGTCCCGAGCTCGCCGGGGGCGGGCGGCCGCCGTCGAGCTTGAACGTCAACGTGCGCCGGCTCGATTTCGACGACTTCGACGATCTGATGACCGGCTGGTTCCCGCTGACGTTCGCGCTGAACAGCCTCAATCGCGGAATGGGTCTTTCCGATCTGTATCCCTTCATTCTTTCCGAGCGCGCCATCGCCAAGCTCCGATTCGTGCACGACGTCATCGAGCACGCGGACGTGCGCGTGAATCCGGCTCTGCCCGCAACGCAACCCGTGAATCTTCCGGCGCCGGGCACACAGTCGGCGACGCCGTCCGCACCGCAACCGACGAACAAGTCCGCGTCTGCTTCACGCGCCTAGGCCTCGCTTTGCGTTACTTCGCGCTTGCCACGGATTACGACGGAACCCTGGCCGAAGAAGGCGTCGTTCATTCCGAGACGGTCGCTGCGCTCGAACGATTCGTCGGTTCAGGACGGCGTCTCGTGATGGTCACCGGGCGCCGCTTGGATGATATGCAGCGAGTCTTCTCGCGGCTCGATCTGTTCGTGCGTGTCGTCGCCGAGAACGGCGCCGTCGTGTACGCGCCGGAGACACGCGAGACGCGCGTGCTCGAACCGGGGCCGAATCCCGCGTTCGTCGACGCGCTGCGGGCGCGCGGCGTGCCCGTCGACGTTGGCCACGTCGTCGTCGCGACGTGGGAGCCGCACCAGCAGGCCGTGCTCGACGCCATCAAGACGCTCGGTCTCGAGCTTCACGTGGAGTTCAACAAGGGAGCAGTCATGGTGCTCCCGGCTGGCGTCACGAAGTGGACGGGGCTTTCGGCCGCGCTCGCCGATCTCAAGCTCTCCGCGCACAACGTCGTCGCCGTCGGCGACGCAGAGAACGATCACTCGTTTCTGGCGGCCTGCGAGGTTGCCGTGAGCGTGGCCAACGCACTGCCGGCCGTGCGAGAGCGATCCGATTGGATCACCCCTTCCCCGCGCGGGCGGGGCGTCGCGGAGCTCATCGATCGCATGGTGGCCGACGACCTCAAGGCCCTGACGCCGCGCGGAGAGAACACGCGCCTCGTCCTCGGCACCGAGCCGGCCGGCAACCCCGTGCTCCTCGATCCGTTCGGGACACGGCTCCTGCTCTTCGGTCCGTCGGGCAGCGGCAAGTCGACAATCGCGACTGCGCTCGTCGAGAACCTCGTCCAAAAGGGCTACCAGGTGTGCCTCGTCGATCCGGAAGGCGACTACGAGAGCGCGGCGCATCTGACGCCGTTGGGAAATGCGGAGAACGCGCCGGCCCTGGCGGAGATCGACGCAGTGCTCGCCAATCCCGCGCACTCCGTCGCGGCGACGCTCGTCGCCGTCCCCCTGCATGATCGGCCGCGTTGGTACTCGTCGCTGCTCGGGCGCATCCACGAAAGGCGTGCGACGACCGGACGGCCGCACTGGGTGGTCGTGGACGAAGCGCACCACGTCCTTCCCGTGGAGCAGGACGTCTCGTCGCCGCCGCTGTCGCTGACAGGCGGCGCGACCCTCTACGTGACGGTCGATCCGAGCAGCATGTCGGGTCCCGCGCTCCAGGAAGTGAACGCGGTCGTGACGATCGCGCAGGGCGGAGCCGCGGCGTTGGCCGCTTTCGCGCGTCGCACCGGCCACGAGCCACCCGAAGTGCCGCCCGCGGAGAACGGCGCGATCTTCTGGCGCGTCGGAGAGCCGAAGGCGCTCGTCGTGACCATCATACCGCCGCGGCTGGAACACATGCGCCATGCACGCAAGTACGCACATGGCGATCTCGGAGAAGACCGCAGCTTCGTGTTCCGCGGCCCGAACGGCTCCCTCCGCCTCAAGGCGCAGAATCTGACCCTCTTCGTCCAGATCGCGACCGGCGTGGACGACGCCACGTGGGAGTACCATTTGCGGCGCGGGGATTACTCCCACTGGATGAACGACGCTGTCAAAGACCCGGATTTGGCCGACGAAGTCCGCCGCATCGAAGCGCAGCCGGACACCGCGCCCAACGAAAGCCGCGCCCACGTCCGCGAAGCGATCCTGAAGCGCTACACGCTGCCCGCGTAGAGAGAGTCTTCTTCCTTCCGCGAGCGGCGTCAGAGGTCGAAGATTTTGCCGGGGTTCAAGAGGTTCTGCGGGTCGAGCGCGCGCTTGATGGCGCGCATCACGTCGAGCTCCTCGGGCGAGCGTGCCCAGGGGAGCCAGGCTTTCTTCAGGAGACCCACGCCGTGCTCGGCGCTGATGCTTCCGTGATACTTGCGGACGAGGTCGAAGAGGTCTCGATCGGCCTCCTGGGTCTTCGCGAGAAACGCGCGCTTCTCCGCGTCGGCCGGCTTCATCACGTTGACGTGAAGATTGCCGTCGCCGACATGGCCGAAGAGGCAGATTTCCCACGTCGGGTACCGGCGCGCGAACACGTCGCCGAGCTCCGCGCAGAACGCTTCGAGTGCCGCGATCGGAAGGGCGATGTCGTTCTTGTGCGGAAAGCCCGTCGCCGAGAGCGACTCGCTGATGGACTCGCGTAGCGCCCACAGGTCGCGCGCTTCCGGCGCGCTCTGCGCCAGCACGCCGTCCTGGACGACGCCGCGCTCGAAGAGGCCCGCGATCCATGATTCGAGCGCCTCGCGCGGCACCTCGCCCTCGAGCTCGACGAGCACGTAGTGGCTCGCTTCCGCGCCTGCGGTGCCGTGGACGCCCAACGGCGCACGGAGCTTGCGATGCGCGAGCACGCGCGACAGACACGCCGCGGTGAACATCTCGTAGGCCGAGAGCACGAACGGCGTCGCACGCGTCTCGCGAAAGAGGCGCAGCACGCTCGCGAGATCCGGGACGGCGAAGAGCAGCACCTCCGATCGGCGCGGCAGAGGCCCGAGCTTGAGCGTCGCTTCGGTCACGATTCCGAGCGTGCCTTCGCTTCCGATGAAGAGCTGCCGGAGGTCGAGGCCCGTGTTGTTCTTCTCGAGCGCGCCGTTCAGCTCGAGCACGGCGCCGTTCGCGAGGACGACCTGCAGCCCCAACACCCACTGGCGGGTGAGCCCCCAGCGAATCACTTTGACCCCGCCCGCGTTGGTCGCGATGTTGCCGCCGACGGTGCTCGACCCTTTCGACGCGAAGTCGACCGGCCATGCGAGACCCGCGGTCGCGGCGTGCTGGTGAACAGGCACCGGCCTGCACGCGGACCGTCGCCCCGACCGTGTCGATGGGCTGCATGGCCCGCATGCGCGAGAGCGAGACAACGACCTCGCCGCGGCTCGCGACCGCGCCGCCGGCGAGACCCGTACGACCGCCCGAGGGAACGATCGCCACGTTGTGCGCCGCGCAGAGCCGGACGACGCGTGCGACCTCTTCCGTGCTGCGGGGGAGGGCGATCGCGGCCGGAGCCGGCTCGACCTCGCGCGTCCAATCCCGGCCGTATTCGATCAGGTCCGCGGGCTCGAGGCTCAGAAAGTCCGCCGGAAAATCCGCGGCGATAGCATCGAAAAAAGCCGCCGAAGGCGTCGTCGTCGCGCGCATGGGTCCGCCCCTACCGTTGCCGCGCAGGTCCGGCAAGCGTGACGGGGGGCAACGACCCGACGGGCGTGACGGAAGCCCAGATCGTGCTCATCATGTGGTTGCGGCGCGCATGAAGCTTCATCGCATATCCTTGCCCCTACTCTTGCTCCTCGTCCCCGCGGGAGCGCATTGCGAGCCGGCGTACGACGCGCCGCCGCCTGCGCTGCCGGCGGCCCCCGCGAGCCCCGCCGGGGATGGGCGCGATGTGCCCCCGCCGCCGCCTCTCTATCCGGGCGATCCGTCGCAGGGAGACCCGGCGCAGCAAGGCGATCCGAACGCGGGCACCTCCCCGCCGCCTTCGGACGGCGAACCGGGCGCCTCCGGCGAAGTCCCCATCGGCGAAGACACGGACAGCTACGCCGACGACGATCCCGCCGCGTTGACCGACTTTCGCCCAACGCTCGATCCCTACGGCACGTGGGCCGATGATCCGAACTACGGGACCGTCTGGGTCCCCTCGCCCAACGCCGTTGGACCGGACTTTCAGCCGTACGTGAGCTCCGGGCACTGGGTGTACGACGACGACTGGGTCTGGGTCAGCGACTACTCCTGGGGATGGGCGCCGTTCCACTACGGGCACTGGGTCCTCACCGATGGCCGCGGCTGGGCGTGGATCCCCGGACGCGCCTATCGGGGCGCATGGGTCGATTGGAGCGTCGACGACGGCTACGGCTACCTCGGCTGGGCACCCGCGCCGCCCTTGTTCATATGGTTCGGCGGCGCACCGGTCGCGTGGCGCCGCGGCTACATCGCGCCCCACTGGGTCTATTGCCCACGAGCCGCCGTTTTCGCGCCCGCCGTGAGCACCCGGCTCGTCGTCGGACCGGCCGCCGTCGCAGTGGCCGGCCACATGCGCATCTACGCGACGGCCACCGCGCGGGTGGGCGGCCCCGCGCCGGCACGCTTCGGGTACACCGAAGCGCAGATTCCGCATGCGACGGGCGAAGCGCAGTCGCATCTCGCGCGCGCGCAGCAGTTTTCTCGCCCATCGACCGCGCAGCCGCTCGGCGCGCGCGCACCCTCCGTCCGTAGCGCTGCCCCCGCGCAGCCGGGCGGGGTGCGACCGGCCGGCGCCTCGCATCCGGGGGCCGAGCCTGGCGGGGGTCACGGCGGCGCGCCGGGCGGCGGCGGCGCGGGTCACTTCGGCGGCGGCGGCCCCGCGCCGCACGGACCGGCACCGCACGGCCCTTCGGGGGGTGCCCATTTCGGCGGCGGGGGGCACCACCGCTAGAGCCAAAGTCGCGGCCTTCTCGTATCCGCTGTGATCGTAAAGATGCCCCGGATGAGATGGGGCGCTCTATCATCGACGCCATGCGGACACCGCGCCGTTGGCCAACCGATGACAAGCAGGGCCGGAGACGAGCGCCGCGCAGGAGCGCCTTCGCCCGCTCCGGCTGCCCGATTCTGATCGCCGCTCTGGCGTTCGCACCGGCCGTGCGCGCCCAGAGCTCGTCGGACCAGGCTGCGGCCGAAGCGCTCTTCAAGCAGGGCCGCGATCTGATGGCCTCGGGCCAATACGCCGAGGCGTGCCCCAAGCTCGCCGAGAGCCAGCGCCTCGACCCGGCGCCCGGAACGCTGCTCAACCTCGCGACCTGCTATGAGCGCAACGGCCAGGTGGCAAGCGCGTGGGTCACCTTCAAAGAGGCCGCGACCGCCGCCCGGAAGGCGGACCAAACGGAGCGCGCGCGCCTCGCGACCGAGAAGGCCGCCGCGCTCGAGCCGTCCCTTCCGACCCTGACGATCGTCGTCCCGCCCGCCTCGGACCTGCCGGATTTGGAAGTGCGCCGCGACGGAGAAGTCGTCGGCCGCGCGGAATGGGGTGCCCCCATCCCGCTCGACCCCGGCCCTCATGCCATCGAGGCGCGCGCAGCGGGACGGCTGCCGTGGCAAGGCCAGGCGCCGGCCCTCGGCGTCGGGGCGAAAGCCTCGGTAGAAGTTCCGCCGCTCGCGATGATGCCGGAAGGGCAAGGCGCGCCGAGCCCGGCGACCGCGACCACAACGCCCGCACGCGCTGCGCTGCCCGCCGCCATGGACACGACGCCCGCCGAGCCGGTTCACCGCGGGGGGACGCAGCGGGCCATCGGATGGGTCGCGGGCGGCGTCGGCCTGGCCGGTGTGGCTGTAGGCGCCGTCTTCGGCGCGATCGCCGTGTCCGACAACAACCAGGCCTCGAACAGCTGCATCTCCAACGTGTGCACGCAGCAGGGATTCTCGTCGACCCATGACGCCAAGAACGCGGCGACCGCTTCGACCGTGGCGTTCGCCGTCGGCGGGGGTCTCGTTGCCGTCGGGCTCGTACTCTGGCTGACGGCGCCCGGCGACGCGCACGCATCCGGCGTCCGCGCCGCGCTCCTTCCCATGGCTTCGGAAGGCGCGGCCGGCACCATGATTCGCGGGAGCTTCTGATGCGCCAATCGTCCTTCGTCCGCCCGCTCGCGGCGATCCTCGTGTGCACGGTCGCTGCGGGGTGCGCGTCCGTCCTCGGGATTCCCGATCGCTCGCTCGAGTGGTGCCTGCAGCCCGCGCAAGCGAGCCACGCATTTTGCGAAGACTTCGATCACGCGAATCCAACGGCGGATTGGTCCTTCGCGCCGATGTCCCCCGCGGGCACGTCGAGAACGTTCGTGCCGTCGGGGGACGGCACGCCGAACGTCTACGCGATGGACACGCTCGTCGAGCCCTTACCCACCGGCACGTCGAATTTCGCGGGGCTGGAGCAGTCGTTCACGACGCAGGTCTTCGGCACAGTCACCGTCGGCGTCGACGTACGCGTGACGTCGTTCGGCTTCATGACCGATCCGACCACGCTATTGAGCACCGGCGCGGGATTCTTGCTGCTGTCGGACGTCGTCACCGACAGCACGATGGGACCCTCCGAGTGCATCGGCCTCTCGCTCATGCCGGTGAGCGCCCAGGAGGTCGGGATCGCCGTCATCCTCGTGCCCAACGCCGGCGATTGCTTGACCGTGAACAACTTGATGGCAGACGCCGGCGCGCAGACCGCGAGCAACGATGGAGGTGCGGCGCCGATGGCCGACGTTCCGACGCCGTTCCCGCTCGCCAACGTGTTCCTCGACCAGTGGTTCCGATTGTCCATGACGGTGACGCGTATGAGCGACGGCAGCGGCACGATCGATTTTCGTGTGCCCTCCGTGAGTTCGTTGCCGCCGCCACCCCTCCCGGCCGGCTCGCTGAGCCAGGGCTACCCGTCGCTGGCCATCGGTACCGATGTCACGGGGCCCTCGGGCAACGTCGAATTTCAGTTCGACAACGTCACGGTGGACTTCGGTCCGAGTCCTTGAGGGAGCGTTCATTCCAGGCAGAAATGGGCGAGGCTCGTGCCCACGTCCGCGCCCTCCCAGATGACCGCGTGGAGCATCTCGAGCAGCGGCAGGGGTCGCACGCCCCGCTCGCGAGCGAAGCGCATCGCCGAGGCGATCGCCGGGTACCCCTCGGTGAGCTCGCCCGCCGCCGCCATTTGCGACGCCACTTCGCGCGCGGGCCTTCCTTTGCCGACGCGCTCGCCGAACAGGCGATTGCGCCCCGCCGCCGCCGTGACGTGCAAGTCGCCGACGCCCGCTGGTCCGTAGACGGTCTCGGCACGCCCGCCCGACGCGGCGACGAGTCGCTGCATCTCGACAATCGCTTGCGTGAAGCACGCGGCCCTCGCGTCGTGCGCGTTTGCACCGACGTGCCCGTCCCACAGACCGAGGCCCGTCGCGTACGCGTTCTTCAGCGCCGAGCACAGCTCGCCGCCCGCGAGGTCCTCGCTCGTGGTCACGACGAGGCCGTCGCCTTCGAGAGCGCGCGCGCAGAAGCTCGCCGCGTCCGCCGGCCCGGCGAACTGCATCCAGGTAAAGACGCGGCGCGCGATCTCCATCGCCTTGGCAGGCCCTCCGGCGTGGACGAACCGAAGGGGGCGCGAAGCGTCTCGCAGGTGCCCGCGCATCGACTCCCGAAGGACCGCATCGATGCGATCCATCCGCTGGGTGACCGGGGACTCGAGCAGGCCCTTGGTCACGCTGAGAACGGGTACGTCGGGCAGAACGGGAGCCGCTTTCGCCATGACCGGAACGGCGCCTTCGGAATTGACCGCGTGGATCACGAGCTCGGCCCCGTCCAGAGCTGCCGGGAGCGCCGCCGAACGGAAGAGCGCGATTCCGTCGAGCACCAGATTCAGGCGTGGATGCGGCTCGCCGCGCAGGCAGGTGTCGAGCATCGCGTCGTCGAGCCAGGTCCCCCATAGGCGAACATCGTGCCCCCGCCGGCGCGCCACCGTCGCCATCGCGCTGCCCATGTAACCGGCTCCGAGGACCGTCACTCGCATGGGTGCACTCTACCGTTGCTTCGGGATCGATCCGCAATCGTTTCGCCCGTAGTACTTTCCTCGGTAGCCACTGATGAAGAGCCGCAGATCGCCTTGCCGCCCGCGCGGCTCGCGTCGCCCCCACCACATCGCCGCTGTCTTCGCCGCCGCGGCTATCGCGGCTGTCGCGATGGGCCCGGCCGTCCTTCCGCGAAGCGCCGCGGCGGAGCCCGCGCCTTCGATCGACGCGCGCACGTTTCGCCCGCCGACCGATCCGCGCGCCGGCCTCCTGCTCGAGCCGACGACAGCCCCTGGGCCCTGGCTCTGGAACGCGGCTGTCTTCGTCGACTATGCACGCGATCCGGTCGCGCTCCGCGGCGGCGCCGACAACCATGAGCTCGGCCATCCGCTGGCGGACCGCATCGGCGCCGACCTCGTGTTCGGCATCGGGCTCGGCGATCGCGCTGCGGTCGGGGTCGATGTGCCCTTCTCCGTGTGGCAAGACGGGACCCCGTCGTCCGGTTTCAGCTCGTCGGTCGTCGACGGGGGCAAGGTCCCGACAGGAGGGCTCGGGGATGTCGCCGTCACGGCCAAGGCCACGATCGTGTCGAACGACCGCAAAGGCGTCGCGATTGGGCCGGGGCTGGCGGCGCGGAGCACGGTAACGCTGCCCACGGGCGACCCTGCGAGCTTCGCCGGCGAAGGCGCGCTGACCGCCGCCGCCGAACTTCTCGGCGAATACGCAGTCGGCGCGGCCGCGCTCCGCGCAAGCCTCGGCTACTTCTTGCGGCCCGAGCGTCGAACCTGGCCGGCCGTCGACGGCGTGACGTTCGGGGATTCGGTCACGTGGGCGGCGAGCTTCGTGCTTCGGCCCAAGGCGTTCTTCCCATCGTTCGACCAGGACGACCGCCAGACCTGGGAGCTCGGCGTGCACGGGGCGGTTCCCGCCGGGCCCGTCGCGCCGTTCGGACTGGGCGGGTCCGGGGCGTCGCTGCTGTCCCCGGCGGTGCTCGTGCTCGATGACCGCGTGGGCCTCGGCCACTACCGCGATACCTACCTGGTGGTCGGAGCGGAGGTCGGCCTCGACCAGGCCGTCGGCGTCCCGATCGTCGGCGGCGTCGTCTCGATCGGTTGGGCTCCCCGGAATCACGATCACGATGACGACGGAGTGCTGGACGACGCCGATCAATGCCCCGAGCTCCCCGAAGACCGCGACGGCATTCAGGACGAAGACGGCTGCCCGGAGGACGACGCCGACAGCGACGGCGTCCTCGACGAACAAGACGCATGTCCCCTCGTGGCGGGCGTTCCCTCGAAAGACCCGAAGAAGAACGGATGCCCGCCGTGAGTCGCCTCTCGCGGAGAGTCCTCGTTCTGGCGCTGGCGCTTCCGGCGATCGCCGCGGCGGCGGCGGAGCGTCGAGCGGGCGCGCAGGGCATCGGGCTCCACGCGGCCCATGTGCCGTCGAGCGAAGTGGAAGGGGCTGCACCTCCAGCGCCGCCGCCGGTTCGGCCGGACGACGGGCTCCGCGAGCGGCTGGGCGTCGACAGCGCGATCGCCCTGACCCGCTCGGCAAACGCGGGCGACCGGCTCCGCGGATTGGAGCGCCTCGCGGCGGATCATTCGCCCGAGAGCCTCGCGCTTCTTCTTCGAGGGACCGAAGCCGGCGCAAGCTCCACTCTGGACCCGCGAATGCCGGGGGAGGGCTTCGCGCGAGCGGATCCTCGCGCGTTGCTCGTCGTCGTACGCGCGCTCGCCGGGTGGACCGAGCGAGAAACGGCGCGCGAGGCGCTGGCGGCGCTCATCGCGGCGCCTTCCGCCACTCTCGCGGCCCGCATCCCGTCGGCACCGTCGGATGACCCCGTGCAAGACGAACGCGAAGGCGCACAGCGCATTTCCCTCGCGCGAAGGGAGGCCGCGATGGCGCTCGTTCGTGCCGGCGACGATGAATCCATCGCCGCGCTCGTGGCGCTCGCTCGTGGCGGTGGTCCCGGCCAGGCCGCCGCGCTGGAAGCTCTCGCGTCGGCGCCGCCCGAGCTGCCGAGCGTGTTCGGCGGTGTCGCGCTGACGACTCCGGCGATGGTGGGGCTCGCGGCGCAAACGTCGGATCTTCGCACGCTGGATGCGATTGCGGGCCTGCTGCATTCGAGCGAACCAGCCTTGCGCGCCGCGGCGGTGACGGCGCTAGGCTCGTTCGGCGACACACGTGCGCTGGAGGCGGCCCACGATGCGCTCCAGGATCCGGACCCGCGGGTCCACGTGGCGGGCGCCGGCGCGCTCGTGCGTCTCGGCGCACCGGACGCCGCACTCGCGGTCGAAGCACTCGTCGCGGACGATCGCACCGCGTCGAGCGGGCTCGCGCTTGCGGCCCAGGTGTCGAGCGACGGGATTGCACGTGCGGCCAGCGCGCGCGCGGCTGCCTCCGCCGACCTCGCGCTGCGCCTCGCGGCAGTCACGGCCCTCGGGCGGCAGACCGGGCCTCTCGGCGTCGAGGCCCTCGTGAAACTCATCGAAGACCCGGCGCTCGAGGCTCGGGCAGCCGAAGCGCTGGCGCGCTCGCCCCGTGCCGCGGCGATGGGGGCCATCGAGGCGCTGGCCGCGGTTCGCGCGACGCGCCGGGTCGCCGTGAGGGCGTACTTCGTCCGCGCCTACACGCGCGGCGAGTCCAGCTCGACGCTCGATGCACGGCTCGACGCGCTCGCCCAATCTGTGGATTCGACCGACCGCGCCGTCGCGACGGAAGCCCTCGTGGCCCTCGGCCGGACGCGGCTCGGGCCCGCGCTCGAGGATCGCGATCCCGCAGTGCGGCGCGCGGCCGCAATGGGCGCGCTCGCGCTCACACCGGACGGGCCCGGCGAAGGCACCGCCTCCGAGCGGACCACGGATGCGATCCTCGTGGCCCGCATCGCCCACGAGCCGGACGAAGCGACGCGCATCGTGTTGTGCGCCGGCCTCGCGGACGGCGACCCAGACGAAACACGGTCGACGGCAGATCTGCTGAGTCGCGCGACGCAGGGCGGCCCGGACGCCCCCTTGGCCGCGCTGGTCCTCGGCCGGCGGGCGCGAATCGTTCGCATGGCAACGATCGGCGCGGCTGCGCGGAGCGATGCGGACGCGATCGACACGCTCCTTTCTTCGTCCGACCCGGTGCTGCGAGCGCACATCGCGCTGGGACTCGGCGCTTTCGGCGCGCCTGCGGTTCCCGACGCCGTCGGCAGGCTCGCACGCGCCTACGAGTGGGAGGCGGACGACGAAGTGCGCCGCATCGTCGTGCGGAGTCTCGTGGCGGCGGGCGGTGGGCGCTCGACGCTCGGGCGTGCCGCCCTCACGTTGGCGGCGACCCTCGATCCCGACGCCGTGGCGCGCGACATCGCCCACCGCGGCCTGTCGGGCGATGCGCCGCGCGGCGGACGAGGGACGCGCGATATTGCATGGCTCGCGCTCCGTGCGATTCCACCGGCCGTGGTTCCGCCGGACGAAACGGCGCTCTTCGTGCGAAGCGACGGCCTTACCGTGCCGATTTCCTTCGATCGCGACGGCTACGCGCTCGTCGCCGGCATTCCGCCGGGAACCGCGCGCGTCCGGCTTGCGCCGAGGCTGCCGCCGTACTCTCCTTTTTTGCCATGACGCAGGCCAGGCCCCCGAGCCCCGA
>DATHQY010000012.1:0-6645 GCA_035482215.1 Polyangiaceae bacterium | reverse complement strand
CCGAATTCGTTGCCAAGGCAACGATCTGGCCAAGCGCGGGCCCGCGGCGCGGGTCCGGGGCAAGCCGAATTCGTTGCCAAGGCAACGATCTGGCCAAGCGCGGGGGCCGCGGCGCGGGGTCCGGGGCAAGCCGAATTCGTTGCCGTGTGGCGAAGAAAAACGCGGCCCGCAGATCTTCGGGCGGCGCCGTCCGTAGGAAGGACAGAAGGCGAACGGGGCTCGCAAGGGCGAGACCCGCATCCCACGGAGGCTTCGATGAAGACGCGTCTCGCGGCGACGGCACTGCCCATGATCTCTCTTTGGATGGCGGCGTGCACCAGCATGCAGCCCAAGGCGCCGCCCGCGGCGCGGTCGAGCGCGGTAGCGGCGCCGCTCGCGCCGTCGACCGAGGGTCCTGCACGCCCCGCGGCCTCCGCATCCTTGGCGGACCCGGGTGAGCCCGCGATGAGGGCGCATGGCGCGCCGCTTCCGGCGTCCGCCACGGCCGCGAGCGAAGACGACCGCCGCGAGGACCTGGTGGCCGGCCTGTCGCCGGCCGAGTCCCTTCCGCCGCCGGCGTTCGAGACGCCGTCGCCGTCCGCCAAGGGCGATGCGCCGAAGATGGCCGCTCGCGCCTACGCGGCCCCAGCCCCGGCGCCGATGGCTCCGATGGCCGGCGGGCTCGGCGCGCTGGGGCCGGTGGGCTCGGTGGCGGCCGGCGCGGGGAGAGGCGGTGCGTTGGCTCCTTCAGGCGCACCGGCGCCGTCCCTCGCGGAATCGTTCGTCGTCGCGCAATCGCCGTCGATCAAGGCCGGCGAATGGGACGACAACGCGAACTACCGCGAGTTTCAGCGCTGGCTCGGCACAGAGGAGCGCACGCCGTTCCACCACGTCGATGTCAGCGAGCGGCGCTTTCTCGTCGTGCGCGATGCGGCGGGCAAAGCGGTGCCGCGTTGCCCGGTGGTCGTGACGGACGGCCAGCAGCACCGCACGTCGCTCATCACGAGCCCGAGTGGGCGCGCGATTCTATTCCCGCATGCCGAGGGCCTCACGGGCCGCGAGCTGGTGGCGACGGCCGCGTGCGAGGGCACCTCCGCGCAAGCGTCGTTCTCGCTCGAAGCGAACGGCGGCGTCGTCGACTTGCGCCTTCCGAGCGCGCGGACGCTTCCGCTCACGCGCACGATCGACGTCGCGTTCATCCTCGATACGACCGGGTCGATGTCCGAGGAGATCCAAGCCGTGAAGTCGACGGTGCAAAAGGTGACGGCGTCGCTCGACGGGAGCGACGTGCGCGTTCGCATCGGCATGGTGGCCTACAAGGATCGAGGCGACGAGTACGTGACGAAGGTCTATCCGATGACGACCGCGCTCGGCGCCTTCCAGGGCGAGGTCGCCTCGATCTACGCGAGCGGGGGCGGAGACATGCCCGAGTCGGTCAACGAAGGAATCCACGTTGCGCTGAACGGCCTGCAGTGGAATCCCGACGCGCTCGCGCAGTTCGCGTTCTTGATCGGGGACGCGCCCCCTCACCTCGATTACGCGCAGGACTTCGATTATGCGACTGAGATGAAGACGGCCGCGCACCGCGGCGTGCAGATCTTCACGGTGGCGGCTTCGGGGATGGACGACCTCGGGCAAGTCGTGTGGCGGCAAGTCGCGGAGTACACGAACGCGACGAACCTCTTCGTGCTCCGCGGCGGTGCCGGACCGCAGTCGACCGGGGCGGGCGATCCGAAGTCGAGCTGCGGCGGAACGCAGACGCAATACACGAGCGGTCAGCTCGACGTGCTCATTCTGCACAAGATCCGGCAGGAGCTGGCGGGGATCGATCGCGACCCGATGCGCATCGCAGGACTCAACGGCGACGAGAACGCCAAGCCGTGCAACGAGCGAATGATCGCGACGGAGTGAATCGCGACGGAGTGAATCGCCACGGAGTGAATCGCGATGGAGTGATCAACACGCGCCGTGCCCGGAGGGCGCGGGGAAGATCTTGCCCGGATTGAGCAATTCTTTCGGATCGAAGGCGCGCTTGATGTCGCGCTGCAGGGCGATGAGATCCTCGCTCTGCTCGAAGCGCAGGTACTGCGCCTTCGACACGCCGATCCCGTGCTCGCCGCTGAGTGTGCCGCCGAGATCGACGGTGGCGCGCATCAGCCTTTCGATGGCGCGGTCGACCGCGGGGCGCTCGCGGTCGTCGTCCCAGAGAAAGTTCACGTGCAGATTGCCGTCTCCCGCGTGCCCATAGGCCAGGTGCCGCACGCCGGTCTCTTCGCCGATGGTGTCCGTGCGCGCGAGGAGCTCGGAGATGCGCGAGCGGGGCACGACGACGTCTTCGCTCAGCTTGTGCCGGGCGAGCTTGCGCGTCGCCTTCGACATCATGCGCCGCGCGGCCCACAAGCGGTCGCGCTGCGCCGCGTCCTGCGCGACCACCACGTCGATGCAGCCTGCGCAGGCCGTGGCGACGTCACCGACGCGTCCGATGCGCCGCAGCGTCTCGTCCTCGTCGTCGCCGTCGACCTCCACGAGCAGCATCGCGCCCGCGCGCAGGTCGACCGAGACGCCGGCGGCGCGGACGGCCCCGAGGGTCGCGCTGTCGAGCATCTCGAGGCACCGCGGGACGACCCCGGCTGCGACGATCGCCGAGACGGCGTCCGCCGCCGCGCGCACGTCGGAAAACAGCGCGAGCGCCGTGGAGGTCGCCACGGGCTGCGGGATGAGGCGCAGCGTGACTTCGCTGAAGACGCCGAGCGTCCCTTCGCTGCCGACGAGGAGCGCCGTCACGTCGTAGCCTGTCACGCCTTTCACCGTGCGCTTGCCAGTCCGCACGACGCGCCCACCGACGAGGCACGCCTCGAGGCCGAGGACCCAGTCGCGCGTCACGCCGTATTTGAACGCGCGCGGCCCGCCCGCGTTCTCGGCGACGTTGCCGCCGATGCAGCACGTATCGAGCGAGCTCGGGTCGGGCGGGTAGAAGAGCCCTTCGCGCGCGACGGCGCCCTGCAGGTCGCCGAGCACGACCCCCGGCTCCACGACGGCGACGAGGTTCGCTCGGTCGATCTCTTTGATCCGCGTGAGCGCATTGGTAGCGAGGACGATGCCGCCCGCGACCGGCACGGCGCCCCCCGTGCGGCCCGTGCCCGCCGCGCGCGGCGTGATCGGCACGTCGCATCGATCGGCCACGTCGAGCGCGACGATCATGTCTTGCGTCGACGACGCAAGCACGACCGCGTCCGGCGGGCGGCTCGCAACGTCGCTGTCGTCGTTCGCGTAGGCCGCGCACGCGCTCTCTCCCGTCAGAACCTTGGACGGACCGAGGCGGCGCTCGAGCTCGATCTTGGCGCGGTCGACCGAGGCGCGCGAAGGCAATCGGACGGTGGGAGCGGCGAGGAGCACGACGCTAACGATACCCCGCGGCCTGCAGCTCGAACATGTGCGCGTACCGCCCGTGCAGTGCGACGAGCTCGTCGTGCGTGCCTTGCTCGACGACGTGCCCGTGCTCGAGCACCACGATGCGGTCGGTCATGCGAACCGTCGGAAATCGATGCGAGATGACGATTGTGGTTCGCCCGTGCGCAAGCGCGCGAAACCTCTCGAACACATAGTGCTCGGCCTTCGCATCGAGCGCAGCCGTGGGCTCGTCGAGTACGAGGATGTCCGCGTCCTGGCGCATGAACGCCCGCGACAGAGCGACCTTCTGCCATTGCCCGCCGGAGAGCTCCGTGCCGTCGCGAAACCAGCTCCCGAGCGCGGTGTCGAGTCCGCGCGGCAGCGCCGCGATGACTTCCGCGGCGCCGCCTTCTTCGGCCGCGCGCTGTACGCGCGCGTCGTCGGTGACGTGCGGCGCGTCGCCGAGGCCTACGTTGTCGCGCGCGGTGAGCTGGTACTGGTTGAAGTCCTGGAAGACGACGCCGAAGCGCGCACGGAGCGCCGTCTCGTCCCACTCGCGGAGGTCCTTGCCGTCGAGCAGAATGCGCCCTTCGGTCGGCTGGTAGAGGCCCGTCAGGAGCTTCACGATCGTCGTCTTGCCGGCGCCGTTCTCGCCGACGAGCGCGAGGCTCGCGCCGCGCGCAATGGCGAGCGACAGGTCGCGGACCGCCCATTCGGTCTTTCCCGGATAGCGGAACGACACGTGGTCGAAGACGATCCCCGAGCCGGGCGCCGCCGGCGCGCTCGCGGTCCCCGCGGCAAGCGCGCGCAGGACGGGCGTCTCGAGGAACTCGATCAAGTTCGCCATGTAGAGGTTCTGCTCGTAGATCCCGCCGATCGAGCCGAGCACCGCCTGGAACGCTTGCTGCCCCTGCCGAAAGGAGACCACGTAGAGCGTCAGGTTGCCGATCGTGATGCGCCCTTCGGCTGCCTGGAGGGCCATCGCGAGGTACGCGCCGTAGAAGGCGATGGTCGCGAGGAGCGACAGGAGCTGCCCGAGCGTGCGCCGGATCGCGACCTGCCGGTCGTCGCCGTAGAGTTGCTCGGCGAACGCGCGGTAGCGCGCGAGCAGCGGCGGCCCCAGCGTGAAGAGTTTCACTTCCTTCGCGTGCTCGTCGTTCGCGAGCACGTGTTCGAGGTACGTCATGCGCCGCCACTCTTGCGAGCGGCGGTTCTTCATCTGGAACGTGAGCTTCGACGCGCGCATCTCGGCGAGGGTCGCGGGCACGGTCGCCACGAGGAGTACGACGACGATCCACGCACTGAACCGGGCGAGGAGCGCGGCATACCCGACGAGCATGATCGCGCTCTGCGCGAGGCCGAAGCTCTCGCGCACGAGCTGGAGCGGTCGCGTCGATGCTTCGCGCCGCGCGCGCGTCATCTTGTCATAGAACTCCGAGTCTTCGAACGCAGGCAGGCCGAGCTCCGTCGCCTTGACGAGGATGGCGACGTTCACGTCGAGCCCGAGACGCAGACCGAGGACCGTACTGACCAGCGTGAGGCCGCGCGCGAGCAGCGTCTGCAGCGCGACGAGCGCGAACTCCACCGCGACCCAGACGAGCGTCGGCTTCGTCGCGTGCAGCACCACGGCGTCGACGATGCGCTTGCCGGCCCACGCGGTCGCCGGAGGCACGAGCGCCGCGCCGAACGTCATCGCCGCCATGGCGATGGTGAGCCCCGGCGACGCCTGCCAGACCATGCGCACCGCGTGCGCCGCGTGGCGAATGCTGCGCCGGGTCTCGTCGAGGGGCGCGCCCGCCGTCACAGACGGATGTCGATGTACACGTTGCGCCGGAGCTCTTGCAGCCACTGCTTGCGCGCGTGCTCGAGGCCCTCGAGCAACGCCCGCTGCATCATCTCGTTCTTCACTTCGTCGTAGTTCGGCGTCTTCGTCTGCCCCATGGGCATCAGGATGACGAGCGCCTGCTCTTGCCCCGTCGTCACGCCGATCGGGTCGGAGATCGTCCCCGGCTGCATCGTCTTGATCGCTTCTTGGATGGCCGGCAAGAGGTTCGCCGTCGGCTGCGTGCCGTGGGATCCGCACGAGTCGCGCGTCGACACGTCGTCGCTGTATTGCGTGACCAGCGTGCAGAAATCCTCGCCTCCGCGCGCGCGGCGGACGAGCTCCTCGGCGAGCAGATAGCGCGCATCCGACTGGAGTCTCGTCGACGTCGGCGGGATGCGCAGCGCGAGGATGCGCACGTCGATGGGCTGCTGCTCACGCATCTCCGTGGCCCAGTGCTGGTAGGCCGCGTGCGCGTCCTGGTCGGTCACGCGGACGCGTGGCCGGACCCGCAGCTCGATGAGCTTGCCCTCGAGGATCTGCCGCCGGATCTCGTCGCGAAAGTCCTGCTCGGTGAGGCCGCGGCGGCGCACTTCGTCGAGCACATCGGCCACGGTCACCGGGCGCCCCTGCTGCTGCTGCGCCTGCATCGCGATGTTCTGCATGCCGCGATCGATCTCGTCCTGCGTCGCGGTGAGATGGGCGCGGTCCGCCTGCTGCTCCTCCAGACGATCGTCGATCATCCGGTTCAGGAGCTCTTTGTACATCTCCTGTTCCTGGACGCTGATGACGTTCTGGTCCTGCGTCTGCGTGCGGATCTGCACGCGCCCGGCGAGGGCCCGGTGCACGAGTTCCGTCCACAGAATCGGCCGCTCGCCGATGACCGCCACCACGCGCTCGACGATCGTCGCGCGCGCGGCCGGCTCTCCGAGCGACACCAGGAAGAAGAGCGCCACGCACGCGCCGATCCAGGCCGCTGCGATTCGCACCGGCGCTCTTCGCGTCCGACTCCGCCGCAACGCCACGGCCTTTAGCGCTTCGAGTACTGGAACCGCTTGCGCGCGCCGGGCTGGCCGTACTTCTTGCGTTCCTTCTTGCGCGCGTCGCGCGTCAAGAAGCCCGCCCGCTTCACCGCGCTGCGTTTCTCGGGATCGAGCGCAATGAGGGCGCGCGCGATGCCATGGCGCATCGCCTCGGCTTGCGCGCTCTTTCCTCCGCCGGCGCACGTGGCGGACACGTCGAACTGATCCTGCGCTTCGATGAGCTCGAGCGCCTGGCGGAGCACCATGCGCGACGTCTCGCGCTCGAAGTACTGGTCGACGGGGAGTCCGTTGACGACGATCGTGCCGCTTCCGGCCTTGAGCCATACGCGAGCGATGGCGGTCTTGCGTTTGCCGGTAGCGTAAGTGCGGGTATCGGTGGGCATGGGATTACGACGATTGCGCCGTGCGCGG
>DATHQY010000011.1:0-5556 GCA_035482215.1 Polyangiaceae bacterium | reverse complement strand
GCCAAAACGGCGTCTGGATCGCCGAGGCGGACGCTGGGCCGCAGGAAGATTCAGACTGACCCGTGACCCGCGAAACCCGCTGCCTCAAAACGCCGAGTGTCCATGTGGGAATGCGCGCGCGCGAGGGACGCCTGTTTGCCTAAAGCGAGCCCGCCACCCCGAATACGGGCGTCGGATCGCGATGCGCATCGACGGCAAATGCGATCGAAGGCACGACATGCGGGCGTAACGGGGCGACGCGCGCGCTCTCGCCCCGCGAAGGGGGCCCCCAACCGAGCGCCACGCTATCGACGACCGACGCAGCGATCAGACCGAAGCCGAACCCGATGACGGCGTCGACCAACGACTGCCACGGCTCGTTGTTTTGCGCATCACCGGAGGCCGCGGCAATGCCGATCCCGACCCCCGCGACAGGCATGAGCAGGCGCAGCGCGATGCTGTATCCCACTTTGCTGCCCTGGTTGTGCGCTGCGTGAATCAGTGGGCCGTCCACGAGGTAACCGACCGTCGCGGCGCCCAAGAGAACGCCGTTCCCTGGCGACGGCGCGGCACCGGACAACGCCAGCGTGCCCGCGACGCCCGTATCCGCGAGCAGAATCTGCCAGCCGTACCATTGCGCGGGGCGAGATCGAACCGCGACCGATTCTTCGTTGGGCGGAGACTCGCCTGCGGGGGCAGCGCGAGGAGCCTCCTGCGCAGAAGCGACGCGCGGGCCTGGCCATGCCACGGCGAACGCCGCGATCAGCCCACTCCAACCAAACGTCGAGCCGCGCACGGCCTCTCCGCTTCGCAAGGCGCGCGCCAGCGCGCGGCGGGGGGCGCCACACCCGATTTCGCCAGGATTCGCGTACTTCGCGATCGCGCATACGCCGCCTCCCGTCGCGCCCTTGCGCCGCGGCCTGCTAGGTGTGCTTCCAGCGCCACACCCCGCGACACGTTCGCCCGGGTCTGGTCATTCGCTTGCCGCGTCCGACGCCCCCGCATCGGGGCGGGGGGGCGCATGCAGCGTCGGGCCGTTCACATAGAGCTGCTCAATCTCGGCGATCCCGACCTGCCTCTTGTAGATCCGCACGTCGCGAATGCGGCCGTCGAAGACGCCGGTCGTGCCGTATCCGGTGTCGAGGTTGTGGCGGCCGATCGAGAGCGGCGCGGGATCGTTCGAGAGGGTGTTGGTCGCCTCCTGGTCGAAGAGCACGCCGTCGACATAGACCCACCCTTCCGGGGCAACGCCGGCATCTGCCGGGGCTTCGATGGTCATCACGACGAAGTGTTCCTGCCCGCCCACGAAGCCCTGGTTGCAGCTCGTGGGGCTCGTGCATGACGGACCGCCGTCGGCGTCGTTCGCGTTCTGAAGGGCATTCGCGACGCACATGAACGATCCCGTGCACCCGACCAGGCCTTCCGCGGAGAGCGCCGACCCGTTGGCCCACACGTTCAGCCCGAGGCTGTAGCCGCCGACGCCCGGAATGTCGTCGCTCACGGCATTCGGCGGATACGGCTGGAGCGAGTGGCCATTCGGCGAGTCGGTGCGCAGTTGCGGCGTGAGCCAGACGGAGATCGTGAACGGCGGGCTTCGGTACGAAGAGTCGAGGGTCGTGTTGCCGCCGCCGCTCACGCCGTCGAAGTTGGCCCCCGCGTCCCACGTGACCCCCGTCATGTTCGTGATGTCGAACTGGTTCGGCGAAGAGTCGTGCGCGATCGTACCGTCGGTCTCGTCGAGCACGTACCAGAGGTAGTCCGGCGCGGGCGTCGGCACGGCGGCCGCCTCCGCCTCGCCCGCCGCGTCGATCCCCGAATCGCCGACCGCCGCCGCGTCGATCCCCGAATCGCCGACCGCCTGGTCGGCCGCGGCGTCGATCGCACCGGCATCCGCCGCCGAATCGAGCGTCGCGTCGGCCACGGCTGCATCGCTACCTGCGTCGGGGGCCGGGGAGCCGTCGAGCGGCGGCGCCGAAGCGTCGAAGGACAAAGAGCCGTCGAACGTCAGGTCGTACGGCAGTTCCGTCCCCGACGAATCGCACCCGGCAGCCGCAAAGGCGCCGAGAGGCATCATCGCGCAGATCACAAGTGTCCAGTTCCGCCGGCTCATGACGCATCTCCTCGTTATGCTCCCCTTATCGTGCTGCCCGACGACCTCTTCAAGCGAATTCTCAAATCGAGCGTCTACGACGTGGTGATCGAGACGCCCCTCGATCCCGCGCCGGCGCTCTCGCGCGCCATCGGCAACGAAGTCCTGCTCAAGCGGGAGGACCTTCACCCGGGCGTCTTCTCCTTCAAGATTCGCGGTGCGTACAACCGTATGGCGCGCCTCTCGGAGGAGGAACGGGCGCGCGGGGTCATCGCCGCCTCCGCCGGAAACCATGCCCAGGGGGTCGCCCTCGCGGCAGAACGCCTGGGTGTTCACGCCAAAATCGTCATGCCCGTCACGACGCCGGAGATCAAAGTCGCGGCCGTCCGCGCGCGTGGCGCGCACGTCGTTCTGCACGGCGACTCGTATGACGCTGCGCACGACGAAGCGCGGCGCATTGCCGCGGCCGACGGGCGCGTCTTCGTTCACCCGTACGACGACATCGACGTCATCGCCGGACAGGGCACGATCGCCATGGAGATCTTGCGCCAGCGGCGCGGGCCGATCGACGCGATCTTCGTCCCGGTCGGCGGCGGGGGCCTCATCGCCGGGATCGCCGCGTACGTGAAAGCACTCTCCCCCGAGATTCGCGTCATCGGCGTCGAGCCGGACGACGCGGCGTGCCTCTACGCGGCCCTCCGCGACGGGGAACGCACCGTGCTCGATCGCGTGGGTCTCTTCGCCGACGGCGTCGCGGTGCGGCAAGTGGGCGCGCTCCCCTTCGCGATCGCCCGCGCCTACGTGGACGAAGTCGTCCTCGTCACGACCGACGAGATCTGCGCCGGAATCAAGGACGTCTTCGAGGCGACACGAACGGTCGCCGAACCGTCGGGCGCCCTCGCGCTCGCGGGCCTCAAGCGATGGGTCCGCCGTTGCGGCGCGACGGGCCTTTCGCTCGTCGCCATCGAGTCGGGCGCGAACGTGAACTTCGATCGCCTCCGCTACGTCGTCGAGCGCGCCGAGATCGGCGAGCAGCGCGAGGCCCTCTTCGCCGTCGGCATTCCCGAGGAAAAGGGCAGCTTCCTCTCGTTCGTGAAACACTTGCACAATCGGGCGATCACCGAATTCAATTATCGCTATGCCGACGACGCGGTCGCCCAGGTGTTCGTCGGGATCGGCACGCGCGACGGGTCGACACGCGCCGACGTCAAAGAGCACCTCACGTCCGCCGGATTCGCCGTGACGGACCTCACGGGCAACGAAGTCGCCGGGCTCCACGTCCGCTTCATGGTCGGCGGGCGCGCGGGCAGCGGCGTGAAGGACGAACGAATCCTGCGCTTCGAATTCCCCGAACGCCCGGACGCGCTGCGCGACTTTCTGGCACGACTCGGCGGGCGCTGGAACATCACTCTCTTCCATTACCGAAATCACGGCGCGGCGTACGGGCGCGTCCTCGTGGGCATGTCGGTGCCCGACGACGAGCTCGCGGAGCTGGCCCGATTCGTGGCCGCCCTCGGCTACGACGCCGTCCTCGAGACGGAGAATCCAGCTTATCGTATTTTCCTGTCGTAATCCGCGTTTCCGGCCGCGGCAAGCGCATTGCGGCTGCAATGAAGTGTAATGGACTCACGGCTCCATCCGCGGCATTTCGAGAGCCTGGCACCGCCGCCCGGTGTGGTGGTGCTCGTCTTGCTCTTCGGGGTGCCCATGCTGGAACGACGCGCTGATCCCATCGGTTTGGTGGAGGCCGGTTACGAGGACCTGCCCGATGAAGACTGGGCGCGCAACCTTCTCGACGCAGCGCTCTGTCTTGTTCCCACCCGCATCCCCGCCGTTGCCGTTGGCGGCGCCGGCGACGCCGGCGCGGGGGTGTACGCGGTCGACGCCGCGAGGCTCGGAATGGACGCAACCGCCGCTGCGACCCCGCTCGCCTCGTCCCTCCCCGCCGATTTCGCCCTCCCCTCGCTCTCCGCGGGCAAAGTCGGCACGCTCAGCGAGCTTCGCGGCACGCGCAGCGAGCTTCGCTGCACGCAGGCCGAGGCGCAGGCCATCTCCGAGATGCCGCCTCGCGAGACCGACGCGTTCTATTGCACTGCGATCGACGCCGAAGGCAAGGGCCTCTTCGTGGCGGCGCTCCTCGCGAATCCCCTTCGGCTCGAACGCTCCGCGAAGGCGCGCTGGCTGCTCCTCGGCGCCCATCTGGCCACCGCCGCGAGGCTCCGGCGGAGGCGTGGGGTGCCCCCGATCGACGAATGCGTCCTCTCGGTCGCCGGGCGGATCGAGCACGCGGAAGGAGAGGCCAAAGACGTCCGCGTCTGCGAACGCCTCCGCGCCGCCGCCTTCGCCCGGGACAAGGCGCGCACGCGGGCGGCGCGCGCCGACGCCGCCGGGGCCCTGTCGCTCTGGCGCCCGCTCGTCGGCGGGCGGTGGTCGCTCGTCGATCGCTTCGATCGAGGCGGCCGCCGCTGCGTCGTGGCGCGGCGCAACGATCCCATCCCCGTGGCTCCGTACGCGCTTTCGCCGCGCGAACGGCAAATCTACGCGCACCTCGCGCAAGGCGACGCGATGAAGCTCGCGAGCTACGCGCTCGGCATCGACGCTTCGACCGTCTCGGTCATCGTGCGAAGCATCTCCTGCAAGCTCGGGGCACACGGCGAGGCTGTTCAAGAACCCGCAAGGAGTGCTAGGGCAGCGATGCATGATCCGGTGCGTGCGCCTTTGGGTCGGTGACGACGGGATTTCGCACTTCGAAGAGGGCCATATCGAGCTCGGGCCCGGTCCGCGCCGCGACGTCGCGAGCGCGCGTGCCAACGCGGCGACGATTTCGTTCCAGGAGACGCCGACGGGCGGCACGCTTCCGTGGCACGTCGCGCCGGTCCGCCAGCTCGTCTTGACCCTCGCCGGCACGCTCCAATTCGAAATGGGTGACGGGACGACGTTCATCCTGCGGCCCGGGGACACGCTGCTCGCGGAGGACACGACGGGGGGCGGCCATTCGTGGCACATCGTGGGCGACGAGCCGTGGCGGCGCGCGTACGTCGTCCTCGCGCCGGGAGCTCCGGTTCCGTTCGTACCGTCCGCTCCATCCGTCCCCTCCCCATCCCACTAGAAACCCGCACCAGGCGACCCCCATGAGCGAGCAAGTCAGAAAACGTGTCGGCCCGCGCTATCCGCATCTGGTCATTCTCTTCGGCGCCACGGGGGACCTGGCCAAGAGGAAGCTTCTGCCCGGTTTGTTCCACCTTGCGAGCTCGGGCTTCATCCCGGGCTGCCGGATCATCGGCGTCTCGCTCGACGACATCGACGCCGACAAGTTCCGCTCCATCGCGCGCGACGCGCTTGCGGAGTTCGCGACACGGCCCGTCCACGAAGACCACTGGGCGTCGTTCGCGGCGTGCCTCGACTACGTGCCGCTGACCGCCGGCGCGGCCGCGTTGAAAGCCGCCGCCGACAAGGCCGAAGCGACGTTCACGGGCGAGAGCCGGCGC
>DATHQY010000010.1:0-2412 GCA_035482215.1 Polyangiaceae bacterium | reverse complement strand
CTGGAATCTTTCGTTCGCACCAGAGCTCGCCTGTTGTCTCCGGACAGGATCGGCGTCCTCGCGTCCATGCGAGGGCCCGAACCACGTGCCAGAATCCGGAGGCTTTGATGAACCAGCAGTCGGAGCCGCCGCGTCCCAGCGCTGCCTCGCACTCCGTGCTCGCGGCGTATGCGCGACTCATCGTGCGGACGGTGGAGCTCTGGGGGATCGCTGGCGAGGAAGCGCTCGCGGGGACGGGGGTGACCCAGGCAGCTCTCGAAGATCCCCTTGCCCGCGTGCCCCTCGGACCGCTGACGCGGCTCATGGCGCAGGCGCGCGAACTCACAGGCGAGCCGGGCCTCGGCTGGTACGCGGGCGTCGAGAGCCGCATCTCGATGTACGGCTACGTCGGGTTCGGAATACTCAGCGCCGCGACGGTCCGCGACGCGATCGAGATCCTCGTCACGTTCCACCCGCTCCTGGCGACGATCCTGTCGATGCGCCTCGAGGTGTCGCCGCGGGGCGAACACGCCGCCCTCGTGATCGAAGAGAACACGGACATGGGCGCCGCCCGCGACTTCGTGCTCGGCGGCGTGGTCGCGGCGATCTGGCAGCTCAGTCACCGCATCTCGGGAGCGCCGCCCACCGGATCGGTGGACCTCGTGATCGCGGAGCCGGAGTACTTCCCCCGCATCCGCGCGGCGCTGTCGCCCCCGGCCGATGCGACGACCCCCGCAACCCAAACCGCGTCGCCCTGGCCCACGGTCCGCTTCGGGCAACCGTCGAATCGCATCATCTTCGACCGCGCGAAGCTCGATCTGCCCCTCGTGATGGCCGACGACGCGGCGTTCAAGCTGGCGCGCGAGCAATGCGAGCGCGGCCTCGCAGCGTTCGCGATGAGCCTCGTCGAGCGCGTCCGCCGGACGGCGGTCGCCACCGACAACCTCTCCTCCTTGGCCGACGTGGCGGCCGAGCTGCATCTCTCGCCCAGCAGCTTGAAGCGCAAGCTCGCCGAGCAGGGCCTTACCTTCGGCACCGTCGCCGAAGAAGCGCGCTGCGACAAGGCGATCGCGCTCCTTCGCTCGAACCTATCGGTCGCCGACGTCTCCGAGCAACTCGGCTACTCGACACCGGCCAACTTCATCCGGGCGTTTCGCACCTGGATGCACACCTCGCCCGGTGCCTACCGGCGCGGCAGCAGCCGGAAGCGTTAGCGCAGTAGAGAACGTGACGACAAATACTACCACCCCGATTCTGGGCCTTGGCGCGCCACATCCATTCGTTTGCAAAGTGAGCCAGATTTCGACGGAGACCGTCATGCTCGTCAGCCATAGCGCGGGGGCCTGTCAGACACAGATAGCTTTCGACGGCGGCGCCGCATATCCGACTAATGTTGACTTTACTACGCAATATCAACCGTGCAGTTCCGACTTGGAAGGTTGCGGATCGTACGTTGGCCCCATAATGTCTGCACGGGTACAGCGCCCTCGTCATCGTCGGGCGCGTCATGGATCCCGCAATGGTATGAAGGCAGGTACGTCGCGGTTCCCTTCGGCCGCGGCGCGAGCCAAGTTGCTACGCGTACGGCTCGACCTCGCGGGCCCGAGGGCACGAACCGCGGGCATTCGCAGAGCTCGCACGGCTCGGTGTCGGGCGATGAGTCGGCGCGGTCGATGTGCCGCCCTTGCTCGTGGCCGAAGCCCGGGCGACCACACGCCTCGTGCCACTGGTTCACGCGTGAGAGCGTAGCTCGTCGCGCGAGGTGATCTACGACGTCGTCCTCGACGAGCTGCGCGCAAATTGGCCCGCATTCCGGTGTGACTGGACGGCCCAAAAGGGTCCCCTTTCGGGACGCGCTGCTTGCGCGCGACGGCCCTCTACCGCTGCTTACTCGCACGCCGAGTTCTTAGTGCCGCCTCTCCGATTCTTCCCGTCGAGCTGATGGCCGAGAAGCCCTCCGCGGCAATAGCGTGCCCCGCTGTTCACAGCGCGCTCGCGCCGGTACCTCGCCGCGTTCACAGATATCGCCGCCGCGCTCCCGCCCGACGAGCTGCGCCAGCGTGTGCGCGACTCGATCGAGGCGTACATCGACCGCGGCGAGTGGCGGCGGCTGCAGGCCATCGAGCGCGAAGAGCGGCAGTCGCTCGCCATCGTCGCCGTGCACACCCGCGTGCAGGCGCAGTAGTAGAGCAAGCCCCCGCCGCTCGGGCTATGACGGCCCCGGGCGTGCACGCGAGCGGAGGGGGCACGGTGCATGTGCTCGACCCCGACGACGCGCACGCGGCGAATCCGGCGGCGTACAGGGCCAACCGCAGCAACCGGCGAAGATCCGTCATACCTCGCGGCCGCACCCAGCACCCCCGCGAACGTTACCACCGCCCGCGGGGTTGTCCCGCTCGGGCGATGAAGCGGAACCTGAGAGTCTCCTCGCGA
>DATHQY010000009.1:0-12514 GCA_035482215.1 Polyangiaceae bacterium | reverse complement strand
GCCCCGGAGCTGCTCCTCGATCGTGAAGATGTCGCACAGGATCTGGACCGGATGGCCGTCGTCCGTCAGCGCGTTGACCACCGGGACCGAAGCCGTGGCCATCTCGAGCAAGCGGGTCGTCGCCGACGTGCGGTACACGATCGCGTCGCAATACCGCGCCAGCACGCGTGCCGTGTCGCGAATCGGCTCGCCGCGACCGAGCTGACTGCCCTGGACGCCGAGGACGACGGGGTACGCGCCGAGCTCCGCGCAGCCGACTTCGAACGAAACGCGCGTCCGCGTGCTCGCCTTTTCCAGCACGATCGCCACCGACCGCCCGGCGAGGAGGCGCGACCGCGCGTTCTTCGGCTCGCGCTTCAGTCGCGTCGCGAGCGAGAGCACCTCGCGTGCCTCGGCGAGGGAGAGATCGGTCACCTTCAGAAAGTCGCGCTTCGTCATCACAGCTCCAGCGGCTCGGCGAACACTCGCTCGGAAATGTCGTCGAGACAACCATGCGCCTCGGCGCGCAGCGCGAGCTCCGCGGCGCGTTCCCGCAGCCAGGCGATCTGCGCCGCGACCGACCGCGGGCCGGTGCCGCCGAGGCTCTCCTTGGCTGCGGCGGCCATGGCCGGATCCAGGGCCTTCAGGGCGCCTTCGTCGAGCGCGGGGTGGATCGCCTTGGCGCGCGTTGCTTCGATCGCGCGGAGCCCGACGCGCTCTTCGACCGCGAGCGCCACGAGCGCACCCACGGCCTTGTACGCCTCGCGAAACGGAACGCCGCGGCGGACCAGCGCCTCGGCCAGATCCGTCGCCTGGGTGAAGCCCTCGTCGAGGGCGCGCCGCCCCTGCTCGGCGTCGAACCGGACGTGGGGTAGTGAGAGCGCTACGATCCGCGTGCACCCGCGGGCGAGCGGCCCCGATTCGAGGATCGGGAGACGGTCTTCCTGCTGATCGCGGTTGTAGCCGCTCGCGAGGCCCTTCATCAGCGCGAGCATCGCGACGACATTGCCGATTCCACGCGCGCTCTTGCCGCGCACGAGCTCGAACACGTCGGGGTTCTTCTTCTGCGGCATCATGCTCGAGCCCGCCGAGATGGCGCTGCCGAGGCGCACGAGCGCGAACTCGTTCGTCGAGAAGTCGACCACGTCGCTCGCGATGCGACCCAGGGCCAGCACGACGCGCGCGGCGCCCCACGCCCAATCGAGCGCGAAGTCGCGGTCCTCCACCGTGTGGAGCGCGTTGCGCGTCGGCTGCCACGGCGCGAACAGCTTGGCGACGAGCGCGCGATCGATCGGCAGCGACGACCCGGAGCAAGCACCGCTCCCGAGCGGCATCTCCAGCCTATCCAGGCCGAAGATCACCGTGTCGATCGCCTTTGCCACGCCGACGCCCCACGAAGCGACGAGGAACGCCCCCGTGACCGGCTGCGCGCGCTGCCGGTGCGTGTACGCCGGCAGGAGCACGTCGCTCTCTTTTTCGGCACGCGCCGCGAGCTCTCCGACCAGCGCCGCGACCTCTCGCACCAGCGCCGTGCCCTGCTCGCGGACGTGGAGCCGGAGGTCGAGCGCAACCTGGTCGTTGCGCGACCGCGCCGTGTGCAGGCGCGCTGCGCCCGCGCCCACCCGCTTGCCGAGCTCCGCTTCCACCGCCATGTGGACGTCTTCTTCGTCCGCCGGAAGCGCCAACGTGCCCGCCTGCGCTTCGCGATAGAGGCCGCGCAGCGCGTCCCGCAGCGCACGCGCGTCCTCCAGCGGGATGATGCGCGTTCGTGCGAGCATCGTCACATGTGCGGCGCTGCCGACGAGATCTTCGCGAACGAGCGAACGATCGTGTTCGAACGACGACGACCACGCGAGGAGCTCCGGGAGCATGCCCTCGGCGCCCGTCGCACGGGTGCGAGCAATCCCTGCCATGGCGTGCGTCTAATGCGTCGCCCCCCGACGCGCCAGTCGCCGGTCGCCGCGTTGCCTGCCGCCTCTACGCGGCGCGCTTCGGGCTGTCCTTCAGGAGGCCGTGCTGCGCCAGGCTTTCTCCGGTCGCCGTCACGGCGTCTTCGCGTGAACGCGGCGCCCAGCCGAGGAGGCGGCGCGCCTTCTCGTTCGTGGCGTTCTTGAATTTGCCGAGCTCCGGCACGATGAGCCGGACCGTCGGATCCCCCATCGCTACGATGCGCAGCACCCAGTTGGGCACCTCCCGCAGCGGGACCCGCTTCGCCGTCGACCCCAGGCGATCCTTGAGCACCTTGGCGATCTCCAGCATCGTCATGAAGTCGCCCGCGGTCGCCAGGAATCGCTCTCCCTTGGCGGCCGGATGGGTCATCGCGCGAACGTGCAGGTCGGCGACGTCGCGAACGTCGACCGCGCCGAACGTGAGATTGGGCAAACCCGGAACCGCCCCGTCGAGCAGTCGCTGCACGAGGAGGATCGACGTCGCGCAGTCCGGACCGAAGACTCCGACGGGGTTCACGACCGAGAGCTCGAGGCTCGACCCGTTCGCCCCGTCGCTCGCCATGAAGTCCCACGCGGCACGCTCGGCCAGCGTCTTCGACTTCACGTAGGCACTGACGCCGTCTGCGCCGGGATCCGTCCAGCTCGTTTCGTCGAACGGCGTGGCTTGCGGCTTCTTGCCGTAACCGACCGCCGCGAAGGACGACGTCAACACGACGCGTTTGGCGCCTGCCTCACGCGCCGCTCGAAGCACCCGGAGCGCGCCTTCTCGCGCGGGCACGATGAGCTCGTCGTCGTGCTTCGGCGCCGCGGCCGGGAAGGGAGACGCGACGTGTTGCACGTACTCGCAGCCCTCGACGGCCTGGGTCCACCCGTCGTCCTTCTCCAGGTCGGCGGGTACGAACGACAGCGCGGCCTCCGGCTTCATGCCCGCGGCCCGAAGCGTCGCCCGTACGGCGCTTTCGCGGCCCATGTTGCGGATCGTGGTCCGCACCCGATGCCCCGCGTCGAGCAGCTGCAGGATCAAGTGGCCTGCGATGAACCCGGACCCACCCGTCACCAAGACCTTGCTCATCTCGTCTTTCCCCTTCGCGCAGCGGCGCCAGGGCTACGCGACGTCCAGCAGCTCCGCGATTTTCGTGAGCCCGCTGCTCGCGCTTTCGCGGAGCCATAGCCCGTTCTGCTCCGACAGCTCGGCGAACGGATTCGTATCCGGATTGATGTCGATGATGGGCACGCCGTTTCGCGCGCACCGGTTTCCGATCGAAAACGGAAGGCTGGTCGCGCCGGTCGTGCCCGCGGTGACGAGGAGCGTGGCGCGCAGCGAAACGCTCACCGCCGTGTCACTCCGGTAGTGAAGCTCGTCGTAGTACTCGTCGAACCAGAGAACGTGCGGCCGCATCCAGCCGCCGCACGTCTTGCACGTGAGACGGGCGCGCATCTCTTCAGAGAGAGCTTCGCTCGACGTACCGTCGTCGATCGGAGGCAGCGGCGACGTGGCGTCCGTGCACGCGGGCGAACACCGCATGAGAAGCCCGCTCCCGTGAATCGAGAAGGTCGTTGCGAGCGGCGACCCGGCGCGCTGGTGCAGACCGTCGACGTTCTGGGTGACGAGAAAGCTCCGTTCGGGATAGGCGGCCTGCACCCGCGCGACGGCCCGGTGCGCGTCGTTCGGCTCCGCGCTCTGCGCCCGGCGAAACCGGGCCAGATACCAGCACCAGACCGTCTCCGGTTGCGTCGCGAACATCGCGGCGGTTGCGAGCTGCATCGGCGAGTAATTCACCGAGCCCGCGCGCCAGTAACCGTCGGTGCCGCGAAACGTGGGAATGCCGCTCTCCGCAGAGACGCCGGCGCCCGTGAGGAAGACGAGCGCACCCGTCCCCTCGCGCCAGTCGGCGAGCAGTTCCTCCAGGTCGCTCACGACGCCGCGGCGGCGAGCGCGTCGAGCTCCTTGTAGTGCGCCTTCGACAGTTCGACGTTCGCGGCGGTGCAGTTCTCTTCGAGGTGTCCGACCGACGACGTCCCGGGGATCGGCAGCATCACGCGCGAACGCGCGAGGAGCCAGGCGAGCGCGACCTGCGCGGGCGTCGCGTGCAGGGACCGCGCGAGCTTCGCCACCGGTCCGCCCGGTTCGACCAACTTGCCACTCGCGATCGGAAACCAGGGAATGAACCCAATCCCTTCCTTCTCGCAATAGTCGAGGACCGCTTCGGCCTTGCGGACCTGCAAGTTGTACAGGTTCTGCACGGTCACGATCGGCACGACCTTCCGCGCCGCCTGGACGTCGTGGACGCTCACTTCCGACAGCCCCACGTGCCGCACTTTCCCTTCCTTCTGTAGATCGTGCAGCAGTCCGAATTGCTCGTCGGCGGGGACTTTCGGGTCGATGCGGTGGAGCTGAAAGAGATCGATTCGATCCACCTTGAGGCGGCGCAGGCTCATCTCGCACTCCTGCCGCAAATACTCCGGGCGGCCGAGCGGAACCCATACGCCGGGCCCCGTTCGCACGAAGCCCGCCTTCGTCGCGATGACGAGGTTCTTCGGATACGGGTGTAGGGCCTCCGCGATGAGCTCCTCCGAGACGTAGGGCCCATAGGAGTCGGCCGTGTCGATGAAGTCGACGCCCAGCTCGACCGCACGCTTCAAGACGCGAATCGACTCCGCGTGATCGCGGGGAGGGCCCCAGACGCCCTTGCCAGTCAACTGCATCGCCCCAAAGCCGAGCCTGTGGATCGACAGGTCGCCAATCTGAAACGTCCCGCTCTTTCGAACGGAATGATCGCCGTGCGAGGTTGCCATCCGTTTTCTCCTTGAGTCTGTCCTTAGCGAAAGTAAAGCGGGGTCGCCCGCACGGTTGTACGGTTCGAAGCAGGCAAGCGAGCGCAAGCGAGCTCGAAAGGAAACCAATGCACTCTCAAGACATCGACCTCTCGTCGCCTTGCGAGCACGTCGCGGAGACGACCATCCGTCACGTGCACCGGCCTGCAAAAGGCTGCGAAGATTGCATGAAGATCGGCGGCCACTGGGTTCACTTGCGCGTGTGCCTGACCTGCGGGCACACGGCCTGTTGCGATTCATCGCCGAATCGCCACGCGAGCGCGCACTTTGCGAAGACGAAACACCCCATCGTCACGTCGGCGGAGGTCGGCGAGACCTGGGCGTGGTGTTACGCCGACGAGCGGGACCTCTCGTCGTGACCACGGCGTCCGAATTTCCGATGGCGATCTCGGTGCCGCCGCGCGACGATCCGTACGCGCGGCGCGCGCAGATGTTTCCGCAGCTCTCGCCGTCGCAGCTCGCGCGCATGCGCCCCTTTGGACAGGAACGCACGGTCGAGGACGGGGCGATCCTCTTTGATCAGGGGCAGGCGAACGTCCCTCTGTTCGTGGTGCTCGCCGGATCGATCGAGATCCTCCATCCACGCGGCGAATCGGGCGGCGAAGGCAACCATCAGGAGTACGAGCTCCTGACCGTCCACGAGTCCGGCGAGTTCACCGGGGAGATCGATCTCGTCTCCGATCGCCGCAGCCTCGTTCGTGCGCGCGCGAAGGGAGCGCTTCGCGTTCTCGCGGTCGAGCGGCCCCGGTTTCGCGCGCTCGTGCAGACCGACGCGGAGCTCAGCGAGCTCATTTTGCGCGCGTACATCCTCCGGCGGATGGGCCTCGTGGCGCACTCGCAGGGGGACGTCGTGCTCATCGGCTCGCGGCACTCGGCGGGCACGCTCCGCCTCCAAGAGTTTCTCACGCGCAACTACCACCCCTACGCGTACGTCGACGTCGACGACGATCCGCACGTGCAGGCGCTCTTCGACGCGTTTCACGTGGGCGTGACGGACATCCCCGTCGTCGTTTGCCGCGGCGATCGCGTCCTCAAGAACCCGACGAATCCCGAGCTCGCCGATTGCCTGGGCTTCAATCCGACGCTCGACGCCGAGGCGGTTCGCGAAGTCGTCGTCGTCGGGGCAGGACCCGCGGGTCTGGCGGCGGCCGTCTACGCCGCGTCCGAGGGGCTCGACGCGCTCGTCATCGAGTCGGACGCGCCGGGCGGGCAAGCGGGGTCGAGCTCGAAGATCGAGAACTACCTCGGTTTCCCCACGGGCATCTCCGGCGGCGCGCTCGCCGGCCGCGCGCTGACCCAGGCCGAGAAATTCGGCGCCGAAGTCGTCGTGGCGAAGACGGCGGTGCGCCTCCATTGCGACCGGCGCCCGTACGCCGTGGAGCTCTCGGACGGCACGCGCGTCCGCGCGAAGGCCGTCGTCATCGCGACGGGCGCCGCCTACCGCAAGCTCGGGGTGGAGGGCCTTTCGCGGTTCGAAGGCGTCGGCATCTATTACGGCGCGACCCACGTCGAGGCCACGCGCTGCGCCGGCGAGGACGTGGCCATCGTCGGGGGCGGGAACTCCGCCGGTCAGGCTGCGGTGTTCCTCGCGGGCCGGGTTCGCCACGTGCACATCGTCGTCCGCGCGGATGGGCTCTCGGAGAGCATGTCGCGGTACCTGATTCGCCGGATCGAAGAGACCGCGAACATCACGCTCCACGTGCGCACCGAGCTCGAGGCGCTCGAGGGCACCGACCACCTCGAGGCCGTCGTCTGGCGCGACGATCGCACGGGCGATCGCGTGCGCCGGCCCATGCGCCACCTCTTTCTGATGACCGGGGCAAAACCGAACACCGATTGGCTCGCGGGCTGTCTCGCGCTCGACGACAAGGGCTTCGTCCGCACCGGCACGGACCTCCCCGCCCCGGAGCTCTCCGCCCGCGGGTGGCCCCTCGCCCGGCCCCCGTTTCTTCTCGAGACCAGCCTGCCGGCCGTCTTCGCCGTCGGCGACGTGCGATCGGCCAACGTGAAGCGCGTGGCCTCCGCGGTCGGCGAGGGGTCGATCTGCATTCAGCTCGTCCATCGTGCTCTCGGCGAGAGCGCCGTGGTCGCCGGCAAAGCAGGCTAACTCCCCCTCCTTCTCCTCTCCTCCTCCCCTCCCTGTTTCTCCCCTCACGACCGGCGGTCACGAAGGCCTACCGCTCGCCCGCGAGCCCGTGTATCTGACGTCGCATGAGCCGCATCCACCGCAAGCTCCCGCCCCCCGGCACCCGCATCGGTATCGCCTTCTCCGGCGGCCTCGACACCCGCTGCGCCGTTGCATGGATGTCACGCCAAGGCCTCGATGTGTACGCCTATACGGCGGACCTCGCGCAGCCCGACGAAACGAACCCCGCCGACATCCCGCCGATTGCGACGCAACACGGGGCCAAGAGCGCGCGGCTCGTCGATTGCCGGGACGCGATGGTGCGCGAGGGCATCACGGCGATCCAATGCGGCGCCTTCCACCTCTCGTCGGGCGGCCGGAAGTACTTCAACACGACGCCGCTCGGCCGCGCCGTGACGACCACCGCCATCATCCGCGCGATGCGTGAAGACGACGTCCACATCTTCTCCGATGGCAGCACCCACAAGGGCAACGACATCCAGCGGTTCTTCCGCTACGGCGTGCTCGTCAACCCCTCGCTCGAGATCTACAAGCCCTGGCTCGATCGCGCCTTCGTCGACGCGTTCGGCGGCCGCAAAGAAATGAGCGAGTACCTCGCTTCCGTCCATCTGCCCTACACGATGGCGACCGAGAAGGCGTACTCCACGGACGCGAACGTCCTCGGGGCGACGCACGAAGCCAAGGACCTCGAGCGCCTCGATCGCAGCATGCACATCGTCGCGCCGATCATGGGCGTCGCGCACTACCGCAGCGACGTGGCGATCGCGCCCGAATCGATCACCGTGGAGCTCGCTCGCGGCGTTCCCGTCGCGATCAACGGCGCCCGGTTCGCCTCGACATTCGAGCTTTTCCGCGCGCTCAACGCAGCCGGCGGTCGTCACGGACTCGGCATGAGCGACCAGATCGAAAATCGCGTCATCGACGCGAAGAGCCGCGGCGTCTACGAGGCGCCCGGCATGGCGCTCCTCCACATCGTTTACGAGCGCCTCTTCAGCGCGGTGCACAACGAGAACACGACGGACCTCTATTTCACGCTCGGCCGCCGCCTCGGCCGGCTGCTCTACGAAGGGCGCTGGTTCGATCCGGAAGCGCTGATGCTCAAAGAGGCGCTCACGCGCTGGGTGTCCCCGGCGGTCACGGGCACCGTCACCGTGGAGCTGCGCCGCGGCGACGACTACACGATCCTCGACACGAAGGCCGTTCGCAGCGCGTACGACCCGGAGAAGCTGTCGATGGAGCGGACGGCGAGCACGTTCTCGCCCGAGGATCGGATTGGGGCGCTCGAGATGCAATCGCTCGGCGTCCTCGACAACCGTGAGCTCCTGCTCCATTTCGCCAAGGCGCTCGGCCCCGGGGCGACACCCTTCGGCGACCTCTTGCTCGGCCAGGGCGACGACACCAAGTCGTAGAGAGCGCTCGCGGGAACGCGCGCGGGCTTTTACTCCGGCGAAAGAACGACCGGGTAGACCACCGTGACCATTCCCCCGCCGGGCGGGGGAAACGACAGATTGCCGAAGCCGCGAACGACGCACTGAACGACCTTCGCATCGGCGAGATCGCTGCCGCCGTCGGCGTTCATGGCGACGGCGCCCGTCCGATCGATTGCGAACTTCACGACGACGCGGCCTTGCAGCGCAGGATTGCCACGCAGGCCGTTCTCGTAGCAGAGGCGAAAGCGCCCGAAGTTTTCGTGGACGACGCGCTGGATGACTTCGCGCGGAATCCGTCCGTTGACTTCGATGGTCGCTTCGACGACGCGCGGGCTGCGAACGACGTGCTGTCGAGGGGGCCGTCCACGGCCGTCACCGATGCCCTGGTCCGATCCGGGACCATGTCCATGCCCGAAGTCGTTGCCAAAGTCGTTCAGCCCGATCGCGTCGGCGGTCCCCCCACCGCCCAACTCTTGGCCGGAGAGGCCAAGCCCGTCACTTCCCGCGGCCTCGCCGATCGTGTCGCCGATCATATGGCCGAGCGCGCTGATCGCGTGCCTGCCAAGAGAGTCGTCTCGACCCCAGTGGGCGGTCGGTGCGTCTGGATCCGGTGCGAGCATCGAAGAAAGAACCCCTACCGCCCCGAAGGTAGCGGCTTGTTGGAGCTCGATCTGCCTCTGCAAGTGCGGGTCGGGATTGTCCAGCGAGCCACGGATCGCGTACCGGTGAGAAGCGGCCGGCGCGGATGGAGAGCCCAGCGTGCCGGCCGAATCGCGTGCGGCCGCACCTCGTCCTCCGCGTGCAACCGAATTCTGCGCCGCAGCATCGTCACTTTGGCGCAGGGTTTGCTCCCTGTCCGCGGACGCATTGAGAAGCTTCTGCATCGTCATGATGCGATCGGCGTCGAGAGCCTCCGCATCGTCGCCGCCCATCCGGGGCATGAAGAAGGCCAGCGACGCCACGATCCCAGCGTGAAGAACGAACGACAAACCCGTGTACAGGAAACCCACTGGCTCATTGGCGAGCCAGTTCGATGCGAGGCGCTTAGCCGCGCGAGTCGCGCGGAAGTGGAATGCAATGTCACTGTTGGGCAGTCCCATCGTGATCTCGGCGCCGTCCGGCAATTCGATCTCGAACGCGCCCGGTATCTCGCGCGATCGCCGCGCGCGGCCCGAGGCGACGACCTGCGCAAGCGTCACGCGGCCTTCGCCGTCGAGGCATGCGTAGCCATGCGCGCCCGGGAGGAGGACCACACATTGCCGAAACGGGTAGGAAAGCCCGCGCGAGAAGCCACCGGACAGTCCACGAGACAGCCGACGAGACAAAATGATCGGTGCGCGAGAGACGCCCAGGACTCGTTCCGGAATCACATAGTGGCATTCCGCCACAGTCGCCGAGTCGTCTCCAACGTAGAACGCCTGCGTAGGCAAAACGTGAACCACGCGGAGAACGTTGGTTCCCCAAAGAATACGAAGCTCGATGGCCTCGGTCGCAGCCTCCACGTCGGTGGCACTCGGGTCGTGCCCGCTTTTCGACATGGCGTATCCAAACTTCGACGCGGCATCGATTGTGCTCATGCCCATACAGACTCTTCGGCTCGCGAGGAGTTCCGCTCGATGCATCTTTTCTTCCGCGGCGCTGTCAAGACGCCGTCAATTCGAGCACGCTGGCGAGCTTTCGACAGCATGAAGGGTCACGGCTCGCTTCGTGCCAGTGCCATACGGCTCAATTCATTTCTTGCGTCTATTTAAATGCCGAGATGGAATGTCGCAACCCTGCATCCCAAGGTGGTGCCATGCGCTACTTCCTGCGTCTCGCCCCGGGAGTCGAGTCATGAGGTTACCGAGTATCCTTGATCTTCTGAGTGCCGTACGCCGTGTCGCTCCGAAGCACGCGGCGGCTCAATCGTGGTGGCTAACACCGCGCGCGCGCCTCCCTGTGAGAGGGGAGACCTCGCTCGCCGAACGCTCGGTTCGCGTCATCGAGCTGGGCATTGAAGGGGTCGCCAACGATGATTGCCCCCGCATCGAGCGTGAGCTTTCCGAGCTCCTGCCCGGAACAATGATCAACGTTCGCGTGCTCAGCCCTACCGAGCGGCAGGGAATGATTCGTCTTCTCACTGCGGAACCCACGCAGAACACCGAAGCGACGCGCGAGCGCGACGGAGCGGTCTCCCTACACGCCGTGCGGGCTGAAGCATGAGCCACGAAACGAACGGCAAGGTTGGTGACGTTCCCCCCGTCGCCCAAACACTCGGCCAGCTGCATCTCGAAGGCGAGCGTTCGCGCGCCGCTCGCATGGTGCTGCGGTCTCGCGACGACGAGAAATGGGTCGAATTGCCGGCGTGGCGCTTCTACCGGCAGGTCATCCGCATTGCGCTGTTTCTGCGCGAGCGTCTCGGCGTCGCGCCGGGCGACCGCGTGCTCGTCGCGTCGCCTCTTCGCACCGAGCGAATCGTCGCAGAATGGGCGATCGTGACCATCGGCGCGGCAACCGTGGCCGCCGATCTCGACCTTCCGCAGGACGCGCTCGGCTCTCTTGTCGCGGCGATCTCGCCGAAAGCGGCGTTCGTCGCCGACGAAGCGGACCGCGGGCGCTTGCTCGGCCACCCGAACAGCCCTATCGCCGATCGCATCGTGGTGTTCGGAGCAGGAGGAACGCGTCCCGAGAGCAAGACTTGGCTCGAGGCGCTCGATCTCGGCGGCACTCTCGACACGGCGGAGCGCGCCCAAATGTTCCGTCAGGACGCGCGCTCGATCCAGCCTGACCTCGCGGCCGTCGGCTATCACGAGCGAGCGAACGGCGCGCCCATCACGATGCTCTCGCACGCCGAAGTCGTGCGGCGTTTGCGCTCGTTCTGGTCGCGGGTTCCGCCGCGCGATGCCGATCGCGCGTACATCACGGGCGGTCAGTCGGTGTCGCCCCTATGCCTGCCGCTCTGGGCTTTCGCGGCCGACGGACGCACGAGCACGACGCTGGGCACCGTCGGGCGCGAAGCGGAAGAGATCGCGCAGCTTCGCCCCCATTTGCACGTGCTCTCGCCGGACCTCGATAGCCAGATCCGGCGCGATGGCGTGCTGCATCCCCCTCACGACGAGGAGCCGACGACCGCCGCTCGCCTTTTGGGGCGGATCCCGATCGTCGGCCGGTTCTCGGAGCGCCTCATCGCCCGCGCCGCTGCGGGGGCGGGGACGCGGTCGGAAACACCCGACGCTTCGTCGGGCTTGGGTACCCTCTTGAATCGGTTTCTTCCTCGGGTCGTCGGTGCGCATGCCGGCGACTCGCTCCGGGGTGTCCTCACGTTCGAGGGAACAGATCTTCAGACTGAAAAAAGGAGATTCCAATGACCGGTCTTTTGGATGGACTCACCAAGGAGCTCGCAGAAGTCGGCTGGCGTGCGTTTCAAGCGATCAATACCCGGCTGCCCGAGAGCCCGTCCGCGTCACCGGAGTGGGCGCCCGGCCCGCTCTTGAAGAGCCATGAACGCAGCAAGCCGCCGCTGGGCTGGCCGCGTGAGACCGACTCGTTGTGCCCGAAGTGCGTCATGGAGACGCGGGCCGCCATCCTCCGCGGTGAGCGCGATCTCTCGGACCTCGTTCACGGTCATACCGGCGAGATCAAAGCGCGCATCACCGAAGAGAACGGACGGCTCGTCATCCGCAAGACGTGCAAGGAGCACGGCGAGTTCGACGACCTCTTGTCGATCGATCCGGAATTCAGCCGGATCATCGAAGAGCGCTACCCGGGTCGCGACTACCGGACGTTGGGCGACGAGCTCGTTCATCGCCACGGCACGTCGACCATCAAGTACGGGCGCGGCACGGTTCTGACGATCGACCTCACGAACCGCTGCAACATGATGTGCGATCCGTGCTTCATGGACGCAAATCAGGTCGGATACGTCCACGAGCTTTCGCTCGACGAGATCAAAGAGATCCTCGACGCGTCGATCTCGTTCAAGCCGCGCCGCCAGATGACGGTGCAGTTCTCGGGCGGCGAGCCGACGATGTCGCCGCACTTTCTCGAAGCGTGTCGGTACGCGAAAGAAGTCGGCTATTTCAACGTCCAGGCCGCGACGAACGGCCTCCGTTTCGCCCTCGAGCCGGAGTTCGCCCACCAGGCCGTCGCCGCCGGCTTCGACCTCGCGTACTTCCAATTCGACGGCGTGACCAACA
>DATHQY010000008.1:0-2973 GCA_035482215.1 Polyangiaceae bacterium | reverse complement strand
TCAGAAGCTCGCCTTTTCCACTCTCCGCGCTCATAGGAAGCCTCCAGATGCCGCTCGCTAGTCGATTCGCGGCTTCTTTGGGCCTATCACGACCTCGGGCAGCGGGCCAACGCTCGGCGAGGGTCGTCCTCTTCGCGATGTTCGCGTTCGCGTTCGCGTGACATCGCTTGCGGCACGTGGCATTCGCCAAAGAAGAGGAGAACGACGGGCCCGATGCCGAACCTGCTTGCGATGTCCTTCGAGGGGGAGCTGGCGCCTTCGTTCGATATGCGCTGTCTCCAGGCAGGCCAATCGCTCCCGGATGGGTGGGGGCTCGGCTACTACCCGGCCGGCGAGCCCTGTGCGTCGGTCCTCAAAGAACCGTCGCCGTCGCGCGGGAGCATCCGAGGCGAGCTCGTCAAAGCGTGGGAGCACCTCGAATCGTCGCTCTTCGTGCTCCACATCCGCGCGGCGACCTGGGGTCCGAACACGGACGCGAACACCCAGCCGTTCGTGCGGGGGTGGGCCGGGCGCGAGTGGATGTTCGGGCACGCGGGCAGTCTGACGTCGAAGCTCGAGGAGCCGCTCGAACCTCCCTTCGAGCCGGTCGGCGCGACCGACACGGAGCTCGTGTTCTGCACCCTCCTCAGCCGCATCGCGAAGCGCGGTTGGCGCTCGCTGGCGGACGCGGATCCGGAAGAGCTGCATCGCTGGCTCCTCGAGCTCAACGCTCGTGGGTCGCTCGATCTGGTGCTGTGCGACGGCCGGGATCTGCTCGCCTACGCGGATCGCTTCGGCAAGGACCGGCTCCAGCTGGCCGAGCTTCTCCCGCCCTACAACGGGCTCGTCTTCGGCGACGAGGACGTGCGCATCGACCTCACGCGCCGGGGAAGCAAGCCTCGCAAGGGGTGCGTGATTTCATCGTCGGCGCTCGCGGCGGAGGTGTTGACCGTGCTTCCGTGGCGCCGGCTCGAGCAAGGGGAGTTCCTTCTCTTGCGGCAAGGCGCGGTCACCTTTCGGGGCGTCCCGGGCCCTTCGGGCGTTCCTACCGCGCGGACGATGCACCTCCGTCCGACGCGCGCCGAGCGGCGCCAGTCGGCGCGCAAGCCCGCCTCGCGCATCACCACCATGCATCGGACCACGTACCGATACCTGCACCCGGTCGAGCGGAGCTCGCAGCTCATACGGCTCTTTCCGATGCACGATCGGTTGCAGCGCCTGGTGCACGCGGAGATCGAAAGCTCGGTCGAAGGGCGCTCGCACGACTTCGACGACGTCTTCGGCAATCGGGCGCGCCGCCTGGTGATCGAGACGCCCTACCGCGAGCTCACGATCACGGGCCGCACGATCGTCGAGACGCTCGACAGCGATCCGCTCGGGTTCGACCTGCGTCACATCCGCTCGGCGGTGCCGCTCGTGTGGATGCCCTGGCAGCGCAACATGCTGCAGCCGTATTTGAACCCGCCGGAGCTCCCCGAGAGCGAGCTCCTCGAGCTTCTCGACTACGCGATGCGGTTCGTGGCGCGCAACGACGGCAACGTGCTCGACACGCTGCTCGACCTGAACGACACGATTTTCCGCGAATACAAGTACCTCCCGGGCGCCACGACGCTCGGGACGACGGCGTTCGACGTCTACGCGAAGCGCCGCGGCGTCTGCCAGGACTTCACGAATCTATTCATTTGCCTCGCCCGTCTCATCGGCGTGCCTGCACGATACGTGTGCGGGTACCTCTTCACGGGTCCCAAGGACCCGAACAAGCGCATGTCCGAGGCATCGCACGCGTGGGTGCAGGTGTATTTGCCCGACGTCGGCTGGCGCGGGCTCGACCCCACCAACGGCGTCGTCACGAGCACGCACCACGTGCGACTCGCGGTGGGGCGCAACTACCTCGACGCCACCCCCACGTCGGGGACTCTCTATCTCGGCGGAGGCGGCGAAACGCTGGACGTCGACGTGCACGTGACTGTGGAGTGAGAAAGAGAAAATCGACCGCCAGCGGGCGTTCGCGGAATAAAGTCCCTGCCTCGTATGGAAGGGCTCGAGTTTCTCGACACTTGGGGCTTCGCGGTCCTGGGTGCGAGCCTGTTGGCCGTCGCGTTTCTGATCAACCGATTCTTGCCCGAACGGCGCCGGCGGATCCGCCACGCGTTCGTGCTCTACGTCCTCTTCGTTCTCCTCACCTTCGCCGAGCGCGTCGTCGCGCACGTCCACGTCGTGAGGCTCGCCTCCTGGGTCGACCACTTGCACCTGGTCGGCGGCCTTCTGGCGGCGTTCACGTGCGTCAATCTCGCCGCGCTCTTTCTGTTCGATTTGGTCCTCCCGATCCTGGGCGTCGGCGTGGTTGCGATCACGGCGCAGATTGTCGTCGCCTTCGCCTACGCGCTCGCCGCGATCGGCGTCCTCCGCGCCGCGGGTGCTTCCCCCTCTTCGGTCATCACGACGTCGGCGGTGGCGAGCGGCGTCCTCGCGCTCGGCCTGCAGACGACGCTCGGCAACGTCATCGGCGGGATGGCGCTGCAACTCGACGGGAGCGTGCACGAGGGCGACTGGGTCAAGCTGGCCGACGGGACGCAGGGCAAAGTCCTGACGATCCGGTGGCGCCACACCGTGCTCGAAACGCGCGATTGGGACACGGTGATCGTCCCGAACGCGAGCCTGCTCGCGCAGAACATCGTCATCCTCGGGAAGCGGCGCGGCAAACCGCTGCAGCACCGGATGTGGGTCTACTTCAACGTCGACTTTCGCTTCGCTCCGACCCATGTCATCGAAGTCGTGCAGACCGCGCTGTGGGCCGCCCCGATCGAGGGAATCGCGAGCGACCCGAAGCCGAGCATCATCTGTTACGACTTCGCGCGAGACGGGCGCGATAGCTTTGCGTATTACGCCGTTCGGTATTGGCTGACGGATCTGCCGAACGACGATCCCACGAGCTCGCGCGTCCGCACGCGGATCTACGCCGCCCTCCGGAGGGCCGGCATTCCGCTCGCCAAG
>DATHQY010000007.1:0-7925 GCA_035482215.1 Polyangiaceae bacterium | reverse complement strand
TGGCTTTCTCCGGACGGCGACGGGCTTCTCTTCTCGGTGCTCTTGCGGCTCGGATGCCCGCCGTCTCGGTTGCCGCCGCTCGCCCTCCTGGCGGGTCTCGCCGTGCGCGACGCGGCGGCGCGCGCCGCCCCGGACGCCGACGTGAAGATCAAATGGCCCAATGACGTCCTCGTGGGGTCGCGCAAGCTCGCCGGAGTTCTCGTCGAGGCGATCACGGTGGGGGGGCGGGTGGACGCTGTGATCGTCGGAATCGGGATCAACGTGCACACCCGCTCGTTCCCCGACGAGATCCGCGATCGTGCGACGTCGATTGCGCTCGAGTCGCGAGGGGCTCCTCTCGCTCGCGTGGCTCGCGCGCACTTGCTGGCGGACGTGCTCGCGACGTTCGAGCGCGATCTCGACGGCGTCGTCGCGGACGGGCTCGCGCAGGTGCGCCCGCGCCTCGAGCGCGCGGACGGACTCTGCGGCCGAGGGGTGCGCAGCGATGGGGGCGAAACGGGGAAAGCGTCGGGCATCGACGACGACGGCTGCCTCCTCGTGCGCCTCTCGACCGGTGGGCTCGCCCGCTGGAGCGCAGGCGAAGTGCATCTCGAGCCCGGGGCCTAGCGCGACCGCAGAGGTGCGATTCGCGCCCGCATGCGAGACGAAAACCCACGTCGTCAAGGTGGGGTTTCGTTCGGTCGCCTCGGGGGGAGTCGCGCATTTCGCGTTCGTTTGCGACCTGAGATCATTAAAGATCTCGTCGTTTGCGTTCAAGGAGACGAGTCTCTTGCCGTGGCAAAGGCCCGCAACGGCATTCCGAAGACGGCTCACCATCGTGAATCGGCAGCGTTCCGCCGCGTGGTGACCCAGCTCGGGCGGCGATTGCGAAAGCTACGTCTCGACAAGGGTTGGACCGTGGAAGACGCTTCCGAGAGGTTCGGCGTGGAGCCCGCGCACGTGCGCCGCCTCGAAGCGGGCCGTACGAATCCGTCGCTCGCAACTCTCGTCAGCGTCGCACACGGCCTGGGCATCGACATCGCGGCCCTCCTCACGAAAGAGTGAAGGGATGGTGCACGGCAGCGAACCGGTAGGCACCCCCTCGGAATTCGAAGCGGATGCGGCGCTGCCAAGGCGTCAGCCTCGCGGGGGAAGGAGCTTTCTCAGGTCCCTTATCTCGACGGGCTTCGTCAGCCATCGAGCGCCGGTCGCACGGAGCTCTTTCTCGTGGTGCGCATCGACCCCACCCGTCGTGAACACGAAGGCGGACGCCGTCTTGGCGTCGATCGCCTTCACACGCTCGAAAAGCTCCGGCCCGGTCATCCCCGGCATCATCACGTCGCAGATCACGAGATCGAACGAGGTCGTCTCGATCTGCGCGAGTGCGTCCTTGCCGGACTGGGCGATCGTCACCTTCGCGTCGGCCGCAAAGACGCGCGAGAGGGCTCGCGCGATCTCGGGCTGATCGTCCACGATCAAGACGCGCGGAAGTGGCCGCTCGACCATCGAGGCCCATCATAGATCATATAAGATCCGGCCGCGAAACGGCTCTCGCCAGGCCAGCCTACATCGGCGTTTCTTTCCTGTCTCGGGCATGCGCGCCGGCCCCTCGGAGCGACCCGAGACCGGGGCCTCCGAACGTTCGCCCCGGCCGAATCTCCGGCCCGCGCCGCCGCCGCGCAGATCTTTCGCGAAACATCCGGTTGTCTGCGCGAATGCGATTTCGTATAAGCGCGCGCGGCTAGCGGGCCATGGCTCGCTTGGCCGGCGCGGGTCCAGTCCAGCGCCGGTCACGCCGCGCGCCGGTGCATCGGCGCGCTCCTCGGCTCCCGACACCCATGCAAATTTTCCCTCGCTCCCTCAACAAGCTGCCGCAGGTCGTGGGCGCGGGCGCCATCCTGGGCCTCGTCGCGGTCACGCTCCTGATCTGGTACTACTTTTCGCCCTGGTTCACCCAGGTTGGCTACTCGCCTCGGCAGCCCGTGCCGTATTCGCACCGGCTCCATGTGGGCGAGTTGGGCCTCGACTGCCGGTACTGCCACGTCAACGTCGAGCGCGCGCCCCTCGCCATGGTGCCGCCGACCGAGACGTGCATGAACTGCCACCAGATCGTGAAGACGGACTCCAAAGTCCTCCAGCCCATTCGCGACAGCTGGGAGTCGGGCAAGCCGATGGAATGGGTCCGTATCCACAAGCTGCCGGATTACGTGTACTTCGATCACAGCGTCCACGTGACCGCCGGGGTGGGGTGCATCGAGTGCCACGGGCGCATCGACCAGATGGAGCGCGTGCGCATGGAGAAGCCCCTCAGCATGGGGTGGTGCCTCGATTGCCACCGCGACGTCCACGAAAAGCAGGGCGACAGCATGCACATTCGCCCGGTCTCGGAAATTACGAACATGCAGTGGACTCACCAAGGCCATGTCGACCCCCCGCGCGTTCTGAACCCGCCGGAGAACTGCTGGGGGTGCCACCGATGAGCAAGCGAGCCCCGTACCCCTCTCCCGCGCCCGCGCCTTCGAAGGGCGAGCCGTGGCCGGGTTCCCCGCGATACTGGCGTAGCCTCGAGGAGCGCGCGAAGCTCTCGGCGTCGAGCACGGAAGAGGCCGGCGGAGCATCGGGCATCGAGTCGCCCGAGTTTCCGGCCGGTCACACGACGACCCCGCCGAGCGACGAATCGCTCGTGTTCAGCCGCCGCGGTCTTCTCGGCGCGATGGCGGCGACGTTCGCTCTCGTGGGCGCCGAAGGGTGCCGCCGGCCGGTCGAGAAGATCGTGCCTTACACGAGGATGCCCGAGGACGTGATCCCGGGGGTGCCCTCGCACTATGCGACGGTCATCGCACGCAGGGGCGACGCGGCGGGGCTCCTCGTGGAGTGCCACGAAGGCCGGCCGACCAAGATCGAAGGCAACCCGGAGCACACGTCGAGCTACGGTGCCGCCGATCAGGTCACGCAGGCCACCATCCTCGAACTCTACGATCCGGAGCGATCGCAAACGCCGCGCAAGGGCGGCGCGCCTGCGACCTGGGAGGCCTTCGAAGCCGAACTGGCCGCGAAGCTCGCCTCGTTCGACAAGGACCAGGGCACCCGGCTCCGGCTGCTCATGCCGCCGACCCTCTCTCCCACCGTGCTCCGGATGCGCGCGGCGCTGGCGCAGCGCTTCCCGAAAGCGCGTGTCCACACCTGGGCGGCCGTGAACGACAGCGCGATCCGCGAAGGGTCGCGCATCGCTTTCGGCGAGCCGGCCTCTGTGTTGCACGCGTACGAGCGCGCGAAGATCATCGTCTCCCTCGACAGCGACTTCTTGCAGACCGAGACGTCGAACGTTCGCTCGACCAAGCTGTTCTCGAATGGCCGGCGCCTGCGATCGGCGCGCGACGCGCAAATGAACCGACTCTACGTGGTCGAGCCCGCGCTGACGACGACCGGCGCCAATGCCGATCACCGCCTTCGCTTGCCGGCGAGCGACGTCGAGCGTTTCGCGTACGCGCTGGCCGCGGAGCTCGGCAAACAAGGACTTCCGCTGGCGGATGCCGCCGCGAGCGTGCAGAAGCGCGCCAACGCCGACGGAATCCCGGCCAAGTGGCTCACGGCCGTCGCGCGCGACCTTCTGGCCAACAAGGGTCGCGCCGTCGTCATCGCAGGATCGCGCCAGCCCGCGGCGGTGCATGCCCTCGCGTTGGCCCTCACGAACCTGCTCGGCACGACGAGCGCGGTCGGCCAATTGCAGATATTTCTCCCGGTCGCCGACCCGGACGAGCTCGATGTCGTCGAAGACATCAAGGCGCTCGCGGACGCGATGGGAACCGGTCGGGTCGAGGCGCTCGTCATCCTCGGCGGCAATCCCGTCTACGACGCGCCGGCGGACCTGGGCTTCAAAGACAAGCTTGCGAAGGTTCCTTTCGTTGTGCACTCGTCGCTGTTCGTCGACGAGACGAGCTCCCTCGCCACGTGGCACCTGCCCCGTGCCCACGAGTTCGAATCGTGGGGCGACGCGCGCTCGGTGGACTCCACGGTGAGCATCCAGCAGCCGCTCATCGCACCCCTCTACGCAGGCCGCAGCGACATCGAACTCCTCGGCTTCATGGCCAAGGCGCCCGAGAAGAGCGCATACGACGCGGTACGGCGAACGGCGCTCGACTTCATCGCGATGATGAACGGGATGCAGACGTGCGGCCCGATGGTCGACGGCAAGGCGGAGTGCCGCGACGGGAACGGCAACACGGTGCCGCTGCACGAGAACGACGTCGAGGCCCAGTGGGGCTCGGGCCTGTCGAAGGGCTTCCTCATCCGCGCCCGTGCGCCCATGAAGGCGCCCGCGCTCCGGCTCGCCGAGATCGCCGCGGCGATCGAGAAGCGGCCGACGGCCGTCCGGCCCTCGGGCACCATGGAGGTGACGTTCGCGGCGTGCCCGAAGATGGTCGACGGCCGCTTCGCGAACAACACGTGGCTCCAGGAGGCGCCGGACTCGGTCACCAAGATCGTGTGGGACAACGCCGCGATCCTCTCGCCGGCCACGGCCAAAGCCCTCGGCGTCGCCAACAAGGACATGATCACGATCGCCGCGGGCGGCCGCTCGATCACGGCGGGCGCGTGGATCGTGCCCGGCCAGGCCGACGGATCCGTCGCGCTCACGCTGGGCTGGGGCCGCACGAAAGCAGGCCGCATCGGCAACGGCCGCGGCTTCGACGCGTATCCGCTTCGTACGACCGACGCGCTCGGTTTCGCGGCGGCGCAAGTGTCGAAGGCCGGCGGCGAGGCTTACTTCTTCGCGCAGACCCAAGAGCACAACTCCGCCGAGCACCGGCCCATCATCCACGAGGCGACGCTCGCCGAATACAAGTCGACCCCGAACTTCTCGGAAGTCGATTCGCCCCCGCCGCGCTCGCTGCCTCTTTGGTCGCAGCGCGATTACAGCCAGGGCCACCAGTGGGGCATGACGATTGACCTCACGACCTGCACCGGGTGCAGCGCGTGCCTCGTCGCGTGCATTGCCGAGAACAACGTTCCGGTGGTCGGCAAGCTGGAGGTCTGGCGCGGCCGTGAGATGCACTGGCTGCGGGTCGATCGCTACTACATCGACGACGCGAAGCGCGGCGCGAGCGAGGATGACCCGATCGTCGTCCACGAGCCCGTGATGTGCGTTCACTGCGAAGAGGCGCCTTGCGAGAACGTGTGCCCGGTCAACGCGACCACGCACGGTCCCGAGGGTCTCAACGAGATGGCCTACAACCGGTGCATCGGCACCCGGTATTGCGCCAACAACTGCCCCTACAAGGTCCGGAAGTTCAACTACCTGAACTGGCACAACGACGTCGTCTGGAAAGACACGAACGGCCTGCCCGAGACGCTCCAGATGCAACAGAACCCGAACGTCACCGTCCGGTTCCGCGGCGTCATGGAGAAGTGCAGCTACTGCATCCAGCGCATCCAGTCGGCCAAGATCAAGGCCAAGCGCGAGTACCGCGAAGTGCACGACGGGGAGATCCGCACGGCCTGCCAGCAGACGTGCCCCGCCGACGCGATCGTGTTCGGCGACCTCAACGACCCGAAGAGCCTCGCCACCAAATGGGCTCGCGTCGACCGGCGCTTCGGTCTCTTGGCGGAGCTCGGCACGCGTCCGCGGACGACTTACCTCGGCAAGGTTCGCAACCCGAATCCGGAGATGGCCTGATGGCGTACTGGGAGCCTATCGCGGAGCTCGACGAAGCCCCGCTCGTCCTACCCGGGACGACGCTTCACGACGTGACGAACGATATTTCGATCGTCAGCGAACAGCCGGCGCCGCGCGGGTGGTGGATCTGCTTTCTGCTGGCGGCCACGTTCGCGGGCATCTTCGTGCTTTGCGTCTCTTACCTCTTCTGGCGCGGGGTCGGCGTCTGGGGCAACACCTCACCGGTCTACTGGGCGTGGGACATCACGAACTTCGTGTGGTGGGTCGGCATCGGCCACGCAGGCACGCTGATCAGCGCCATCCTCTTCATCTTCCGGCAGAAATGGCGCACCGGCATCAATCGCTTCGCCGAAGCGATGACGATCTTTGCGGTCATCTGCGCCCTCATCTTCCCGGGCATCCACGTCGGGCGGCCCTGGGTCGTCTACTGGATGTTCCCGCTGCCGAACCAGATGAACCTGTGGCCCAACTTCAAGAGCCCGCTTTTGTGGGACCTCTTCGCGGTCGGCACCTACTTCACGGTGTCGCTGCTCTTCTGGTACACGGGCCTCATCCCGGATCTCGCGACGCTGCGGGACCGCTCGACGAACATCTGGCGCCAACGCGTGTACGGCTTCTTCGCCCTCGGGTGGCGCGGCAGCAACCGGCACTGGCAGCACTACGAGCGGGCCTACCTGATCCTCGCGGCGATCTCGACGCCCCTCGTTCTCAGCGTGCACAGCGTCGTCTCGATGGACTTCGCGACGTCGGTCATCCCCGGGTGGCACACGACGATCTTCCCGCCCTACTTCGTCGCGGGCGCCGTCTTCAGCGGATTCGCGATGGTCGAGACGGTGCTCCTCATCGCGCGCACCGTGTTCAAGCTCCACCGCGTGGTGCTGATGCGCCACCTGGAACTGATGAACAAGTTCCTCCTCCTGACGTCGCTCCTCGTCGGTTACGCGTACGGCATGGAGTTCTTCATCGCCTGGTACTCCGGCAACCAGTACGAGATGGCCCACTTCCTCGTGAACCGGCCGACGGGCCCGTTCTGGTGGGCGTGGGTCTGGATGGTGAGCTGCAACTGCCTCGTACCCCAGATTTACTGGTTCCGGAGCATGCGAACGAACATCCCCGTGATGTTCATCGCGTCGATCCTCATCAACATCGGAATGTGGTTCGAGCGCTTCGTCATCATCGTCCTCTCGCTCAACCGCGACTTCCTCCCTAGCGCGTGGGGCTACTACCGGCCGACCATCATCGACGTCGGCGTCTTCAGCGGAACGATCGGCGTCTTCTTCACCTTCTTCCTGCTCTTCATGCGATGGCTCCCGATGGTCGCCATGGCAGAAGTCAAAGGCACGATGGCCGCAGCGGATCCGCACTACGGGCACAAGAAGCACGCCGAGCACGATGAGCACGAACACGCTCACGCGCTCGCCCCCGCCGCCGAAGGGGCCGAGTGATGGACGCCCATCACCCTACCCCCAAGCCCCGCGTTCACCGTCGGGCGACCGCGCTCGTCCTCGGCGAGTTCGATTCGGCCGGGCACATCCTGCACGCCGCCGAGAAGGTCCGCGACGCCGGATACATCCACTGGGATACGCACACGCCTTACCCGATCCACGGCATGGACCGCGCGATGGGCCTGCGCGAGTCCAACCTCGGCTGGATCGTCCTCGTGTGCGCGCTGACCGGTCTCGGCACGGCGTTCCTCATGATGCACTGGATGAACGGCGTCGATTACCCGCTCGTCGTCGGCGACAAGCCGCCGGGGGCGCCCGGCACCATCCCGTCGATGGTTCCCGTCATGTTCGAGCTCACGATTCTCTTCTCGGCGTTCGGTGCGGTGCTCGGCATGCTCGGGCTCAACAAGCTCCCGCGGTTCAACCACCCGATCTTCGCCTCCGCGCGCTTCCACGCCGCGAGCGACGATCGCTACTACATCTCCGTCGAAGCGGGCGACCCCAAGTTCGACGTCGAGACCGTGCGCGCGCTCCTGGAAGGCGCGCACGCGACCCATGTCGAAGTGATTGAGGAGGACCACACGTGAGGCTCCTTTTCGGAACCGTCGCGGCCGGGCTGGCAGTCATTGCCTTCGGCGCGCTCACAGGCTGCCAGCAGGAAACGAGCGAAGACCCGCCGATCATGCTCGAGCGGAACATGTACGACTCGGAGCGGTACAACCCCGAATCGTATTCGCAGATGTTCCCGGATCACCGGACGATGAGGACGCCCGTCGCGGGGACCATCTCGGCGGACTTCTTCGAAGAAGATCCCGAAGTGGCGACGG
>DATHQY010000006.1:0-19975 GCA_035482215.1 Polyangiaceae bacterium | reverse complement strand
CTCACCGGTCGCGACGTACTCGCTGACGCAATGATAGAGCACTTGCCGGGCCCGGACGTTGAGCTCCGCCATGCTCTTGTTTTAGCACGCTTTCCAAGGACTTTGCCGGGTTTGCCGGCCGCGGACGGCGCGCGTGCTCGTTGGGTTCGTCGGGCCCGCTGGCTCGGTCGGCTCCGTTTGGCCCCGCGAGCCGGTCGAGCACGGCCTGCATGTCGCCCGGCAGCCGGAGCGACCAGGACACCGGGAGCTCCGTCGCCGGATGGATGAAGCCGAGCGCTGCCGCGTGGAGCATGAGGCGCGGCGCTTCGATGCGCGGGCTCGAATAGTGGCGAATGTAGACGCGGTCGCCCACGATGGGATGGCCCGATTCGCTCAGGTGGATTCGAATCTGGTGGGTGCGGCCGGTCTCGAGGCGGCAAGCGACGAGCGTCGCGCGCACCCCCGGTGTCTCCCCTGCGAGCGACTGGCGCGGTTCGATATGCGTGACGGCTTCGCGCGCGTCGGCCGGGGGAGTCTTGGCGCGCGACGAGCCGCGCAAGCCGTCGCCCCGGTTCTCGATGAGAAACGTGCGAAACGTGCGCTCCGGCACCACGCCGTGCGCGATCGCGAGGTACTCGCGCTCCACCGTATGCCGCCGGAACTGCCCCCCGAGCGACGTCTTCGCGAGCCACGAGCGCGTGAAAACGACGAGACCGCTCGTTTCCTTGTCGATGCGGTGCACGATCCCGAGCGTCGGACGCGAACCTCCTCGTGGCACGAGGCGGCGCCGTTCGAGCCACGCGCGCACGCGCGCGTCGAGCGTGTCCTGTTCCTCGCGGAATTCGTCTTCGGGGGCCTCGAACGGCACCGTGCTGATGCCCGCGGGCTTCGCGACGACGATGATGTGCGCGTCGACGTGAAGGACCTGATCGTCGGCGAGCTCGGCGCGGCGCGCTTTTCGAGCGTGCTCATCGATCGCGATCGCGGCCCCCGGAGCGACCCGCGCCGTCACGTCGGTCACGACTTGCCCACCCACGCGCACTTTGCCCGATTCGACATAAGCGCGGGCTTTGCCCCAGCTCACGCCGAGGAGAGCGCGCACGGCGCGATCGAGCGGGCCCGCCAGATCTTCAGGCACGACGGGCGCTCGCGCTTCCGGGCGCGCGCCGGCAGGCACCCCCGGAAGCGCACGCGCAGGCACGCCCGGACGCGGACCCGAAGGCCGACCAGAACCATGCAAGCGTGGGGGGCGGCGCGCGGGACGAGTCAAGCCAATGGCGTTCCGTAGCACGTGCCGGCCCGCGGACGGCTCTTCGGGCCCGCTCCCGCACCGAACTCCCTCACCGCTCTCGCACCGGCCGCCGTTTGCGCGGCTCTTCCGCGCTTGACACCCCGCGCTCCACATCCGCACAATCGTTCACGTTCATTGATCGTGTTCGCCGCGTTTGTATTTGCGGCTCCCGGAGCGGAGAAGCCACGTGCCCAAGACCCTGCTGGCCGTCGACGACAGCGCCACGATGCGAAAGGTTCTCGAGATCACTTTCGCGGGCGAAGAGTTCCGCGTTGTGAGCGCAGACGGTGCGCAGAGCGCGCTGGCCCGTCTGGGCGAGGACGCGGCCGCCGCCGTGATCGACATGTCGCTCGGAAACGATGACGGCTACGCGCTCGCGAAAGAGGTCCGCGCCCGCAACGCCCGCGTCGCGGTCGTCCTCATGGCGAGCCGGTACACGCCGTACGACGCCGCGCGGGGACGCGACGCCGGGGTCGACGACTTCATCGATAAGCCCTTCGATACGCAATCGCTCATCGACAAGGTGAAGAAGGCGCTCGCCGCGCGCGAGAGCGCACCGCGCGTCGCCCCCCCGCCGCCGCCCGTACCGACGACGACGATGCCGCTCCACACGACGTCGACGTTCGGCGCGCCCCGTCCGGCCGCGCCGGGTGCGCCGCCGGTCGCCACGGGCGTCCCGCGCGCCCCGATCCCGACGCAGCGCACGCACACCCTCTCCTTCGAGGGCTCGCCCCCGGGCCCGCCGCCTCCGGTTGCTTCGGCGGCGCCCGTCACAGCGCAGGGTCCGCTCGCGTCCTCGGCGCCGGCCCCGGCCACGGCTCCCCTGCCGACGTCGCCCTCGGCGGCTTCGCCGCCTTCGCGCGCGGCCGCGCAGCCCCCGCCGGTGAGCGCCGCGGCGCGTCCGCAGGTGCCCGCCCCTCCTCCTGCGATGCCGACGATTCCGGCCGAGCCTGTACGGGCCCCCATGCCCACAGTGAGCGACGGCGTCGCGACCGTCAACGGCGCGATGGCCGTGAAGCTCGGGGACCTGGGCCTCACCCCCGAGCAAGTGACCGCCGTCTTGGCGCTGTCGCGCGAAGTCGTCGAGCGCGTCGTTTGGGAAGTCGTTCCGCAGCTCGCCGAGACGATCATCCGCGAAGAGATCACGCGGCTGACGAAAGAAGCGTAGAGCCCCGGCGAAGACGGGACTGGCCATGGCGGAGCCCAGCGAGGACGACGCGCTCAAGGTGCTGGCGCGGGTGACCGCGCGCCTCGAAGAGCTGCTCGATCGGTTGCCGGTCGAGATCGCGAAAGATCTCCGCGCGCGCATCGCGACGTTGCGCACGGTGGTGCTCGAAAAGCGGCCCCCGGCGCTCGTGCTCGTGGGCCGGCGCGGCGCGGGCAAGTCGTCGCTCGTCAACGCGCTCTTCGGCGCCAAAGTGGCGGAGCTCGGCCACGTGACGGCGCAGACCGGGCGCGGGCGCTGGTACGAATACGAGAAAGACGGCGGCTCGCTCTCGATCCTCGACACGCGCGGCATGCAAGAGGGCGGCGTCCCCGCCGAGGGCGACGAGGCGAAGACCGCGCTCGAGTCGATCGCCATCGAGCTTCGCACGAAGGCGCCCGACCTGGTCGTGTTCGTGGCGAAGGCGAGCGAAGTCGACGCGGCCGTCGCTCCGGACCTCGACACGCTCGAGCGCATCTACGAGGAGATCCGGCGCGCGCACCGGCTCGAGCCGCCGCTCGTCGCCGTCGTCTCGCACTGTGACGTGCTCGAGCCGAAGACGGTCCGTCTGCACGCACAAGAACGCGAACCGCCCGACGACGTGGACGAGAAGCTCCGCCACGTGGTGGCCGCGGAGCACGCGCTTGCCACGAAGGTCGACGAGCGCGCGGCGCTGCGCGATCGCCACGTCGAGACGATCGGCGTCTCCGCGTACATGTCGTTCCGCGAAAACGGTGCCGTCCGCGCGGACGAGCGCTGGCGCATCGGGGACCTCGCGCTCGCGCTCTTCCGCCACATGCCGGACTCCGCGCGCGCCGAGCTCGCGCGCGTCACGCGGACCCGCGCCGTGCAAGAAGAGCTCGCGTCGACGCTGACCAAGGCCACCGCCACGGTGTGCGCGGGCATCGCGGCCGCGCCGATCCCCGTTGCGGACATCATCCCGCTGACGGCGCTCCAAGGGGGCCTCGTGGCCACCATCGCGTGGATCGCCGGCCGCTCGATCGACCGCAAAGGCGCCACCGAGTTTCTCACGGGCCTCGGGGCGAACGTCGGCGCCGCGTTCGTCCTGCGCGAAGCGGTACGCGCCATCGCGAAAGTCGTGGCCCCCGGCGGCGGCACCATCGTCTCCGCGACCATGGCCTTCGCGGGCACGATGGCCGTCGGCGCGAGCGCCACTGCCTATTACATCCAGGGCAAGTCCCTGCGCGACGCGAGACGCATCTTCCGCCGCGAGAAGGACGCAAGGCCCGAAAAAAAGTGAACTTCGGACGCCGGCCTTTCTTTCCTCTGGTCTCGTCCCCTCCCTGTTTCTCCCGCTCCCTCTCCGGCCGTGATCGACAAGAGCGCGGGCTGCCTTAGACTCCCGCCCCTCATCATGGCCGAATCGGAGACGACGACTTCCCCCACGCTCGACCAGCCGTACGATCCGGCGACCGTCGAGCCCCGCTGGTACGCGTTCTGGGAAAAGAACGGCGTATTCGCCTCGAGCGATTCGCCGGCGGACACGCGGCCTGTTTACGTCGTCCCGATGCCGCCGCCGAACGTCACGGGCAGTCTGCACATGGGCCACGCCCAGCGCTGCACCCTCGAAGACGCGCTCGTTCGCTGGCACCGCATGCGCGGGTTCAACACGCTCTGGCAGCCGGGCACCGACCACGCGGGCATCGCCACGCAAATCGTCGTCGAGCGGATGCTCGTGCGCGAAGGCACGTCGCGCCAGGCGATCGGCCGCGAAGCGTTCGTCGATCGCGTGTGGAAGTGGCGGCACGAAGCCGGCGACCGGATCCTCTCGCAGCAGCGCATCCTCGGCGCGAGCGCCGACTGGTCCCGCACGAAGTTCACGATGGACCCGGACATGGCGCGCGCCGTGACCGAGGCGTTCGTCGTGCTCTACGAGCAGGGCCTCATGTACCGGGCGACGCGCCTCATCAACTGGTGCCCCGAGTGCATGACGTCGCTCAGCGACCTCGAAGTCGAGAGCGAAGAGGGCCAGAGCGGAGAGCTCTTCGAGTTCGCGTACGAGCTGTGCGGCCCCGGCGGCGGCGAAGTCGTGGTCGCCACGACCCGGCCGGAGACGATCCTCGGCGACACGGCGGTGGCCGTGCATCCCGACGACCCGCGGTACACCCACCTGCACGGAAAGCGCGTCCAGCACCCGTTCTCCGCCCGCACGATCCCGATCATCACCGATGCGATCCTCGTCGACCCGAAGTTCGGGACCGGCGTCGTGAAAGTGACGCCCGCGCACGACTTCAACGATTTCGAGACGGGCAAACGCCACCACCTCGAAGAGATCAACATTCTGAATCTCAACGGGACGATCAACGACAACGGCGGGGCGTTCGCCGGCATGGACCGCAAAGACGCGCGCCGCGCCGTCAAGAAGGCGCTCGAGGAAAAAGGCCTCGCCCGCGGGACGAAGCCGCACACGCTGACCTTGCCGCGATGCAGCCGGTCGGGCGGCGTCGTCGAGCCGATGATCTCGACGCAGTGGTTTCTCAAGATGAAGGGGATGGCCGACAAGGCGCTCGAAGCCGTGCGCTCCGGCCAGACCGTGATTCTGCCCGCCGAGTGGCAGAAGACGTACTACCACTTCCTCACGAACATCCAGGACTGGTGCGTGTCGCGCCAGTTGTGGTGGGGGCACTCGATTCCCGCGTGGCACCACGCGAAGACCGGCGAGATCCGCGTGGCGCGCGAGCGCCCGAAAGACCTCGGGCCCGAATGGGTCGCCGATCCGGACGTGCTCGACACCTGGTTTTCGTCGGGCCTCTGGCCGTTCTCGACGCTCGGCTGGCCGGAGCCGACGCCCGCGCTCGCGAAGTTCTATCCCGCGAGCGATCTCGAGACGGGCTACGACATTCTGTTCTTCTGGGTGGCCCGCATGATGATGTTCGGGCTGCACTTCCAGGGCCAGCCGCCGTTCCGCCGCGTGCTCCTCTCGGGCCTCATCGTCGACGAAGCCGGCGACAAGATGAGCAAGGTCAAAGGCAACGTGATCGACCCGCTCGATCTCGTGCACGGCGCGACGTTCGCCGAGATGGTCGCCAAGACGTTGCCCGGCGCGCCCGAGGCGGAGGCGCTCGCGAAGTTCAAGAAGGCCTACCCTTCGGCCGCGGCGATGGGCAGCGGATTCCCCGCCTTCGGGGCGGACGCCGTGCGCTTCACGCTCGCGACGTACCCGCCGAGCAACAAGCGGATCGCCCTCGCGCCGAAGCGCATCGAGGGCAACCGCCACTTCCTGAACAAGATCTGGAACGCGACGCGCCTCGCGCTGGAACTCGTGGGCGACTTCACGTGGAGCGACGAGCTGCTCGAACGCCCTGCCCGCGGCTTCTACAACCGCTGGATCCGCTCGCGCTTCGCCGCGGCGTGCGAAGCCGTGCACGAAGGGCTCGACGGGTTTCGCATCGACGAAGCCGCCCAGGCCATTTACCGCTTCTTCTGGAATGACCTGTGCGACTGGTACCTCGAGATCGCCAAGCCCATGTTGCGCGCTTCGGGCGACGCCGGCGCGAACCCCTACGCGCCCGAACTCCTGCCCGAGACGCGCGCGACCCTCGCGTACGTCCTCGAAGGGTCGCTCCGCCTGATGCACCCGCTCATGCCGTTCGCGACCGAAGAGCTCTGGCAGCGCGTCCCCCACCCTTCGTCGCGCAAAGTCAGCGTCGCGTTCGGCCCCTACCCGACGCCGGCCGACGAACGCGCGGCGCGGGCGCCGGAGGTCGACGCATGGATGGACCTCCTCAAGGGATGCATCTCGGCGGCGCGTACGGTCCGGAGCGAGCACGCCATCGACAAGAAAGCGGCCGTCGACCTGGCCGTCTGTTCGGACAATCCCGAGGTCCTCGGGTTTCTCCGCGAGCACGCGCCCGCCCTCGCGCTCCTCGTGAAGACGAAGGGCGCGCCCGTCTTCGAGAGCCCGAGTGCCCCGCGGCCGCCGGGGACGACCGTGAGCATGGTCTCGAGCTCGTTCGGCGCCGTCGAAGTGCGGGTCGGCCTGAAGGGGCTGGTCGATCCCGCAGAAGAGCAGCAGCGCGTCGAGCGCGAACTGAAGAAAATCGCCAAAGACCTTGCCGCCCTCGAGAAAAAGCTGTCGTCTCCGGGATTCGTCGATCGCGCGCCGAAAGAGGTCGTCGAGGAGTCGAACGCCCAGCGCGCCATGCTCTTCGACGCCAAGGGCCGCCTCGAGGCCGCCCTGCAGTTGGTGGGCGAGCTCTAGGCCGGACGTCGGCGCGGCGCGGCACGCGGACCGGGAGTGGACGACGAGCGGACGGCGGACCCTAGCTCAGACGGCTAGTGTGCGGCCCGCAAAGTTGCTACTCCGTCGGGCGCGGGCCGTCGGCCGACCGGCACCTACACCCGCCAGCTTCGATGAGCGAGACCACAACCAGCGCGGCCGCGACGCCGCACGCATTTCCCCAAGCGGGCCGTGTCGCGCCGCCGCCGTTCGTTCGCCACGGGCTCACCGCCGTGGGCGCACTTCTCATTGGAACGAACGTCGGCCTCCGCATGTTGGGGGGCGGTGACGCTTCGATTCCGATCTTTCTTTGGGGAGCGGCGACGGCGTGCTTCTTCGCGTCCTTCGTGATCTCGATGATGGAAACGCAAGAAACCGTTCCCCGTGAAGTGCCCACCCCCGCCGCCGAGGCGCGCGGAGAACCGGCCCCGGCATCAGCACCGGACCCTTCGTCCGGGGCGCCACCGCCCGAGCCCGACGCGCCGCCGCCCGAGCCGGCGCGGCACCCGCTCTTCAAGGCGGGCAATCCGCTGCGATGGGTGCGCGGCGGCGTGACGTTCCTCGTGGCGTGCTTTCTCACCGTCGTTCTGATGGGCCACGAAGGCCAGCTGCGCTGGGGCGTCCCGCTCGGGACGCTGCTCGTCGCGATCGCGACGTGGGGCGCGATGGATCTGATGGGGACGTTCGACGACCCGGACGAACGCGTCGCCAACAAAGTGACGATTCAGGTCCTCGCGCGGCCTCTTCTGGGGCTCGCCGGTACGTTCCTGGTGTTCTGCCTCGCGCTCGGATTCGCGACCGCCGGCGTCGGCCTGCCCCAGGTCGTGTGGGGCTTCGTGATCACGCTCGCGTTCGTGGCCTTCTCGGCGGCGGTCTTCGAAGTGGGCCGCGTGCTCGGCGCCTGGAAGCTCGACGACGAAGGGATCGAGCGCCCCTTCTGGAAGCGCCACGGCTTCTGGCTCGTGACCATCGCGGCGGCGCTCTACCTGCCCGGGATGGGCACGTCGTCCTTGTGGGATCCGTGGGAGACGCACTACGGCGAAGTCGCACGCGAGATGCTCGCGCGCGACGACTGGATCAGCCTCTGGTGGGCGCAGGACGGGTGGTTCTGGAGCAAGCCGGTGCTCGACATGTGGATGCAGGCGATCGCCATGGCGACGCTCGGCGTCCACTACCAGCCGGACAAGATGCTCATCGGCGACGGCACGCAGCCGATCATGCACCCCGAGTGGGCGGTGCGCGCGCCGGTCGTCCTCGTCACGATCCTCGGGCTCTATCTGCTCTACAAGGGCGTCGCCAAGACGTTCGGTCGTCGCGCGGCGCTCCTCGGCGGGCTCGTTCTCGCGACGATGCCGGATTGGTACCTCCTCGCGCACCAGACGATGACGGACATGCCCTGCGTCGCGCCGATGACGGCGTGCATGGGCCTCGTCCTTCTCGGGCTCCAGGCGAACGACTCGGTGGAGGCGAAGGCGTACGAAGTCGCATTCGGTCCGCGGCGCTTTCGCTTCACGGGCTGGCACCTCGTCTTCGGGTGCATCCTCATCTGCGCGCTCCCGCAGATTCTGTATTTGTTCTCGCGCAACGTGGAGTTTCTGTGGCGGCCCGGCGCGCACGGCTTCAACCCCCACTGGGACGAGTTTCGGAGCGGATCGGGCATGGGCGACTGCGGATTGCCCGGCAACGAAGAGTGCCGCGCGGCGATGCCGGCGAGCATTCCGCATATCGTGGGCACCGGCGCCGGCGCATGGTTCATGCGGTCGTTCGGCGCGTTCGAGCCCGCGATCCAAGGCTTGTTATGGACGGCGTGCCTCGGGCTCCTGCTCTGGCTCAGCTGGGGCGAGCGCCGCCTGCGCCGCCTGTATTATCTCGCCGCCTGGTTTTTCGCGGCGATCGCGACGCTCGGCAAGGGTCCCGAGGGGCTCGGCTTCCCGGTCCTCGTGACGCTCGCGTACTTGATCGCGTCGCGCCCGGGCGACGAGCTCGTGGGGCGCATCACGCGCTTTCTCTCCGAGTTCGCGCAGTTCGAAGTCGTCGGGGGGACGCTCATTCTGCTCGCGGTCGCGATGCCCTGGTACGTCGCGATGTACGTACGCCACGGCGCACCGTTCACCGATCGCCTCATCTTCCACGACATGTTCAATCGTGCCTTCCACCACGTGCACGACACGAACGAAGGCGACGACACGAGCTTCCGCTTTTACGTCTGGCAGCTCGGCTACGCGCTCTTTCCGTGGACGGGCATCGCGCCGCTCGGCCTACTCTGGTGGCTCCGCCGGGGACCGAGCGCTCGCGACAGCGCGCGCGCGGACGTGTCGCTGCTCCTCTGCTTCTGGTTTCTCTTCGCCTTCGCCCTCTTCTCGTTCATGGGGACGAAATTTCACCACTACATCTTCCCGGCCGTCCCGCCGATCGCGATGCTCATCGGCGTCGTCCTCGACGACATGCTCGGGAGCCAGAACCTGCCCAAGGGGCAATCGCTGGCGATTTACCTCGGCGGTCTATTCGCGGGCAGCGCGCTCTTGACGCTCGGCATCGCTCGCACGCTGCCCGGGTCGTGGCTCGGCACGAAGCCGGACGGGCATCTCGGCGACCCTTCGGTCGTGATGGCGATCCTCTTCATCGTCGTCGGCGCCGTGTTGCTCGCGGGCGCGGTCGTCTCGTTTCCCTCGAAGAATCTCCCGGACCCCGAAGAGGACGACTCCGCGGGCCGCCATGCTTCGCGCATGCTGGCGGCAGGCGCCGTCGCGTCGGCGCTCGTGCTCATCGTCGTCGCGCGGGACCTCATCATCAAGCCCGAGAACGGCGACCAGCCGGGAGCCATCCGGCTCCTGCAGCTCTACACGTACAACTACCGCCGGCCGTGGCCGGATTCGCTCGATTTCTCCGCCGTGCTCTTCGGCTTTGCGGCGGTGGCGATTCTCCTCTCGCTCGCGCTCGCGGTGCGCGCGGTGCGCCACCACGCGGTGATGGCCCTCTGCGCGTTCGCGTTCGCATGGGGCCTCTGGGGGCTCGACGTGTACATGCAGCGCACAGCGCAGCACTGGGGCCAGCACGAGATGATCGAGGCGTACTACGCCAATCGCTCGGGGCCCGAGGAGCCGCTCATCGCGTACCAGATGAACTGGAAGGGCGAGAATTTTTATACGGGCAACCACATCCCCGCCTTCGTCTCGACGGGCACGACCTTCACGAACTGGCTGAAAAAGCAGCGCGAGGAGGGCAAGAAGGTCATGTACTTCATCACCGAGCACGGACGCATCGGCGGGCTCAAAGGCGAAGTGCAGGGCAAGTCGTACCGCGAGATCACCGACAAGGTGCTCTGCAACAAGTTCATCCTCGTGCGCGCCGAGCTCTAGGCGGCCCTCCTCCCCTCCCTGTTTCTCGCTCTCGCTCACGAGACGTGGCGTGCGAGGGGCGCGAGCCGGCGTTACACTGAATGGCGATTCATTCGCGACGCCGACGGCTCTAGTTCGGCGACTCGGAGGCCCCGTGTCCAAGCCGATTCCGACGATCAATCGTTACAAGGCCGATCTCCGCGAGCTCTATTTTCTCTTGTTCGAGCAGTTTCACGTCGAGGAGATTCTCGGCAAGGCCCCGTTCGAAGCGTGGGGTGAAGACGAGTGCCGGTCGGCGCTCGCCGAGTGCTACCGCTGGGTGCGTGAAGTCACGGGGCCGCTGAACGCCGTCGGCGATCAGGGGTGCAAGCTCGAAGGCGGGCACGTCATCACCCCTCCGGGCTTCAAAGAGGCGTGGAAGAGCCTCTACGACGCGGGATGGAAGCAGCTCGGCGTTTCGCCGGATTACGGCGGCGGCGGCGCGCCGACGTCGATCCAGGTGCTCGTCGAAGAGATGCTGAGCGGCTCGAACGCGGCCTTCGCGATGTACGCGGGCCTCGCCTTCGGTGCGGCCGAGGTCATTCACGCGTTCGGTACCGACGAGCAGAAGCAGCTTTACTGCCCGTCGATGTTCGGGGGGCGGTGGGGCGGCACGATGTGCCTGACCGAGCCCCAAGCCGGCAGCGACGTCGGGAGCGCGAAGACGTCCGCGTCGCTCAATCCGGACGGGAGCTACTCGATCCGCGGGACGAAGATCTTCATCTCGGGCGGCGATCAGGACCTGACGGAGAACATCGTGCACCTCGTGCTCGCCCGCGTCGAAGGCGCGCCGGCCGGCACGAAGGGGCTGACGCTCTTCATCGTGCCGAGGACACGCGTGAAAGACGACGGCACGCTCGGCGAGCCGAACGACGTCGACGTGGCCAACATCGAGCACAAGATGGGCATCAACGGATCGGCCACGTGCGTGCTCAACTTCGGCGACACGGGGCAGTGCATCGGCTGGCCCGTCGGCGGCGAGAGCAAGCTGAATCAGGGCATGCCGCAGATGTTCAAGTTGATGAACAACGCGCGCATCGCCGTGGGCGTCCAGGGGCTCAGCGTCGCTTCGAGCGCCTTTCTGAACGCGCTCGACTACGCAAAAGAGCGCAAGCAGGGCGCGAACATCGCGCACTGGAAGGACGCGACGTCCCCGCGCGTGCCCATCATCGAGCACGCGGACGTTCGCCGGATGCTGCTCGACATGAAGGCGCGCGTCGAAGGCATCCGCGCGCTGGCGGTCAAGCTCGCGCACCACGGGGACGCGGCGAAGGCGCTGCAGGGCAAAGACGAAAAGACGGCGGCGTACCACACGGGCCAGGTCGATCTGCTCGTGCCGCTCGTGAAAGCGTACGGGAGCGATCAGGGGTTTCGCGTGTGCGAGACGGCGATCCAGACGTTCGGCGGCGTCGGCTACACGCGCGACTTCCCGGTCGAGCAGTACTGCCGCGACGCGAAGATCTTCAGCATTTACGAGGGGACCAACCATATCCAGGCGATGGACCTGGTCGGGCGCAAGCTCGGACAGGGGGGCGGCGCCAACCTGCAGGCGTTCCTCGGCGACATCGCCAAGTTCACGCAGAAACACGCGAGCGACGCGGTGCTCGGCCCCGCGACGAAGACCCTGGCGGCGGCCCAGGAAGCGCTCGGCGGCACGTCGATGCGCCTGCTCATGTGGTTCCAGAGCGGCAGCGTGGCGCTCGTTCCGCTCCACGCGAACCGCTACCTCGAGATGATGGCCGAAACGGCCGTCGGCTGGATGCTGCTCGAGGGCGCGGCCATCGCGCAGGAAAAGCTGCAGAACGGGACGACCGCCCCGGGCACGCGCGACGAGCCGTTCTACCGAGGCAAAGTCGCGGCGGCGCTGTACTACGCGCGCAACGTTCTGCCTACCGTGGAGCTAAAAGCGAAGCTCATGGCCGACGCCGATCGCTCCCCGCTGGATATCGACGCCGCTGCGTTCGCTACCGTGTGAAGCGTTCTTGACGGTCCAGTACGGCGACGATAGAAAGCGGGGCTTCAGACATTCCGACTTAGCTCAGTTGGTAGAGCAGGCGACTGTTAATCGCCGGGTCGCTGGTTCGAGTCCAGCAGTCGGAGCCCGAAGAGCCTTGTTTTTGGCTCGATTTCCTCGCCCGATTCGTCAATGACGAATCGTTGACGATTCGCAAGAGGCACTCCGGCAGTGGCGGGAACGGCGTGCCAAACCCATCTCGAACCGCTTCGGCGGTGCGCACATAGAGCTGGGTGGTACCGAAGGTCGCATGCCCGGCGCGTTGCTGAATCTTCAGCGGATCGTCCCCGCGGACGGCCATCCAGGTCAGCCCCGTAGCCCTCAAGTCGTGCCAGGTGATCCCCTTGCTGGTCGGCGTGTTCTTGTGAAGTTCGGGCCGCCGCACACCGGCCTCCCATAGCCAGCGGCGCAGCGTGCGCGTCTTGTGACCTTGGGTGGAAGCGATCTGCGACTTCCGCGGCGCTTTGATCGCGAGAGCACTGGCCCTAACGTCGCAGAATCCCAGCGATCCTTGACGATTTCGTCGGGATGGATACGCCGCGCTTTTGAAAGACCGTCTCCAATCCTCGGCGAACGCGGGGCGGAAGCGGCCTTTCTCGAGGCGCTTAGTCCCCCTTAGGCTCTGGTCTTCGAGTCTGCGGCGGGCAGGCCCCTGACGAGATTCGGGATCTACAAGCTCGTCCGGCGTCACACCGCACGCCTTCACGACGAACGCTCGGCTAGCCATTCGTCTCGAAGAGGATGTGGTCAACAATTATTGACCACTTCCGCCGATCGATTGTAAGCGTCTGGTCGACCGCATTGTGCCAGTGAGATCCGACCGCACGTAATGTCCGCGTGCGGAGGCTGGGATGGCCCGACCACGACACGACGCCGGCGAACCGATGGCATGCACCTCGCCCGTGCTATCCGCGCGCCTCGCGAGGGGTGAGGCCGAGGGGCCGCACGTCCTTCGTCACACCGCGATCGAAACAGCGCGTGCCGGCGGCTCGTCGCGCAGCTCGGCGAGGGCGGCCATTGATTCGGGCTCGAGCACCAGGGCCCGCACGACGAGCCAAGCCGCGCGATCGACGGCCCGCTCGCCGGTCTCCCACCGCGAGATCGTCTCGGGCGCAACGCGAAGAAGCGATGCAAGTTCAACAGCTGACAGCGGGACGGACTTCCGCATATACCGCAGCGTCGCCCCGCTCACCGGACCGTGCTCTGCGAGGCTGCGCGCTACCGCGTGCTCGAACTGTGTCAGCACGTCGAGGGAGATCTCGGTCTCTTTGCACGAGGCGCACCTCTGTCCGTCGAGCTTGCCCACGAACTTCGCGCCGCCCACGCTGATTTCGTGGCGGAGCGTAGCCGCCTCCACCGTGTTCTTTCCGCAACGATTGCACTTCATGATCGCACCTCAGAGCACGACGTTGGAAACGTGGAGCCCGTCCTCGTTGATTCGGGCCACGATGCGCAGAACCTCGCCGTCGATCGTCGGTCCCATTATGATCACGTCCGGACCTTGTTCCTCCGCGGTAGTCGCGTTCACGAGCGCGTGCCCGACATCTCGTCCGCCCACGCCGCGACCGCCCATCGACAGAACAGCGTCGCCGCCGATTCGTACGGCGCTCGGAGCCTTCCCGAGGGACCGGATCCGCTCGACGAGGCCCACGACGTCAATATGGAGCGTCATGACGAATCGTCAAGCACGACGAATCGTCATGACGCTGGATGCCGAGACCGCCCAGGCTCATCTTCGCTTTCGCTTGGCCCAAACGGGACCAGCTCACGCGCACTTACGTCAACTCGCGGAGGGTCCTCCGTACGCGAGTCATACGTATTCTCCCGTGAATCCAACGAGCTAGGCGGTCTCGAGTCGAGCAGTCGGAGCCTCTGCTTGAAGGAACTTCAGGCCAGGACTGTTCTCCTCGCGCCGCCTGGACTCGCTTCGCTCCGGCCAGTCGTCGTCGAGTCCAGCAGTCGGAGCCCCAAGAGCCTTGTTTTTGGCTGGCTTTCGCGCCGTGAATCGTCCCGGGACGATTCGGGACGATTCAAGCAAGGCATCCGGGAGCGCCCCAAACGGGGTGCCGAACTTGCCGCGAAGGTTTTCAACTGCCTTCGCGTAGCCGAGTGTAGTTGCGATGTGCTGGTGGCCGGCGCGGGCATGGATGCGGTCCACGGGCGTGCTCGCGAGGGCTTCCCACGTGATGCCACTATCGCGTAGCGAGCGGAAGTTGATCGCCATCGTCGTCGCGGTGTCTTCGAAGAGCCGCGTGCGTTCGAGCTTCGCGGCGTGAAGGTGCACCCGGAACAGGATCGCCCGGCGGTTGTCGCGCACCGTGCCGAGCAACGGCACCACGAGATCCGTGGGCTTCGTCCCCTTTCTTCATTTCGGCGAGCAACGGGACGAGCGCCGCCGGGATCGGGACTTCGCGCGGTCGCATGGGCTATTTCAGCTGCCGACGAAACAGTTCGATCAATTTCAACGGCACGATTTCTTTGACGACTGCGTCCTCTATGTCGTTCATGCTGAGTTCAAATACGCGCTCGACTTGGTCGAGCTGGTATTTCGCTATTTGGACCGCATTCTTCGAGACGATCCACATCATCGCTTCGGGACAGGGGTCACTCTGAAACCAGACGTGTCACGACCGCTTTCAGAAGTGGGAGCGTTGCCGAAGATCTTCGGCCAGCGTCGTGAGGATGCGGTCCAAAACACCCTCGCGCGCGGAAAAGTCGATCTGACCGAGGCATACATCGACGGCACCCACGCCGGCGCAAAAAGGGGGGCCCTCATGTTGGGATCACTCGCAGCGGCAAAGCGACCAAGATCATGGCAGTGCGGTGGATAGCGGCGGGGAATGTCCGCCCACGGCGCTCCCGTGCGTAAGACCCACAGGATCGCATTCAATACGTCGCGCGGATCTCGCCACGGGCGACCTCCTTGCGTCACGTGCACGACTTCGTCACAGCGTGGACGAAAGTGATGAACCTCGATCGCTTCGACGCGGCCTAGTCAAGGACCGCACGAGCGCGCGCAAACCTGCCGTATTGGGCGGCGCGATGATGCCTCCCGCATTTTGCACGAGGTCGGCCATCGTTTCGGTGGCCGGCCCGCCGACGGCCCACGGAGTCGGCCCGCACGCACCCGCGTAGCCGTCCACGAGCTCGCGGGCGCGGGCGCGGTCGGGCGGCACGGTCACCGAAAGGGCAACGAGCTTCGGCACCAGGACGCCAACCGCCGTGTGGATGGCCGGCGGCGGAGTGCGCGCGCCGAGAAAGATCGGGCGCAATCCCCAGGTCGCGAGCTTGAGGGCCACGCCGAGCGCGCCAATCTCGTGGTGCTCGTCGGCGAAGCACGCCACGACGGCGACGCCCTTCGGGTCGTCGGGAGTCGCGAGCCGCGTGAAGTCACGAATCAGCGTCGCGATGCGCTGCGACGCGAAGTGCTCGTGGGCGATGGAGATAGAGCCATTGCATAGAAGCGAGTTGACCTTATGCAAGGTGGGAACGAGGACACGCTCGAAGATGGCGGTCGCCGACCCAAGGTAGCTCGCGCGCCGCAGCTGCGCTTCGAACGTCAGGTCGTCGAGCCGGCGGATGGCGCTAGTGAGCGCTTCGACGGCTCCGGCGAAGGAGGCCGCGGCAACGGATTCGGTCGATTCGCCCGCCCCGTCGGCGTCGCTCGGATACGCCAATTCGTCCGGCGGGGTCTCGATCACCTGGCGCGCAGCCTCGGCAGCGGAGGCGCCCTCGTCGCAGAGCCGGCGCATCGCGCGAACTTGTTCGATGTCGAACCGGCTGTAGAGGCGATAGTTGCCCGTCGTGCGTTCGGGGGCGGGCACTCCGTAGCGCCTCTCCCACGCCCGAAGCGTCGGCTCCGGCACGCCCGTGAGCGCCGCCACGGCGTGAATTCGAATCGCCGCTCCGGGGTGCGGCGCCAGCGCGGGCGCGGCGGGGGGAGGCGGCGGTCTGCCTTTCGTCGGGTTTGACAACCTTGGGACCTACCCTATACAGACATTGTACAATGAGTCTGCGTGCAACGCAAGCCGGGCGGCGCGCGCTCGTCATCGGCAGTGGCTTCGGCGGGCTCGCGGCGGCCGTGCGTCTCGCCCGTCGCGGCTGGTCGACCACAATCCTCGAACGCCACGAGCAGCCGGGTGGGCGCGCGCGCGTCTTTCGGCAAGACGGCTTCGTCTTCGACGCGGGGCCCACGGTCATCACCGCGCCGTTCTTGTTCGAAGAGCTCTGGGCGCTGGCTGGCGAGCGCATGGCCGATCACGTCGACATGCGGCCGGTGACGCCGTTTTACCGCATTCGTTTTCACGACGGGCAGACGGTCGACTACTCGGGCGACGCCCAGGCAATGCGCGCGCAGATCCGCGCGATCGCACCGGGCGACGTACGCGGGTACGACCGTTTCCTCGCGATGAGCGGGCGGATCTTCGACGTGGGGTTCGAGCAGCTCTCGCACGTCCCGTTCGGATCGTGGACGGACATGGCGCGCGTGGTGCCCGCGATGGTGCGGCTCGAGAGCTACCGGACGGTCTACGGGATGGTCGCAAAGTTTGTGAAGAACGAGAAGGTGCGGCAACTTTTGTCGTTCCATCCGCTCCTCGTGGGAGGCAATCCGTTCACGACGACGTCGATCTACAGCTTGATCCCGCACCTCGAACGCAAATGGGGCGTGCATTTTCCAATGGGCGGCACGGGATCGCTCGTGCACGGCCTCGTCGGGCTCTTCGAGCGGCTCGGCGGCACGATTCGCTACGGCGAGACCGTACGGCAGATCCTCGTGGAAGGCGGGCGAGAGTGCGGGCGCGTGACCGGCGTCGAGCTCGAAGGCGGGCGCATCGAGAGAGCTGACGTCGTCGTCTCCAATGCGGACTCCGCGTTCACGTACCGAAGCCTGCTCGCCCCGGAGCACCGCCGCCGCTGGACCGACGCGAAGCTCGCGAGCGCTCGGTACTCGATGAGCCTCTTCGTCTGGTATTTCGGGACACGCCGGCGCTACCCAGACGTCGCACATCACTCGATCCTGCTCGGGCCGCGCTACCGCGAACTCTTGCGGGACATCTTCGAGCAGCACCGGCTCGCGCCCGATTTCAGCCTGTACTTGCACCGCCCGACAGCGACCGATCCGAGTCTCGCGCCTCTGGGGTGTGACGCGTTTTACGTTCTGTCGCCGGTTCCGCATCTCGACGCGAACGTCGACTGGACCATGCAGGCCGAGCCTTACCGTGCCGCGATCGAGCAGGCGCTCGAGGCTTCTCTTCTGCCGGGGCTCGCGGGTGCTCTTGCCACGTCGCGCGTCATGACGCCCCTGCACTTTCGCGACGACCTCTTGAGCGAGCGCGGTGCCGCGTTCGGGCTCGAGCCGATCCTCACCCAGAGCGCGTGGTTTCGCCCGCACAACGCGAGCGAAGACGTCGCGGGGCTCTATCTCGTCGGCGCCGGGACACACCCGGGGGCGGGTGTACCTGGGGTTCTGTCGTCGGCGCGGGTGCTCGACAAGTTGGTGCCCGATGCGGCGTGACGCGACGTACCGCAGGCGAGCGCGAGCGCGAACGCGAACGCGAACGCGAACGTGAACGCGCGCGCCTCGAACGACCCGGACGTCGCCGTGTGCGAGCGCGTCCTCCGTAACGGATCGGCTTCGTTTGCCACCGCCGCGCGCCTCCTCCCTCTGCGCGTGCGCGCGCCCGCGACGGTGCTCTACGCCTTCTGCCGCGAAGCCGACGACGCGATCGACCTCGCTCCCGACGCGACCGACCGCGCCGTGGAGACGCTGCGCGAGCGCCTGGCACGCGCCTACGCGGGCACTCCGGACGACAACCCCGTCGACCGCGCGTTCGCCAAGGTCGTCGCACGCGAACGGATCCCGCAAGCCTTGTTCGACGCGCTGCTCGAAGGCCTGCAATGGGACACGGACGACAAGACGTACGCTTCGCTCGCCGACCTCTACGCGTACGCGGCGCGCGTGGCCGGGACCGTCGGCGCGATGATGACGGTCGTCATGGGCGCACGTTCAACCGCGGCCCTGGCGCGCGCGTGCGATCTGGGCGTCGCGATGCAGCTCACGAACATCGCGCGCGACGTCGGCGAAGACGCACGTCGGGGGCGCATCTACCTGCCCCTCGACTGGATGCGCGAAGCCGGGATCGAAGCGCACGCGTGGCTCGAACGACCCGTGCACACGCCTGCGCTCGCGTCCGTCGTGGCGCGTCTCCTGGCCGCGGCCGATGCGCTCTACACGCGAGCGGAGAGCGGGATCGCGCTCTTGCCCCGCGATTGCCGCCCCGCCATCGGCGCCGCGCGTTGGATCTACGCGGACATCGGGCGCGCCGTACGCGAAGCCGGCCACGACGCGATGACGCGCCGGGCGTACGTGTCTCGTCGCCGCAAGCTCTGGCTCCTTGCGAGGGCGTACACTGCGCGATGGCCTGCGCCGAGGTACGTCGAACCGCCGCTCGATGCGGTGCGCTTTCTCGTGAGCGCTTGCACGGATTCGCCGTGACCGATCGCGAGGAGCGCGCTCGTGCGCGAGAGACTGCTAGAGCGCAAGTGCGCGACGCGGGGGGCGACGCGCTACTCGAGCGGCTCGATCACCTCGACCGCCTCGGTCGCGAATACCGGTCCAAAGAACGCTCCGAGCAGGCGCCACCGCGATCGCCCGAGGAGGGCGACCCCGTGGACTTCGACGTGATCCTCGCGGGCGGCGGCCTCTGGTCGCTGCTCGCCCCCATTCTGGCGTCGCGCGGGCTCCGTGTCGCGGTTCTCGATCGCGCGCGCATCGGGCAATCGCACCGCGAGTGGAACGCGAGCGGCACGGAGCTATCGGCGCTCGTTCGCGCCGGCCTCGCGGACGACGCCGCCATCGCCTCGTGGACCACCGCCCGCTACGCGCAAGGCGTCTGCCGCTTCGCCGGCGGCGGCAGCTACGCCGTCGCGAACGTGCTCGATCACGCGATCGACGCCGGCGCGCTGCTCGCCCACGGCCGTGCGCTCTCCGAGCGCCGCGGCGTCCGCCTCTTCGACGGACACGAGGTCGTTTCGCATGCGTCGGGTCCGCGAGCGGTGCGCATCCGTGCCCGGATGCGCGACGGCGCGACCGTCGAGATGACGGCGCGGATGCTCGTCGATGCGCGTGGCGCGTCGAGCCCCTATGCGACGGCAGATCTCGTGTGCCCCACGGTCGGAGGTGTCGTGACCGGCCTAGAGGAGGGCGAGACCCCGGATCGCGTGGATCCGCATACGGGCGAGATCCTGGCGACCATCGACGGCATCGACGAGGGCCGCCAGCACATCTGGGAGGCGTTCCCCGGCCGGCCCGGCGAGACGACCGTGTACCTCTTTTATTACGCGAACCGCGCTGGCCACGGCGATCGCGGCGAGCGGGTCTCGCTCGCGGATCTCTTCGCCCGGTTCTTCGCGACACTCCCAGCGTACAAGCGCGGCCGGGCCACGCTCGTGCGGCCGACGTTCGGCTTCATTCCGGGCTGGTCGCGGCTCTGTCCTCCGCCGCGCGCGCCGGAGCCGCGCGTCGTGCTCGTCGGCGACGCGGCCGCGCGCCATTCGCCCCTCACGTGCTGCGGATTCGGCGCGACGCTGCGATCGCTCGAGCGCGCCTGCGGCTTCATCGCGGCGGCCGCAGAAGGCGGTCCGGCGCCTCCGGCGTGCGTGGTCGACGACGCGCCGGCCCACGCGGTCACGGGCGGGCTCGCGCGCGTCTTGGCGAGCCGAGGGTTCCACGGTGACGAGCTCAATCGACTGCTCGACGCGGCCTTCGCGTCGCTCGCCTCGATGCCCGACGACGCGTACGCACGCCTCCTCCGCGACGAGATTCCGCCGCGCGAGGTCGTTCGCTTCTTGCGGGCGACGGCGGTGCGCT
>DATHQY010000005.1:0-3565 GCA_035482215.1 Polyangiaceae bacterium | reverse complement strand
CGAGGATCTCATCTCGCTCGACCCGGCGTTCAGCCGGATCATCGAGGGGCGCTACCAAGGCCGGGATTACCGCACGCTCGGCGACGAGCTCGTGCATCGGCACGGCACGTCCTCGATCCGCTACGGCCGCGGCACCGTCCTGACCGTCGATCTCACCAATCGATGCAACATGATGTGCAACCCCTGCTTCATGGATGCCAACCAGGTCGGCTACGTGCACGAGCTGACGATGGACGACATCAAGCAGATCCTCGACGCGTCGGTCTCGTTCAAGCCGCGACGGCAGATGACGGTGCAGTTCTCGGGCGGGGAGCCGACGATGTCGCCGCACTTCCTCGAGGCGTGCGCGTACGCAAAGAAGGTCGGCTACTTCAACGTGCAAGCCGCGACCAACGGCCTGCGCTTCGCCCTCGAGCCCGAGTTCGCGTTTCAGGCCAAGGAGGCCGGCTTCGATCTCGCCTATTTCCAGTTCGACGGTGTGTCGAACGACGCCAACAGCCACCGGCACATCAGCAATCTCTTCGACGTGAAGCGCAAGGCCATCGAGGTCATGCGCGCGGCGGGGATCCAGATCTTGCCCGTGACGACGGTGGTCAACGGCGTCAACGACAGCCAGGTCGGCCCGATCCTCGACTTCTCGATCGCCAACAGCGACGTCCTCGACGGCGTGTCGTTCCAGCCGGTGTCGTTCACCGGCCGCGACGAGGAGGTCACCGACGAGCAGCGCCGCGCCCGGCGCTACACGACGTCGCACCTGGCGCACGCCCTGAGCCGGCACACCGGCGGCAAGATCGACGTCTACCGTGACTGGTATCCGCTCGGTGCGATGGGCGCATTCGGCGCGCTGGCCGATCACCTGCGATCCCTGCACGGACCGGACGACGCGTCGTTCGGTTCCGTCAACTGCTCGTGCCACCCCAACTGCGGCGCGAGCGTCGTCCTCGTCGCGAATCACCGCACCAAGCAGTGGGCCACGATCACGCAGTTCTTCGACATCGGCCGCTTCATGGACGACATCGCGGTCATCTGCGACACCGCGCGCGGCAAGGAGCTCAGCCTCGCGCAGGTCGCGATGTCGTTCGTGCGCAACTACGACCAGTCCAAGGCCCCCCCGGGCTTCACCTTGCTCGAGTTCGTGAAGCTCTTTTTCTACGGCAAGATGCGCGGGGCGATGGGCAAGGAGATCAAGGAGCAGGACTGGCGGATCCTGTGGGTCGGCGGGATGTGGTTCCAGGATCTCTGGACGTACGACTTTCGCCGCACGGAGATGTGCGTCATCCCGTACGGGACGCAAGAAGGTGAGATCTCCTTCTGCGCGTACAACACCGGCGTCGGCTGGCGGCAGATCGTCGAGAACATGCACACCGTGGCGACGACGAAGGAGTGGTTCGAGAGCCGCGGCAGGCACCGCGTCTACGCCGGGAACAAGCCGATGACGCTCGGACCCGGCCGGAGACTCCCCCTCGTCGAAGGGGTGAACGCCGTACGCGCCGGGGCGCGCATCGGAGAAGTGGGCTAAATATTCGGCGTGGCGATGGCGGGCCGCTCACGGGCGATGACGGGGCGCGGTGCTCTGGTCCGCCCGGCGCCCGCCTGCGCCGTGCTCGTCGAGCTGCCGGGCACGGCGTGCCCGAGCGCCGCAGCCGCCGATGCCGGCGTCGTGTCGATCGTACTCGTCGGCCAGACGCAGGCCGCGCGGTAGAATCCTCGTGCCGTGAGACCACTCGTCGTCGTGCGCCGCGCCGTGGCTTTCGATCCGCGGTTTTGCGCGCGTTCGCCGCACTTCTGGCCTTTGCGGCGGGCGCTCGGCGCCATCGGTCCGGGTGAGGACTTCCCCACCGTCGGCGATTTCGCGCGCGTCTTCGCGGGCGATCCGCCCGTTCGCTTCGTTCCCGCGTCCCCGCCGCGCCGGCGTACCCCGCTCGATCCGCGCGCCCTCTACGATGCCCGTATCACGCTGGACGGCGTCGTGCCGACGCGGGAGCGCTGCTGGCACGACTTCATGAACGCCCTCGTGTGGGGCACCTTCCCGCGCGCCAAGCGCGCCCTTCATGCGCGCCAGCACCGTGCCATCGCCGCGCGTATTGCGCCGGGCGCGCGCACGCTTCCACCGGCCCGCACGCGCGAGCTCGACGCTCTGGCCCTCCTCGACGAGGGCGGCGTCGTTCTTCTGGCGCGCGATCCGGCGGGCTTGCGCGCGGCGCTCATGGCGGGGGACCCGGGGGCGCTCGAAGCGGCGGTAGGCGCCGGCGACGCCCGAGGGATCGTCTTCGGGCACGCGATCTACGAGAGTCTCGCGCTCGGCGTCGCCCCCGCCATCGTGGCGGCCGTCGTCGTCGACGACGCGGACGACGCGCGCAGGGCATGCGGCGAGGCCGATCGGATCGCCCACGCGGATCGGGTGCTGGAGGCCCTGCTCGAAGATTCCGCACGTCTGATGACGCCGGAGGAACTGAAGCGCGTGGACTTGAACTCGACCGCGCCCCGCACGTGGGCTACGGATGCGCCTTCCGATGAGAGCGTCCGTCCGATGGCTTCGTGAGCTCTGCCCGCAGCTCCCGGACGACGCCGCCGCCATCGCGGCGCGCCTGACGGGCGCGGGGCTCGAGGTCGAGTCGACGCACGCCTACGGGCTCGGCGCCGAGGCGTGCGTGGTCGCAAGCGTCGTGGCCACGCGCCCGCATCCGTCCCGGAGCGGCTTGCGGCTCGTCACCGTGGAGCGGGGGGGTGGTACGCAGCTCGTCGTGTGCGGCGCGCCCAACGTGCCGGAACCCGGTGGCCTCGTCGTGCTCGCGCCGCTCGGCGCGCACTTGCCTGCCAAGGGGACCACGATCGAAGCGCGCACCATCGCCGGCGTACCCAGCGAAGGGATGCTCTGCAGCGAGGCCGAGCTCGGCCTGCGTGAAGGGGGCGACGCGACCGACGGCATCCTCGTGCTGCCGTCGGGCACGGCGACGCCGGGGGCACCTCTCGTGAGCGCGCTTCCCTGGGCGCGCGACACGATCCTGGAGATCGGGCTGACGCCCAACCGCCCGGACGGGCTCGGACACGTCGGGCTGGCGCGCGAGGCAGCCGCGCTCTTCGGCGTGCCCTTCGGGCTCGTGACGCCGAGCGCGATCGAGGGCGAGCGGAGCGAGGCCGTCTCCAAGTTCGTTTCCATCCGCATCGAGGACGGGGAGCGATGCCCGCACTACGGCGCGGCGGTGCTGGTGGATGCGACGATCGCGCCCTCGCCGCTCGAGACGTGCTGGCGGCTCGCGTCGCTGGGCGTCCGGCCCATCTCCAACGTCGTCGACGTGACCAACCTCGCGATGCTCGAGTTCGGGCACCCGATGCACGCGTTCGACCTCGACAAGGTGCGCGGACGGACCATCGTCGTCCGGCGCGCGAAGGGCGGAGAAAGGCTCCGTACCCTGGACGGCATCGATCGCGTGCTGGTCGACGACGACCTCGTCATCGCCGACGGCGAAGGCGCCGTCGCTCTGGCGGGCGTCATGGGGGGAGGCGACAGCGAGATCGGGCCCGGCACGCGCCGCGTGCTGCTCGAGTGCGCGTACTTCGAGCC
>DATHQY010000004.1:0-4592 GCA_035482215.1 Polyangiaceae bacterium | reverse complement strand
CCCGATGTAGGGGCGGCCTTGACGTAATACCTGTATGCGCGCCGGGCGCCGGTCTTCTTCACGCCCCGCAAAGCCGCATGAACGTTGCGCGGGTCGATGCTCGGCTGCGTCTTTCTGATTAGGTCGACGATCTCGACCGAGGTCAGCCCCTCGGGGTGCTCTGCTAAAATGCGACGCACCAGCTTGGCTGTACTCGGCGCAGCGAATGACGTGCCATCGGCATCCTCCGATGAGACACCGACGCTCGCAAGCGCCGCGCGGAGTTCTTCGATTCGCTTCATGAGCTGAGCGAGTTCGTCGCGTGCCGCGCGTTTTGCTTCGATGAGGTTTTGGATAATGGCGTCCGTGCGCGCAAGGTCCAACGGCTCGGTAGGCACGGATAACCACCTACATCATAATGGCGCGCAATGCAAACGCATTCGCCAAGATGTAGTTACGGTCTACCTACGCGCTGATAGCGAGCCCCATTTATGGGCAGCTTCGCGACTTCTTGGGCAGGTCCCGATTTATGGGCAAAGCCCACGCACAGAGCAGCGTTTCGCAATCGCAGATGGGCGCTGCTCGCGCGCTGAGAATCGAAGCACACGCGTAGGGCGCCACTTCGGTCGCCGTGCCGCGTCGCGCTCTCCTGCGGAGAGGTGGCGCTCGGCGCGACAGCGTCCGTTGGCAGGAGGCAAGGGCAATCGCTCGCGAGGAGAGGAACGCGTCGCACGCGTGGCACTTCGGTGCTCACGACGAGATGAGGCCGTCTCCAGGCGAGAGCGCTGCCGCGAAACGAACGAGAGGCCGCGCTCTGCACGACGGAAGCGCTTCCCGCGCCCAGAGTCGCGCGGGCGACGCCGCGAAGGCCAGCGAGACGGTCGTGCCGATGTCGCCGGTGGCGTAATCTGCGCCGATGACCGTCACGATTACCGCATTCGAACGATCGCCCGATGGTGGTAAGGGACTCGCGCGTGATACGCGCGTTCGCTGGGCACTCGAGGAAGTGGGCCAACCCTACCAGGTTCGCCTTGTTTCGTTTCGTGCGATGAAGGAGCCGGCGCATCTGGCGCTTCATCCTTTCGGCCAGATTCCAACCTATGAAGAAGGCGATCTCGCGCTGTTCGAGACAGGGGCGATCGTATTTCACCTCGCCCAGCGGCATGCGGGGTTGCTGCCGGACGACGCGAATGCGCGGGCGCGCGCGATCACATGGATGTTTGCCGCGCTCAACACGGTCGAGCCACCGATTCTGGAGCTCCAGACCGCGAAATTCCTGGAGCGCGACAGGCCCTGGGCCGCGGAGCGCCTGCCTCTGGTGGAAGATCGCATTCGCGACCGGCTTCGCCGACTTGCCGTCCGCCTCGGCGAGGCCGAGTGGCTCGATGGTGCGTTCAGCGCGGGCGATCTTTTGATGGTGTCGGTGCTACTCAGGCTGAGACCCTCGGGCATTCTCAACGAATACCCAACCCTGGCCGCGTATGTCGCCCGCGGTGAAGCGCGGGCCGCCTACAGGCGAGCCTTCGAGGCGCAACTGGCAGTGAACACGCGGGAGCCGTCGAGTGGATGACGGCGGCAATCGGTTGAATCCCAAGACGACGCGGCCAAAGCCCTCTGCCGTCGTGGCCCTCGCGCTGGCGATGTTCGGCGGACCGGGGCTCGGTCACGTCTACGCGGGGCGGTACGGGCGGGGTTTCGCATGGGCGGCCCTACCGGCCGTGACGTTCGCGCTCGCGCTCGCACTGACCCATGGCGCGCGCGGACTCGTCCCCCTTGGCGTTCTGCTGGCCATTGGGCTCGGAGCGCTGCTCGTTCTCTGCGTGGATACCGTCGTCGTCGCCGCGAAGTCGGACGCGCGCGCTTCCTTCGGGCTCGTCGCCGCGATCGGTGTCGGCCTCCTCGTCTACGGCGCGGCCCTGCGGCTTGGAGTGCGCGCTTTCGTCCTCGAGGCTTTCAAAGTTCCGTCCGGATCGATGACGCCTACCGTTCTCGTGGGCGATCACATCTTGATCGACAAGACCCGCGCGGTACGGCGGGGGGACATCGTGGTATTCCCTTTTCCCGAAACACCGGAGCAGGATTTCGTGAAGCGCGTCCTCGGTCTTCCGGGCGATCGCATCGAGTTTCACGACGGGCACCCCTCGATCAACGGAGCGGCGGTCGCGAGCTGCCGGCTAGGTCCGTGGAGCTACGCGGACTCCGAGACCCAGGTTCGCCACACGGGCGATCTCTTCGCCGAGCGCATCGGCGATGCCCTGTCCCTCGCGTTCTACGACGATAGCGCGGAGGTCCGCGTCGCCCACCAGGGTCCCTTCGTGGTCGCGCCAGGCGAAGTCTTCGTCGTCGGTGACAATCGCCTCAATGCGTATGATTCTCGCCTCTGGTTCGAGGGCCGAGGCGGTGGCGTGCCGATCAGGACGATTCGCGGTGTCGCGTTCGTCATCTGGCTTTCGACGCCACCCGGCGCCGCCATGGATGGCTCGCGCTTCGGGCAACCCCTGGGCGAGGCCCATTTGCCGAAGACTGCGGCCCCGCTCGATCCGGAGCTCGCGCGCTGTGCGCGTGAGCTTTTCGGGCAGGTCACGCGAAGCCCATGAGAGCGCGCCAAACTACGACCCTGTCTGCAGCGGACGCTGACCCTCGCGCCGCACTTCGCCGGGCGACCTGGGCCCGGCGGGCGCGCGGCCTCGTTCGCCGAGCTGGACGAGAAGGGCCTTGAGTTCTGGGCGAATGCAGAGCCCGGGGCCAAACTTCACGCAACCTGGGATGCGATTGTGGAAGTATGGATCATCGGCGGAGAGCATGAACCTCCCCCCGAATTTCAGGGATCTACTTTCGGCATTGGCCGCCACGAACGGCGCGGCGGACGAGGACGCCGCCGAAGCTCTAGGCGCTCTTCGGCGCGGGCGTCTCCGGTGGCATCAGCGATCGATCATCTTCTGCTGTTGCGGCGCGTAGCGGTCGCCGCGTGCGTCGATCCGTGACGCGCCGTCTTCGATCGCGCGGAGGTCGCTCGCGGAGAGCACGATGTCGGCGGCGCCGGCGTTCTCGATCATGCGCGCGTGCTTCGTGGTTCCCGGGATGGGGACCATCCACGGCTTTTGCGCGAGCACCCAGGCGAGGGCGATCTGGGCGGGCGTCGCGTTCTTCTCGTTCGCGATGCGCGCGAGCAGATCGACGAAGGCTTGGTTGGCGCGAAGATTCTCGGGCTGGAAGCGCGGGATGGTGCTCCGGAAGTCGGTCGAATCGAACTTCGTGGACGGTTCGAGTTTCCCCGTCAGAAAGCCTTTACCGAGCGGACTGAAAGGCACGAAGCCGATGCCGAGCTCCTCGAGCGTCGGCAGCACGCTCGCCTCGGGCTCCCTCCACCACAACGAGTACTCGCTCTGCAATGCACTCACCGGCTGCACCGCGTGTGCGCGACGGATGGTCTTCGCCCCCGCCTCGGAGAGACCGAAGTGTTTGACCTTACCCTCGCGAATGAGGTCCTTCACCGCGCCGGCCACGTCTTCGATCGGGACCGCCGGATCCACGCGGTGCTGGTAATAGAGGTCGATGGCGTCGACCTTCAGTCGCCTCAGGGAGCCCTCGGCGGCCTGCTTGATGTGCTCGGGCCGGCTGTTGAGGAGGCTCCATCGGCCTTCGGCGTCTCGGGCCGGCGCGAATCCGAATTTGGTGGCGATGACGACGCGCCCGCGAAACGGCGCCAGCGCTTCGCCGACGAGCTCCTCGTTGGCGAGTGGCCCGTAGACTTCGGCCGTATCGAAGAACGTGACGCCACGTTCGACCGCCGCGCGGATGACGGCGATCATCTCCTGCTTGTCTTTCGCCGGACCGTAGCTCCCACTCATGCTCATGCAGCCGAGGCCAATGGCGGAGACCTCGAGGCCCTGTCGTCCGAGTTTGCGCTTGGAAATCATGTTTTTTCCTCTTTCTCTTTCTTTTCGAAAAGTGCCTTTGCCTTGTTCACGGCGGACATCGCGCTCGGCCAGCCGACGTAGAATGCGAGGTGCGTGATCATCTCGACGAGCTCCTCCTGCGTGACGCCGTTGCGAACGGCGTTCGGAAAGTGGAACTCCATCTGCTCGGTCTTGCCGGTCGCGACGAGCGCCGCGCAGGTGATGAGACTGCGATCGCGCTTCGATAGTTGCGGGCGCTCCCACACGTCGCCGAAAAGCACGTCCTCGGTGAGGTCCACCAGTTTCGGTGCGACCGCGCCGATGGCATGCCGCAGAGCGCTCGGGGGCTTCGGGGTACTCATGGTCTCCTCCTCCTCGATGGGCCTTCACGATCCGGCTCCTAATCGTCGGGTCTCGACCCGACGCAAAGAACATGCGCCGGACGCGCCCCCGGCACTAGGCACGCCGTAAGCGACGGGCCGTTAAGCCACGCTGGACAATGCGGCGCGCTCGCGAGACGGTCCCAAGGGCATGAACACGGGCCCTTTTTCGCAGCTTCAAGCGTTCCTGGCGGTCGCGCGGGTGCGCAGCTTCAGCAGCGCGGCACGCGAGCTCGGCGTCTCGCGGTCGGCGGTGAGCCGGGCGGTGCGGCAGCTGGAAGAGCAGCTGCGCGTGGTGCTGCTCGCGCGAACGACGCGCTGCGTGTCGCTCACG
>DATHQY010000003.1:0-17741 GCA_035482215.1 Polyangiaceae bacterium | reverse complement strand
CCGGCGCCTCGTCCGGGAGTGCGTCGAGCGGGTCGAGTGGGTCCTCCACCGGATGTTCGGGCGCGTGTTCCGATGCCGGCAGCACGGCACGCGACGGGGGGGCGTGCGTCGACATTGTGCTCTCCGCCTACGATCAGTCGTGCCAAGTGGACTCCGACTGCATCCAGGTCACGACGGGGACGCTCTGTACCTCGTCGTGCTTCTGCGGGGGCTCCACGATCAGCGCATCGGAGCAGGCCAAGTACGACATGCAGACGGCGGGATTCGCGCAGGGCGATTGCCCTTGCGCCTTCGAGGGGGAGCCCCGGTGCGTGCAGAAAAGCTGCATTCTCTGCCAGCTCGGTGAGGCTTGTGGCGTCGATGGGGGCGCTAGCTCCTGCCTCGCCGACGCGGACTGCCCGAGCGACGAGATCTGCGGGTTCGACGCGACGGGCGGCTGCGGCGCGCCAGGGCGCTGCTTTCCCGGGTCGCAAGTGACCTGCAACGCGTTCAGCCCGGGGTGCGCGTGCGACGGATCCGTGGTCAATCTCGCCTGCAACGGGTTGCCGACGGGGTATGCGTCGAAGGCGGTCCTGCACACGGGAGAGTGCGTCGACGGCGGCTGAGGCCCACGACGATGCGCGGGCAATCGCGCGCTGACGCCGTGCCCACGCGAGTCCTGCGCGTGAGGCGCCTCTACTCCACGATGGCGAACGGGTTGAAGTTCGTTCCGCGATCGAAGTAGTCCTCCTTCTCGACGTGTTTCAGCCGGCCCACGACCCAGTAGGTCACCGGCGTCAGCGCGACCTCGACGAACACCTTGAAGAGCCAGTTGTGGAGCACGATGGCCGCGACGGTCGCGCCGTTCCAGATCCCCCAGAACGCGACCGGGTAGAAAATGCATGAATCGACGAGCTGCCCGCAGACCGTCGAGCCGATCGTGCGCGTCCAGAGGTGCCGGCCGCCCGTCAGGAGCTTCATGCGGGCAAGGACGAACGAATTCACGAAGTCGCCCGCCCAAAAGGCAAGAAGCGACCCCGCGGTTATGCGCCACGTGTTGCCGAACACGAGCTCGATCGCCGGCTGGAGCGCGCGGTTGAACGGCTCGTGCGGATCGGCCGGGAGATAAATCACGACCATGCTCATCGTCGAGGCGAAAATCATGGCCCCGAAGCCGCACCAGATTGCCTTGCGCGCCTTGGAGTACCCGTAAACCTCGGTGAAGACGTCGCCGAAGATATACGAAATGGGAAAGAAGATGTTCCCCGCGCCGAAGGTCACGGTGCCCATTCCCGGGAATGGCACGGCGACGGTCTTCCCGGGCCCGATCAAGTTCGAGCAAAGGAGGATCGCCACCGAGGCGCTGAGGAGGACGTCGTAGAATTTGTAGTTGCGGGGGGAGCGGTCCACGGAATTCGCCGAAACGGGCTGAACGTTTCCCCCCACCATACGCCGCTACGCGGCGGGAAGTCTCTTCCCTCGGGCGCGCTCCTGCTCTTGCCGCTTATGCCGCCAGCACGATCTTTCCGAAATGCGAGGCTTCCTGAATCGACGCGAGCGCCTCGCGCGCTTGATCGAACGGGAACGTGCGATCGATCACCGGCCGCATCTTGTGCAGCGACACCGCGCGGTTCAGGGCTTCGAACATCGCGACCGATCCGACGAAGATGCGGCGCACGCGCGCGTTGGTCTGCCCCATCGGTCCGAGCGGCAGCTCCGTCGCGAACCCCGAGACGCCGCCGATGACGTGCATCTGGCCGCCGTACGTCAGCGCCGTGAGCGCGCGGCCCATCGTGTCTTTGCCGCCGACTTCGAGCACGTGATCGGCACCGCGCCCGTACGTGAGCTTTCGCACGAGCTCGTTCCACTCGGGCACTTTGCGGTAGTTGATGACTTCGTCCGCGCCGAGGCTACGCGCGCGCGCGAGTTTCTCGTCTTGGCTCGAGGTGATGATCACGCGCGCGCCTGCGAGCTTGGCGAGCTGCAGCCCGAAGATGGATACGCCGCCCGTGCCTTCGAGGAGCACGGTCTGGCCCGGACGCAGCGGATCGACGCCCTCGAAGAGCGCGTGCCACGCCGTGACTGCCGCGCACGGCAACGTCGCCGCCTCGGCGTCGCTCAGGTGCTCGGGCGTGCGAACGACCGCGTGTTGCGGCAGGACGATCGCCTCGGCGAGAACGCCGTCGACCGCACCGCCGAGGGCCGTCGCCGACCGCTCGGGCGTCTGCGCCCCGTCGACCCAACCCGAGAAGAACGACGTGGCGACGCGATCGCCCGCGCGCAGCGCCGTGACGCCGCTGCCGACGGACGCGATTTCGCCCGCGCCGTCCGACAGCGGAACGAGGGGATACTTCGCGCCGCGCGTGTAACGCCCGCCCGCGATCATGAGGTCGCGGTAGTTGAGCGACGCGGCCCGTATGCGGACCACGACTTCGCCCGGGCCCGCGATCGGTTCGGGGCGTTCTTCGGCGACCAGATGATCGAGACCCGGAGCGGTGAGGGACCAGACGCGCATGCACTCGGCCTAGCACGAGCGAAGTGGCGATCGATCACCGCGCTTGACGAACTTCCTCCACCCGTCTCAGCCATTCGAGCCGTCTGCTCTCGGAGGGTTGCGGCGACGTCCCGCGCTTCGAGCCCCGAGGCGACGCGGCGCCCGCGTGGCCGGCCCGACAAGAACGAAATCGGTACGCCATTTTTTCGAATGGCCCCGAAGAGCGCCGCATCTCACGTGTCGGTATCGCCGCTTTCGCCGCGAAGCCGGGGGATTTCTCATGCGCGCGTTTGCAGAGGCGTGGAAGCCATGGCTCCGATCGGTCGTGCCGGTGACGCTTTACGACCGCATGTCGCAAACCAAACAACGGTTGGTGGATGCGCTCGACACGACTCCCGCGTATGCGCACGATGGTATGCGGCTTTACGGCAAGTCGCTCGATTTCTTGTCCGACCCGGCGTTCGTCCGCGCCTACCAGGCCGGGATGAATACGGGGCATCACATCTGTCGGGCGAAGGGCAGCGTCGATGACATTCACAACGAATATCGGGTATACATTTGCTGCTGGGCCGCAAGAAGCGGCTTGAAGCTCCAGGGGGACTTCGTCGAGTGCGGCGTGAACACCGGGATCACGTCGGTCGCGATCTGCTCATGGCTCGACTTCGGGACGAGTGCAAAGCAGTTTTATCTATTCGATACCTATCGAGGCATTCCGATCGAACAGGCGACGGCAGGTGAGCTTCGGATGAAGATTCACGAGAACAATGAATTTTACGAGGAGTGTTTCACTCTCGCGAAGGAGAATTTCGCGCCGTGGCCCAATTGCGTTCTCGTTCGCGGGCGGGTGCCCGACACCCTGGGGCGATGCCTGATTCAATCCGTCGCATACCTGCACATCGACATGAATGTCGCCGCGCCCGAGATCGCGGCCATAGAGCATTTCTGGCCGCGACTCGTGACGGGAGGGCTGGTGGTCCTCGACGACTACGGATTCGTCGGGTATCGCCCGCAAAAAGATGCCATGGATGCGTGGGCGGCCCGTACCGGAGCGGTGATCGCCACGCTGCCGACGGGACAAGGACTGATCGTCAAGACCTGACCTAAGGTTGGGTCGCATCCGTCTTTCGACCGTGCCGGTCAAAAGACGGAAGCTCCAGTCCCGCCGTCTACGTCATTGCGCCTTCCACTCGCCCATGGCGACCTGGCGCGTCGAGACGTTCATGCGGTTGAAGAGGTTCGTCACGCCGATCGATAGAAGGAGCGCCGCGAGCGCCTTCTCGTCGAAGTGCTTGGCCGCTTCGTTCCAGACGTCGTCCGGCACCGCGTCGCTGCGATCGGCGAGGCGCGTCACCGCTTCGGTCAGCGCGAATGCGGCGCGCTCGGCGTCAGTGAAGTACGGCGTATCGCGCCACGCGGCCACGGCGTAGAGGCGCTCGTCGGTCTCGCCGGCCTTCTTCGCGTGCCGCCAGCCTCCGTCCACGCACGCGCCGCATCCGTTGATCTGGCTTGCGCGCAGGTGCGACAGGGCGAGCACCTTGGGTGGCAGGCCGCCTTGGCTCGCAGCGCGAAGCAAGCCCTGGATGGCGGGCATGGCTTCCGGAAGGATCATCGCGGGGTTCTTCATTCGTGCTTGCATGGGACTCTCTCCTTGCAAAGAAGACGAACGGCGATCGCCCGATGTGACGCGTTTCCGCGATCACCCCACGACGGCGATGTCGAGCTCCGACAGATGATCGGGGTCCATGATGAGATCGATGTCGAAGATCTTTCCGTCGGCCACCTGGAAGACGAACGCCGAACGCGGCCTGCCGTGCACGACCCAGACGGCGCCGGGGGTTCCGTCGATGAGGGCCCGCCGCGCCGCGCGCGCCGCGCCCGAGAACGCGTTGGCGATGGCGTCCGCGCCGTGCACTTCGCGATCGATCTTGGGGGCGCCGGGGCCCCGGGACCGAGCCAGCTCCACCGCGGCCGGATCGGCGTGAAGGACGACGTTCGGGTCGAGCACGGCAAGGAGCGCGGCGAAGTTCCCCTCGCGCGAGGCCGTGAGAAACGCGTCGACGACCGTGCGGGCGGCCGTGCGATCGCCGTCGGTGGCACGAGTCTCCTGGACGCGGCGGCGCGCGCGGCTCGCGAGCTGGCGCGCGGCGCCCGGGGAGCGCCCGACGATCGGCGCGATGTCCTCGAAAGCCATCGCGAAGAGATCGTGCAGCACGAACGCGACGCGCTCCGCCGGCTCGAGCGTCTCGAGGACGACGAGGAGCGCGACGCCGATCGAGTCCGCGAGGGCTGTCGCGTTCTCGGGGCCGTCGGTCGTGATGGCCTGGGGCACAGGCTCCGGCGCGCCCGCGTCGAGCGACTCCTCGGACCGCGCTTTGCGCGAGCGCAACATATCGAGGCACACGCGCGCCACCACCGTCGTCAGCCAGGCGCGCAAGTTCGCGACGCTGCTCGTGTCGCTCCGGTGAAGGCGGAGCCAGGTCTCCTGGATCGCGTCGTCCGCCTCGGTCGGCGAGCCCAGCATGCGCAACGCCACGGCGCGGAGATGGGCTCGGTTCGCTTCGAAGGGGTCGGCGAGTGGGTCGCGCTGGTCCACGGGAGGGTCCTTTCGGGTCTTGTCCTTGGGGATGGACGGAGGAGGGGCCGTCGATGTGACGGGAGCGGTCGCTTTTTTCGCACGCGCGCCCTGCGCTAGCGTCTTGCCCATGGGCTTGCGCGAACGATGGGAGTCGCAGGCGGCCGCATGGATTGCGTGGGCCCGCCGGCCGGGGCATGACAGTTACGACCAGTTTCACCGTGACCAATTCTTCGACCTCGTACCGTCTCCCGGCAAGCTGACGATCGATCTCGGGTGCGGCGAAGGTCGGGTTGCGCGCGATCTTCTCGCGCGAGGGCACCGCGTGGTCGCCTTCGACGGGTCGCCGACGCTCGTCGCCGCCGCCCGCGAAGCCACGCCGCCGCTCGACGCGCACGTCGCGGACGCGGCGTCGCTTCCGTTGCCCGACGCTTGCGCCGATCTCGTCGTGAGCCACATGGTCCTGCACGACGTGGACGACCTCGACGGCGCCGCGCGCGAGATCGCGCGCGTGCTCGAGCCGAGCGGCCGCCTTTGCCTCGCGATCGTGCACCCGTTGAACTCCGCGGGTCGCTTCGAGGGATCCGCGCCGGACGCCCCGTTCCGGATCGAAGGCAGTTACCTCGGCTCGTTCGACTACGCGTTTCACGCCGAACGCCACGGCCTGTCCATGGTCTTCCACAGCCGCCACCGCCCGCTCGAGGCGTACTTCGCCGCGTTCGCCGCAGCGGGCCTCGCGGTGCTCACGCTTCGCGAGCCGGCCGTCCCCGACGCCGCTGCGACGAAGCCCGAAGCGCGCCGCTGGCAGCGCGTCCCGCTCTTTCTGCACATGCTGGCGAGGCGGGAGGAGAAGGGGCGCTAGAGCGACCCACCCGCGGCCGGGCGCGCGAGCCCCATCTCGGCGGCGACTCCGTCGCGGTACGCATGCCAGAGGACGAGCGCCTCCTCGCACACGGCGGCGACGGCGTCGGCCTCGGACGCCCCTTCGGCGGCGTGCGCAAGGACCGTTGCCCACGCGTCGCGCCGGTGACCCCCCTCGACCGAAGCGTGCGCCCGCGTCAGCTGCATCGCTTCGGGCGGACAGCCGTAGTGCTTCACGAGCGGATGCGACGCGACCGCGTCCCGCCCCGCGGCGCGCGCATATGTCCCTTCGAGCTCGGCGCGTTCGTTCACGCTGCCTTCGACGAAAATCGTGAGGAGCGCCACCGCGGCGACCCACGGCTCGCTCGCCGACAGCGACCGGAGGAATTCGCGGTACCGTGTGGCGTTCGGATGCAGCGCGCCGGCGTCTTCCTGGAACGCCGCCTCGGCAAACCCGAGGCCCGCCATCATGCGCAAGAAGAGCAGCGGGTGCCCGGCGGTGTTCGAGAGACCGCCGGTCTGCTCTTCGTACAGGTTCTCCGCGAGCGCGCGCCGCACGTCGTAGAGCGGCGGGGTCAGTCCGAGCGCGCGGGCGAGGAGCACCGGGAAGTCGCGCACGTAGACGAGGTACTCATGCCGAAAGTGCACGAGCAGCTGCGACCGCGAAAGCCCTGGCCGCGTCAGCGCGGGATAGGCCCAGTGATGTTTGCGGTCCATGACCGCGAGCAGCTGTTCGCGGAGCGAGTGCACGCCGCATCGTGCCACCGTCCCGAGGTACGCGCAGGGAAAGTGCGCGGCTAGCGAAGTGACCGCTTTCGACGAATTCGACGCGCGCTCATCATCGCGCCGAGCGCTGCAATGGCCATTGGCCAGGGGCTTACGCCGTCTCCGCCACCAAAGGCCACGGCGCATACGCCGCCGCTTGCATCGCCGCTGCCTCCCGCTCGCGTCCTCACCACCGCTGCCAGCCTCGATGCCGCCGCCGCCGGCCGCATCGACCGCCGTTGTATTGACGAACCCGCCGCTTGGTCGTGAGCGAATTCCGTTTTGCAGAACCAGCGGGACGAGGGTCGGTCCATAGACGCGGCACGCGGGCGGAGCTCCCACCGAAATCGACCGCGCTCGGAGTTCCTCTTCGACCTGCCAATCTCGCCGTACGCGGCTGTCGACTGGGCCTTTTCGTCGCGCCCCACTCCTTGCGAGAGCGGGCGCGGCTTTCGATCGGGCCCACTGCAAGCCGATCGGTACCGTATTCGCGCCTCATCGCCTTTGCGTCTCCATTGCCCGGTTCGGAGAGGCGCCGTAGGCTCTGCTCGTCGCCGAACCGGGGGTTGCGATGGTCGGCGGGTCTGCCGATGTACTTACGGTCGCGAGCCAGCGCTTCGCGCGCGGCCTTCTTACATTCCCAAAATGCGAAGTCGAATCTGGGAGATTCGTTGCCTATTATTCGAAGCACGCCATTCCGCATTTGGCGCCTGAAGTGCACGCGGGTGACATGCTCTTGGTCTGCACATGCCCTCTCGGTCTGCCCGATGCTCTGGAGATTCTGGAACGCACCTTGCGGCGCGACGTGCCGCGAGCCGTGGCGTCCATCGGAGCTCGAATACTTGCGCCGGCGCTCCGCTCGGCGGCTGGCGAGCGCGCCGGCCGCGTTGCCGACTCGATCCTCGTGCGCCGCTCGGCGTGGCGGTGATACGTTCGAACGCGATGGACGCGCATCAACGCATCGTCTGCAAGTGGTGTGGTGGGCAAAACGACAATCCGACGCAGTGCGCCTTCTGCGGCGCGCCGCTCGACGTGCAGAATCTCGTCAGCGAATCGGGCTGGCGCGAGGCACCGCGTTTGCGCGACATGGCCGAGTTCCGGTTCGACCACAGTACGTGCCAGGTCGAGGGCGAGATTGTGCCTGTCGTGGAGACGAACCTCGCGCCGAACGAGTGGGTCTACTTCGAGCACCATTGCATGCTCTGGAAGGCGGACACGGTGCCTCTCACCGTGATGAACCTGCAGGGCCCCAAGCGCTCGTTCTTTCGCATGCCGCATATCGTGACGATCGCCACGGGTCCCGGCCGGATCGCCTTCAGTCGCGACGCCACGGGCGAAATCGTGGTCCTCCCGCTCCATCCCGGGATGGAGATCGACGCGCGCGAGCACGCGTTTCTCCTCGCGAGCGGGCGTGTCTCCTATAGCTACGTACGCATCAACGGACTCGCGAACATCCTCCACGGTGGCAACGGGATGTGGCTCGATCGCTTCGTGGCCCAGCAGGCACCGGGACTGTTGGTCCTTCACGGCTACGGCAACGTGTTCGAGCGGCGCCTCGCCCCGGGCGAAACGATCCAGGTGGAGCCCGGGTCGATGCTCTACAAAGACGCGAGCGTGTCGCTCGAGGCGGAGGCCATCAAGCTCACGAGCGGCTTCTTCGGGGGCACATCGATGTACCTCGCACGCCTCACAGGACCCGGTCGGGTCGGGATCCAATCGATGTATCACCATCACGAGAGCGGCGAGTGAGCGCGATGGCGGGCGGACCGCGCGCCTACGAGTGCCCGTACTGCCGCGCGCGCATGGCCGGTCCCGGGCGAACGTGCCCGAGCTGCGGCGCGCCGCTGGATGTGAGGTTGAAGCAGACGCATTCCGGCTGGATCGAGCTCCCCGCCGCGCGCGACATGGCGCGCATCCAGTGCGGCCATTCGTCCGTGCAGATCGAGGGAACGACCGTTCCGGTCGCCGCGTTTCACCTCGCGCCGGGCGAGGGCGTCTACTTTCCGCACCACGAGCTCCTGTGGAAGGAGCCCGCGGTGACCGTCACGCAGCGCGGAATGAAGGGCGCGTGGAAGCGCATGATGGCGGGGCTGCCGGTCCACATGCTCGAGGCGGTCGGCCCGGGGCGCGTCGCGTTCAGCCGCGACGCTGCGGGCGAGACGCTCGCGATCCGCCTCGAGCCCGGCGTCTCCGTCGACGTGCGCGAGCACATCTTCATGGTCGCTTCGCACGCCGTCGCTTACGACTGGCTGCCGAGCGGCGTCTGGTTCACCACGCGCAACGGCGACGACACGGAGACCCACCACCCGATCGGGGCGCTCATGGATCGCTTCACGGCGCCTCGGGAACCGGGCCTGCTACTGATTCACGCCCACGGCAACGCGTTCGTCCGCGATCTCGCGCCGGGCGAGCTGCTCCTCGCCAAGCCTTCGGGCCTTCTCTACAAAGATTCGACCGTCACGATGCACATGCACGTCGAGCGCCCGCGTGGCTCGATGGCCAGCATCTGGTCGTGGGGCGAACGGTATCTGTGGCTCGCCTTGCGCGGACCGGGCCGCGTCGCGATCCAATCGGGCTACGGGCCGACGCACGATCCAGGCGGCACGATCACGGGCGGAGTGACCGAACACCGCTGGTGACGGCGGGCGCGCCCGAGGGGCCCTCATCCGAGGAAGCCATCTTGGGCGGCGTCGTTCGAGCGATCTCAATGCAACGCGCCGAGCTCCCAGAGCTTCACCTCGCCGGCCTCGGTGCCATAGGCGACGCGCGTGCCGTCGTTGGAGATGGCCAGAGGGCCGGTGATGCCGGGGACAGGCCGCTCGGCGAGTCGCTTGCCGGTTCGGGTATCCCAAATACGCATCGCATGATCGGGCCCTGTCGTGACCGCGCGCCCGGTGGTTGCGCTGAATGCGGCGAAGTGGACTGTCAGGCGATGCGCCACCCATTCGCGAAGGTGGCGGCCCGTCATGCTGTCCCAGATGTTGACGGAGCTGAATCGGTCGAAGGTCAGCGTTTCGGTTGGGGTGACGGACGCTCCGATCATGTCGCCCTCGATGGGCATGCATCGCGGTGGCTCCGTCCCGTGGACGGAGGCGTGGCAAAGCTGGGCTTCGGCCTCCACCCAGAAAGCGCGGGACCCATCGGCGTCGAGTGCGATCGCCACAGCGTCCTCGTGAAGCGACCGAATCGGGCCGGCCGTCGCCGTCGACCAGAAGGCGATATCGCCGTCGATACTCGAGGTCGCGGCGATGCTTCCCTCTCTGGAGAGGTCGACGCTTCGGAACCCGTCCTTGGAGCCCCGAAGAACCTGGACGAGGGTGCCCGTTTCCAGGTCCCAGAGAGACGCATTCGCGTCGGCGCCATCGGTGAGCACACGGCGCCCGTTGCTCGTCGCCCCGGCCTCGTTGAAGCGAAATCGGGGTCCGGAGAAACGACGAACGGCGCGAAGGGGGCCCCCGACCGGCGCGTCCCAGAGCACGGCCGTGTCGTCGACACCGCTCGAGAGGAGGCGCCGCTCGTCGGGCGGGAGGAACACGAGGCCGACGAGCCCGAGCTTATGCGTCCACGTCGCGCCGGCGTCGTCGAGCGACACGGCCACGGGTTGCGTCGCGGTGGGCGATGCCCCTGGCACGGACGCATCGGTCGGCCCCGACCCGGCAGGTGTCGATGCGCGGGACACCGGCCACGTCGTGCTGGACGACGGCGTAACGGGCTCGCCTTCGACGCGACGGCTCTCGTCGTGCGGCCGGCAAGCGGTGAGGAAGCTCGCGTTCCCGGTGGCACCGAGGAGCGTAAGAAGGATCGCCCGCCGGGAGCGCAAAGATCGCAGCCACTTTGCAAATGCCGCCATCAGGGCTGTCAACGAGCGAACTGCGCGCCCTTTGCGAGCATCCCACGAACCGCTTGGGCTGCCTCATATTTGGTCACCTTCCCGTCGTGATCACTGTCGAGTCCCTTGTTCTGCGTGTATTGCACGGACGGCTCGGTGAAGAGGACATAGTCCATCGGTTTCCCGACTGCGGCAGGCCATAGAATGGCCATGTAGACGTCTTCGAGGCTGTGGAGCTTTCCCCTGTGCGGGTGGAAGTACTTTTGTACATAATCGAGTTGCTCTTCGGCGGACAATGCCGCGAGCTTGTCCGAGTCTGTGCCAAGAGCGCGGGCGATATTTGGCATGAACTGAATGAGCCCGACGGCGCCGCTACCCGCCGCGTTGCGCTTCGACGGGCTGAACGTCCCCGCCGATTCGAACGCCATGCAAGCCATGAGGTAGTTGGGGTCGACTCCGAGCTCCTTCGCGATGGCGCGCAGTTTCGTTCGGAACTCCGCGCTGACACGCGCGCCCCACACGAGGGGCGGCGGCGCGTCGAAGGGAACGAGCACATACTGACCTTGGAGAAATGCTTGACGCACCACTTCCCATCCGTGTGGGTCGACACGACCGTGGTGCGCATCCACCAGAGAACCGTGCGTGATGTCGCGGTAAAGCTCGTAGGCGAGATGCTCGTCTAGCGAGAGCGCGTCCATGACGCCTTGGACGGCATGGGGCGAGTGGCTCTCGTCGAAGACCTCGCCGGGCACGAGGCTGGCAAATGGTTTGATACCCACGGGCGGGCCGAAACGCGGGTGCAGAATCCACCGGAGAGGCACGGCGGGTCATCGTGTCCGCCTCAGCCCGGCCGGTCAAGGCGAATCCCGAACCGGCGCCGTCGGCGCGGAGCTAGAACGCGTTCGTAGACGCCGCGTCCATCCACTCCACGATAGGGACCCCATGTTACTTTCCGAGCTCGCGTCTTTGGGAAGCTTCGTTAGCGGCTTTGCGGTACTGATCTCGCTCATCTATCTCGCACTTCAAGTACGGCAGACCGAGCGCAATCAGCAAATCTCGATCAGGCACAGCCGCGCCTCGCGGATCGTCGACCTGCATCTGGCCCTCGCGGACCCCGCGGTGGCCAATGCATGGCTTCACGGTTCCGGGAGCCCTCTGGAGATCACACAAACGGAGTTGAGCCAGTTCATCAACCTCTGCCGCGCGCTCTTCTTCCACTTCGAAGACTCGTTCTATCAACGCGAAGAGGGCCTCTTGAACGACGCGGCGTTCGAAACCGTCGTGGCCGGCGTTCGGTTCTCCGCGAGAAGCCCCGGCTGGCGAGCTGCCTGGAGGATCGCGCGGCCCAACTTCGGCGGACGGTTCTTGAAGTTCATGGACGGCATCGTGGCGCGGTCCGCCGTCGAGCCCCCCGTGGACCTGTCGCTCGACGCGTGGAAGACCGCTTTCGCGTCCGAGCTGTCGCGGAGCTCCCAAGGCGACGATTTGTCGTAATCTCCGGCAACGATGGTTTCTGGATAGCGTAGGAGCTCGGAACCCGGCTGGCGGCGCCCATGACGGACCGGCGGGGCCTCCCGAGCGATAACCAGCTTCACGTATGGTCGACCTGTATCCGGCGATAGAGCCCCACGACCACGGCATGCTGGCCGTCGGTGACGAGAATTTCGTCGCCTGGGAGGTCAGCGGCGCGGCGAACGGCAAGCCGGTGGTCGTGCTTCACGGAGGCCCAGGGCAGGGATCGGCGCCGGGCATGCGTCGGGCGTTCGATCCAGCGCGATACCGCATCGTGCTCTACGATCAACGCGGATGTGGGCGCTCCTTCCCTCATGCCGGCGATCCGGCGACGAACATGGCATTCAATACGACGGAGCACCTGATTGCGGACATCGAGGCGCTCCGCCTTCACCTCGGGATCGATCGCTGGCTCGTGGCGGGTGGGTCGTGGGGCTGCACGTTGGCGCTGGCCTACGCGGAGCGCCACCCGGATCACGTGACGCAGATCGTTCTTACCTCCGTGACGACGTCTCGCCGCGTCGAGGCGGACTGGCTTTATCGCGGAGCTGCGCGCTTCTTCCCCGCCGCCCGGGAGCTTTTTCGCAATCACGTCCCGGAGGCCGTCCGCGACGAGGACGTCATTCGCTCCTATGCCAGCCGAATGGAGCACGCAGACGCCGAGGTACGGCTCGCGGCAGCGCACGCGTGGTGCGCCTGGGAAGACGCGGTTCTTTCGCTCGAGGTCAACGCGCGGGGAAGCTCTTATGCCCACTTGGCCGCTCCGGACCTTCTGGCCTTCGTTCGCATTTGTACGCACTACCTGCGCCATGCGGCTTGGCTCGAGGAGGGTGCGCTCATTCGCAACGCGCACAGATTGGCGAATATCCCTGGCGTGCTCATTCACGGGCAACGCGACATGAGCTGTCCCCTCGAAACGGCGTGGGAGCTGGCGCGAGCCTGGCCCGGCGCCGAGCTCGTCACGCTCTCCGACGCGGGTCACCTGCGCACCGAGTCGAAGCGGCTGGCCCTCCTGCGCGCCCTCGACAAGTTTGCGAGGGAGTAAGGCGCAGCGAAGGCGCCACAGCCTCGCCATGGGGCGCCATCCGTTGTCCGAATGACGCCTCGACGCACGCAAAAGGCGCCTCGGCACCGGAACGCGCGGCCTTTTGGCGCCGAGACCGATGACCGTGGCGCATGGATGGCGCCTCGTCGGCGCGCCATGGCGCCTGGTGCATCCGGGAGATGCGTCCTCCGCGCGGTGATGGGGCTTCCTCGCCAGCGGATGACGCCTCGCGCCCGCGCAGTGGCGCTTTCAAGGCGCCATGGGGCGCGCGATGGCCCCTTCGTGACGCCTACAGCGTCAAAAAAGCGCCATACCTATCGAAAATGGCGCTCTCTGGGTGCAAGAGGGCTGGCCTAGCGCGCCAAGAAGGCGCCAAGGACAAGGCGCAAGGCGTCACGAAGCGCCATCTCGGCGCCAGAAGCGCCATTCTGTCGACGGGAGTCCCGTCTTTTGGGCTCGAGGGAGCGGTTCTTTCGCGAAAAAGGCGACTTCTCCGGAAGGAGAGAGCGCCATCGACATCGCGGGACAGCGCCGGTCGCCGCCTGAAGGCGCCATTTCACCCCCGACGGAGCGTCATCACGGGCCTGGGGCGGGAGTCGGGCGCTCGGGGCGCACTCCGTCGAAGTACTGCCGCGCGAGAGCAACGGCATCCAGCCCGACGCGGTGGCCGATGCGGCGTCCGGCGAAGTCGTCCGGCGCGATGTGGATGCCGCCCCAGATACGCGACTGCCCCGCCTCGTCCGCCGCGTCGAAGTACGACGCCCACGCGAGCCGGACGTCCGCGGTCGGGCCCCTCTCGAACACCAGAAACGCGCCTTGCCGCGCCACGAATTCCGCATACCCGCCGGGGAAATAGGGGCTTCCGGTGAGGCTCGCGAGGACTTCGGCGCCCGCGCGGCTGAAGGTGCTGTGGCCGGACACGAACCCGGGGAACGCCGGCGTCACGAACGTGCGGCGCTGGTACGTAGCCCACTCGACGCCGCGTACCCAGCCCACCCCCGAGGCCTGGGCCGTGCGATCGCCGGGTTCCCCGCGCCAGTCCCTCACGGCGATCTGGCCGACGTAGGCCGCGAGGTGCGCGTGGCGCTGGCCGGGGCCGATGCTCTCGTTCGTGATGATCTCGATGAGCCCCGGAATGAGGGGCAGCCCCATGGCATCGTAGGAAGGTCCGCTCGGATCGGAGGATTGGCCGCGGCCGGCCATCCACCGAATGAGCGAGATGGGACGCACGGTCGTGAAGCGCCGCTTGACGTCCCACGCGGCGATCGCGGCGTCGTGCTCGGCTCCGTTCAACGCGAGATAGAGGCGCACATCCCACGCGAGCCGGTCGAGCGGCTCGCCGCGGCCGAAGAGACGATGCGTGGCTTCGGGAGCGTCGCTGACCGCGTTCGCGAGGACGTTCCAGTGGCCGGGCGGAGTTTCGGACTTGGGCCCGTCGGCCCAGAACTCGGCCATGACGCGCGCGAAGTCCGCAAGCTTCACGAGCTGCGGCGGGTACGGCGCACCGGTCACCGGATTGGTCGACCACCCCTTGCCGTCGTTCGCGCCGAGCGAGTTGTGCCCGTAGGCGCCAGGCGAGATGTCGATCGTCGTCGGGTCTTGCGGGTCGACCTGCGCCGTCTTCCGGATCACTTCGACGACCCAGCCGGTGAGCGCCGGGCCGAGCTCCGGAGGTTTGCCGGGGTCGTGCCAGGGAACGGCGGGCGACGCTCGTTTCATCGCAAAGGGCCGAACGCTGCCCCATTGGGCGCCGACATAGGACTGGACGCCGGCCGGCAGCACGATCCCGTTCTGCGTGGCGGCAATGGAGAGATTGAGCGGCTGCCACTGCGTGGGCTCGCGCAAGGGCGCCCCGGCGAGATCGAACGCGAGCGGCGGGTTGGCGGCGACGAAGCTGGTGGAGTCCTCGTAGTCGTGCGCTTCGTTCGCGCCGTCGTCCGCGGCGGCGTCGAGGACGGCGCGGGCCACCCGGTGGCCGAAGGCGATCGCGTCGCTCCCTTCGGTGTGCTCGTCGTCCGGGTCGTAGCCGAGGTCGTGCATCACGGCTCGAAGGCACGCGACGGTTTCGGGGCCGCCGGCCGCGTGCTCGTAACGATGAAAGAGCACGTCGTAGGCCGCATAACTCAATGCCTCCGCGCGTTCGGTCGCGATCGCAGCGCGCGGCGGCCCGGGCGGCGGCAGGCGCTTTTCATGGGCAAAGACCTGCGCCGCGCGCGCGTCGTACCCGGCCCATACGTCCCACATCGCGGCCGACACGTGAAACAGGTTGCGCGCGTGCACGGTCGGTCGGGGGAGATCGCGCCGGATTGCCGCGAGGGCTTGCTCGTCCCATCGGCGGGCGATCGACCCGCTGCGGCCGGCCGCGACGACGCTCGCCGGGCACGTGGCCGTCTTTTCGCGGGTCGTCGGCGCAGCGGAGGAGGCCGCCCCCTCGTCGTCGAGCACGACGGGCGAAACGGGGGGTCCGAAGTGAAGCAAAACGCCGCCGTCGAGCGCGGGGCTCAGCACGTTGCCGCCCGCCGACCAGACCCCGCCCGCCGCATCGACGAAAATCGAGTGCAGCGACATGCTCGGCGGAAGGACGAGGCCGTGGTCCACGGCCGCGAACGCGGCGGCTCCTTTCGGCCGCGCGTAGACGACTCCGCGTTCGCCGCTCGCCCAGTCGCCCGCAGGCCCTGAGAAGACGCCCTGCAAAAGCCCGGCGCCGGGCGGGGACACATCGCGGAAGGCGCCGCCTTCGCTCTCGAGCAAGACCCCGTTGCCGGCGCCCCCGACCGCGAGGAGCGATCGGCCTCCCCCGTGGACGGTGAACAGGGTGTCCTTGGTCGGCGCCGGCAGGAGCGTGAAGGGAGCGGCGCCACGGCGATGAAGGACCGTGCCGCCGGCCCCGACGACCCACACGTCGTCGTCCCGCCCAAACACTTTGAAGAAGCCCGGCGTTTCACCGCCGGAAAGCCGCGGTCCGTCCGCCGGAACCGCCTCGTCTTCAAAGGCGCCGTTCACGAAGTGCCATACGAACCCGTCGCGCCCCGCCGCGCTGCCCACCGCATAGAAGTCCTGCGCGCTCTTGCCCCACACTCCGTACACGGTCTGGCGGCCGAGCCCCGGCGTCTTCAATCGCTCGCACGTGTTGCCGCGCAGAACGAGAATCATCCCCGAAGAACCGGCCGTGACCGCCGCGTGATCGGGAAACGCCTGGACCCACCAGAGATCGCCGCGCTGCCCCGTTTCGAGCGACGACCAGCGCGCACCGTCGTAGTGAAGGACGAGGGGACCACGCCCCTTGTCCGCCCCGACGGCGTAGATGTCGCCGGGGCCGGTCCCGGCCACCGATAGGAGGGCGGAGGGCAACTCGCTCGCGAGGATCTGCCAACCCGGGGGGGCCGGGGTCGCCTCGGGCGCGGGCCGGCGGCACCCGCCGTTCCCCATTCCCGCGATGGCCAGAGCGGCTGTTGCGACCGCGGTGCATCCGATCGCGAGCCGGAAAGGCCGCGCCGCCGAACGAAGCCAGGTTTTCATTGGTTTCTCAAAGTGGGTGCGATTTGCACGTGAGCAGTCACGGTCGCCGTCGTGCCCGACGGGTCGGTGACGGTGACGTGCACATCGAGCGGTTTGCCCAGAAAAGGCTTGTAGTCGATTCCCTCGTTGTCGAGCTGATACCGGATTCCGAATAGCTTGCAGTACCCGCCTTCGTCCGGCGAGTACGTGAACGCCAGCGTCGTCGGCGGAATCGTGAGCCCGGTGTCGGGTTGGGTCCCCACGATTCGCGTAATCGAGCCGCTTTGCCGCAAGTTTCGCATGCGCGTGGCGATCCAGATGTGGTGCCCGCCCTGCGGGCCCGCCTCGGCTTGCAGGATCTGCCCCGGGGTCATCGGCAGGTAATACGATTGGCCCGTACCCACCTGCAAATCGGGTTTGCCGCCCCCCCGTTCGCGGCATCGGTCCGGGGCGTGCGCCGGCCAGTCGGGGGCATAAGCCTCGAGCGCGACGGCGGGCACGTCGGCCCGCTGGCAGATGCCCGCAATGCACGTCGCGGGCGCCGTGCACGTCGGTCCGCTGAGCGGTCCCGGCACGCGGCTATTGCCGCGGGGCGTCGGGGGATACACGACGCACCGCGATTCGAGCGCAACCCGCAAGAGGCGGGTGGCCTGGGGGAAGAACGTCGTCGACGAAAGGCGCGTCAGCAGAGGGGCCTTCAGGGTCGGATCGCCGATCGCCTCGACTTGCACCTCGACCCGTGGCTGCGGTTCACCCGAGCGAACCGGTTCGGCGACGAGAGTTTTTTCCCACGGCTGCGGAAATCCCACTTTCGATCCGCGCGGCGGCTTGATGATTTCGTCGTCCACGACGCGGTCCGCGACGCGAATGGCCACGTGCAGCGCCGACACGATACCCCCCATGGGGTCGCTCTGAATCCCGATCACGAGCTTGGTCGTCTCCGTCGCCCTGCATGACCCGACACCGGCGAGCCCCAAGACGAACGCCAGTGTCGCCAGGCGGCGCTGGACCGGTGCGCGCGAACCCTGCCGCCCCATTTCCGCTCGCATGCTAGCAAGTCGCGGTCCGCTTTGGCCCCGCCGGCGATGAACGCCGCGTCTTCTCCGCAGAGCGTGCCATGAGGGGCTCTTCCCGCTGTGCCATTCTGTGCGCGACCCGGGCGGGGATGTCCGGCTCACGCCGGCCG
>DATHQY010000002.1:0-25435 GCA_035482215.1 Polyangiaceae bacterium | reverse complement strand
TGCCGCACGTTCCGCAGTTCAACGAGTCGTCGAGTACATCGACGCAAGCCGCGCCGCAGGTCGTCAACGAGTCTCCGGCGTCGCCCGGCGTGCACGACGAGGAACACACGCCGTCGTCGCAGACCTGGCCCGCGCCGCAGGCGAGTCCGCACCCGCCGCAATTGGCCGGATCGCTCGCGATCGCCGTGCACGCGCCCCCGGCGCACGCAATGCTTCCGTTAGCGCAAACGCAAGCGCCGCCCTGGCATTCGTAGCCGCTTCCACATTGCGTGTTGCACGCTCCGCAGTTGGCGTTGTCGCTCTGGACGTCGATGCATGCAGCGCCACACGCCAGCTCTCCAGAGGGGCAGACGCATTGCCCGTTCGTGCAGGTCTCACCGGTGGCGCACGCGACGCCGCAACCGCCGCAGTTGTTCGGGTCGGCCGTGTCCGGAATGCAATTGCCCAAGCATTCGACCTCGCCGAGCGGGCATGTGCACGTGCCGTTCGAGCACGTCGCGTTGCCGCCGCAGGCCATGCCGCAGCCGCCGCAGTTGTCCGGGTCGTTCGCGATGTCCACGCAGCTGCCGTTGCAGTCGGTCGCGCCTCCGGCGTCCAAACAAGAGACAACGCAATTTCCGAGATCACACACCTTGCCTGCACCGCAGGTGACACCGCACGCGCCGCAGTTGTTCGGGTCCGCCGCCAAGCGGACGCATTGGCCGTCGCACAGCGCGCTAGGCCCTCCGACGATGCAGGTACACGAGCCGTTCTGGCATTCCTCGCCCGCGAGGCAGGTCACGCCGCAGGAGCCGCAGTTGTTCACGCTCGTCTGGAGACTCACGCAGCCGCCGAGGCACTCCGAGAGCACCGGCCCGCTGTCGGTCGCGCACGACTCGGTGCAAACGCCGTTGAGGCACACGAGGCCTGTCGCGTCGGTCTCGCAAGCGTTGCCGCAGGCGCCGCAGTTGGCTGGGTCCGTGAACGTGTTCGTGCACGTCGATCCGCAGAGCGCGTTGTCGCCCGCAGGACAGGTGGCGGCCTCGTGCTCCTCGTGATCCACCGGAGCGTCGAGGTTCACGTCCCTCGTCGCGTCCAGGATGCCCGTATCCGGGTTGCGCACGTCCGCGGCGCGCACGTCTTCCGTCGTCGGCGCGTCGATCGGCGGCTCGGTCGCATCGGGTGGGCCGGCGTCGACCACGAACAGATCCCCCGAATCGATGTGGGCGCTCGCATCTACGGTCGAGCCGGGGGCGAGATCTAGGCCGTCAATCGTCGACCGGCCACACCCCAAAGCAAGGGCACAGAGCGAAGCGGCGACGAATGGGAAAAGCCACAACGAACGAAAGGAACGAAGCGAACGAAAGAGCATACGGGCGGCGACCTCGGTAGGTCTGAGGAGTCTCGCCCAAATTTCCAGGCAGCGGCACACAAGAAAAGACACGCATTGCGCGCGTCCGAGGCGAGTGCCTTCCACCGCTGGGACAATAATCTCGCCGCTCGGGCAATTTCCCGCGGTGGTGAGGCATTCGATCGCGGAAAGGGCGGGCCGCGCCCCGAGGTGCCCTCGGAGCCCTCGGAACCCTCGGCCCCTCCGCAACGGCGCGCCCGCCTGGAGCCTATTGGCAGACGAACGTCGTGACGGACGGGCCGACCAGCGAAGCCATGAAGGCGCCGCCGCTCACCGCGACCGCGGTCTGCGCCGTCAGGTTCACGCTCGACGACGTCAGGTACGGCGTGCACATGGCAGGCGCGGTGCCGCCCGAGATGGTAATCGGCACGGTGGTCGTCGACGTGCCGCTGTTGATGGCGACGATGACGACTTTGCCCGAATCCGTGTATGCGGAGAGAAGGACGCCCGACGGAGTCGCTCCGGTCATCTGGAGTCGCGAAGAGCCCGGGCGAATGTACTTGCTGAAGTTGCCGAGCGTGTAATGGCGCTTCGGGTCTGGGCCGCCGCTGGGGCATCCCTGGACGTTCCCCAAGTTCTCGTTCGTACCGTTGGCGCTCGATCCGCCGTCCCACCACCACCAGAGCCAGGCCGACGCCTCACCGACGACGAGTGCAGAATGAATCCACTGGGCGACGACGACGCCGTCGTTGATGTCGCAGCTCGGCCCTTGTTCAGGCCACCACTCCACGCCCGACATCTCGGTCTGCCACACTTCTTTGCGGGCAGCGGTCACGTCGGAGGGCCATGGGAAGGCAATTTGGGAGTCGTACTCGTGGGTCCCGATGATGTCGAACGCCGCCCACGCGGTTGAGTCGTTGGCCAGGAAATGGCCGTAATCGTACCCGCTTCCGGTCGAGCACGCGCTGGCGCACGTGGTGCTGGCCGCGGCGCAAGTCGAGCTCGGCGTACTGCTGTTGGCGATGAAGCAGCCGCAGTTCATCGGGTCAGAGCTCTTCTTGCCCGAGGGCGCGGACCCGCAAGCGGAATCGTTGCTCCAAAGGTGGAGCCACTCCGATGTTTCGGGAGCGATCACCTTGATTCCCTTGGCCTGAAGCATCGGGCCTACGATTTTGACGAACGAGACCAATTCGTTGGCCGTCAGGATGGCGGTCGGATAGTCGCCGCTGCACGGCTCGGCGGAACCGCACGACGCGAATTCCGGTTCGTTGGCGACGCTCATGGCGTAGAGGCCGTTGCTCGATGCGAAGTTTGTAATGGTCGTGGCCCACGAATTGGGACAGGAGCTGTCTTCGCTCGAGGTGCACGAATTCGTCATGTTACTCGGGATGGACACGAACTCCGATGAACAGAGCTGTCCCCCACCGTTGGTTGCCCCGTTGGACTTGCAATTGGTCGGCGCGATCGGGGGGCTCCACACGGAGCCGATCACTTTTCCTCCGGCGGCCTTCACGGTCGCGATATCCGCCATCATGACGGTTGAGTTATTTAGATTTCCGGCCCCCGCCGTATCCATGCCGAGCCGCAGAATGCTCAGGCCAATCCCATTCGTCGGATCGAACAGGCTCGAGGGCAGAGCGCTGCCCTGGTACATATCGTTGATGCCGAATCCTTCGATCGTCTGGTCCTTCTGATCGAGGTGCACGGTCGCGGGCCCGGTGCCACCGTCGCCCCCCGAACCACTGCTCCCCGAGGAGCCGCTGCCGCCGTCGCCATTGGAGCCGCTGGTCCCCGAGGCCCCCGTAGTGCCCGTCGTGCCGGTGCCACTGCCCGTCGTGCCCGAGGTTCCCGTTGTGCCGGTGCCGCTGCCGGTCGATCCCGAGCCGCTACCCGTGGACCCCGTACCGCTGCCGGTCGATCCGGCACCGCTACCCGTCGAGCCAGTACCGCTGCCGGTCGATCCAGTACCGCTACCCGTCGAGCCAGTACCGCTTCCGGTTGACCCGGTGCCACTGCCTGTCGACCCGGTGCCGCCCGTCGATCCGGTTTGGCCGGTCGAGCCGCCGCCACCTCCTGTGGTGCCGTTCGACCCGCAGGCCACTGCAAGGATGGGAATCACGACGGCAAGAGCAGTTCGCGAGCGGATATTCATGACAACCTCGAAGAGTAGTGAGCCTTGGGCTGCAGGCGCGCCCGCCCAGCCCCACCCCGCCACCGTTTACCTCGAAGGCGAAGCGTTGTCTCGCGAAACTGCCGAAATTCTGAGCGCAGCCGGCCATCGCGATACAGCGCCGCGACCATTTTGTAATTTGACTTGCCTTTTTCCCCTCGACGCGTCCGATGCTGCTCAGAGCCGCGGAAAACAAGGACCTTTGCCGTGCGTCGTGATGGGTCCGTCTTACTGACGGCGATGGCTGCCGAGTTTCTTCATCCGAGGGGTGATGGACGAGAGTGGAGCGATCTTCGAGGGCTGCGAGGATAGACGCCGATTGGAAAACAGCGTGAGGAAATGGCGCCTCGCCTGCCCTCGTCTGCGCGACGATGCTGCCACTGGACGCGCCAAGTGGTGGCGGTAGGCTCATGAGGGCCGCAAGTTCGGCAGCTCGGAGGGTCCGTCGATGCGAGTTCGCGCCTATTTCGGCACCATCGTCGCGACGCTCGGATTCGCCGCCGCGTGCGGCACGACCTCGGGGGGCAACGGCAGTCCCGGTCCCGGGGGCGGCTTGAGCGGCGCGGGCGCCGGTTCGAGCGGTTCCGCCAGCGCAGGCGTTTCCGGCGGCGCTTCGGCATCCGGCGCTCTCAGCGGCTCGGCAACGACCGGGACGGCACTCTCGGGAAGCCTGTCCGGCGCGACTTCGGGCCCCCCCACGGACGCCGGTGTCACCGACGCATTCGTCGGCTGCGCGGCCACGAGCGTTAAGGCGACACTCCTTCCGCTCGATCTCTTCTTCCTTCTCGACACCTCGCTGTCGATGGACGACCTCGTCTCTGCACAAACCACGAAGTGGCAAGCGGTCACGGCGGCCATCCAGACGTTCATCAACGATTCGGCCTCCGCAGGTCTCGGCGTCGGTCTCTCCTACTTTCCAAAGACGGCGCCCGGCGTCCCGTCTTCGTGCGCGTCGAGCGCCGACTGCGGCGCGGCCGGCCCGTGTTACATCAAGACGTGCCAGGCGCCGAGCACCGACGTCGTGGCTTGCGATTCGGAGTCGGATTGCGAATTCTGCACGACCGCGGGGCAATGCCAGCTCTATCCGTGCGAGACATCGGGAGTCTGTGCCAACGAACAAGACACTTTTTGCACCGTGGGGATGCCGTGTGGAATGGACGCGAACGGCTTCGATCGCGGGGATTGCGTCGCCGCCACGGCATCGTTCTGCGCGGCCAATGACGATTGCACGGCGACCGATTACCAGACGCCAACGGTCCCGATTGCGCCGCTACCCGGTAATGCCACGGTCATTTCGACTTGGCTGACCGGCCATCAGCCGCTCGGAAACACGCCCACGCAGGCGGCGCTCCAAGGGGCGATCGCCGGCGCGCAGGCGTACGCGACGGCGCATCCGGGGGATACGGTCGCCGTCGTGTTGGCGACGGACGGCGAGCCCGACGAGATCGCGAGCGGCGCGCAGTGCACGAACCAGATCACCACGCAGGCCGCGGACAATGGCGTATCCCAAGTCGCGGCGACCGCCCTCGCGTCGACGCCGAGCATCAAGACGTTCGCAATCGGCGTCTTCACACCTGCGGACCTGACGGCGGGGACGACGGTGCTCGACGCCGTCGCGACCCAAGGCGGCACTTCGCAGCCCTTCATCATCGGCTCGAACTCCGGCGTGGAGCAGCAATTCACCGCCGCCCTCGCGTCGATTCGGGGTACGTCGCTTCCGTGCAACTACGCCGTCCCGACGCCGGCGAGCGGTAGCCCCGACTTTTCGAAGATCAACGTCAGCCTCACGTCCGCTGGCACGACGTCCACGGTGTATTACGTGGAGTCGGCAGCGGCGTGCGACCCCACGGCCGGCGGCTGGTACTACAACGTCGACCCAGCCGAAGGCGGAACACCCACGACGATCGAGATGTGCCCGGTGTCGTGCACGGCCCTCAAGGCCGACGCGACGGGTGAGGTCGACGTCATCCTCGGCTGCAAGACCGAGAGCTTCGTTCCGCGATAGCCTGATCGATCCGGCAATCGATATTTGCGGGTTTGTGGCCCATTGGACACCGGGCCGGTACGAGCCCGATCCGTGGTCGCGACATGGAGCCGGTTTCGGATTGCGGCGTCCAACCCCAGTCCCGCCCTACGCGTCGAGCTACGGCACGACCATCACGATTGCGTCGGTTCCGGTTATCCAGATATTGCCGTCGGCCCCCGCGGCAAGAGCCACCGCATAGAACGGCAGCGTATACGTGGTCATGACGCCCCCGGGCGTCACCTTTCCAAAGTTGCTGGTGTCCGTCCCGTAGTTGCCACCGATATACCAAAAATTACCGTCGGGACCGACCGCGATAGCCGTCGTGTCCATGCCGGCTTGGACCTCGGTGACCATTCCGCTCGGCGTGATGCGCCCGAGCGACGTCTCGCTGACGTCCGTGTACCAGAGGTTGCCGTCCGGCCCGGGTATGATGTCGTAAGGCACATCCATTGTTGGAATCATGACGTCGTGGACGATCCCTGCGGGGGTGATGGTCCCGACCGCGCCGACATACGCCAGTGTGAACCACAAGTTTCCGTCGGGCCCCGCGGCGATCTGCCCGGGCCCGGCCGCCGCAATCGGAATGGAGAATTCGGCGGCATTCGTGCCTGTCGGCGATATCCGCCCGATCTTGTCGCCGAGTCCCTCGGTGTACCAAAGGTTACCGTCCGGCCCCGCCACGATTCCGTCGGGCTGGCCGTTCAACGTGGGGATATTGTACTCACTGAAGACTCCGAGCGGAGTGACCGACGCGATCTTGTTGCTCGTCGTCTCGGTGAACCAGAGATTGCCGTCCGGCCCTAGCGCGATCACGGAAGGTCCGGCTCCAGGCGTCGGGATCGCGAACGGCGTGACGGCCCCCGCGGGGGTGATCCGCCCGATCTGGTTCGTATAGGGCATCGTGAACCATAGATTTCCGTCGGGTCCCGCGGTGATGCTGTTTCCCGCGTTGGGAACCGAAAAGGTGGTGTAGCCCGCCGAGACGGCGATAGTCCGACTGACGAAGCCATCGTTGCCTGCACCGCTCAACGTGAGCGTCACCGTGTAGCCGCCCAGCACGGCGTACGAATGCGAACCGCTCACAGTGAATGTGCCTCCGCTTCCGGCGACGGTCCCGGTCGAAGTCGTGCCGTCCCCCCAATCCAGGACGGCGGTCAACGCACTCGGTACATCGGAGGTCAAAATGTCGGTCACGCTGAAGAGCGCGCCGCTGACGCTCAGTGTCGGGGACGCAATCGGCAGCATTGCCGTTACATAGAACTGCGTGCTGCAATTGCCGTTGAAGCAGACGGACCCTGGGCTGTTGCACGCGCTGCCATTCGGCAAGGGCATTCCCGTTTCGCAGAGCGCTTGCCCCGCGATGCACTGGATGACGCCGTAGTAACAAATCCCAGGGAGCGGACAGCTCATTCCCGCCGAAGCGCAGGTCATTCCCGCGTCGCAGGCGGCCCCGGTGCAGGTCGATCCGCCGTCACATCCGGGGCCTGGGCAGGTCGGGCTGCACGTACTGGCGTCGCACTCGGATACGCAGAGGCCGTTGTTGCAGACATTCCCGCCTCCGCAGGCCGCCCCCGTGGTGACGTTCACGAACGTGTCTTCGCAGACCAAACGTCCGCTATTGCACACGGTCGTGCCGCGATGGCACGGATTGTCCGGCGCGCAGGGGCCGCCCCCCACGCAGGCGACGCACGTGCCACCGTCGCAGTCCGGGCTTGGAAGGCCTCCGCTATCGATCGTCGTGAGGCTGGCATCGGGACGTGCACCGTCGACGCAACCCCCGTCCGCGCAGGTTGCGGAAGACACGCAGGCCGCGTCGTCGAGACAGCCCGGCGTGGCGCTCGTTTCGCAGGCCGCGTCGCCGCATCCTTCGATCACATAGCTCGTCGTGTTACCCCCGCAGCCCCATCCAGAAACGCTTGATGCCAGCGCCCCGAGGACTGCGGCCAATGCGCCCGATGACCTCGCCCTTCGCGTCATTTCGCTCCCGCCTGGTGTTCCCACTCTTGCTATGGGCGAGCGATATCGAAATTACCATATGCGCCGGTAGAGGCTCCCGAGATTTGTGCACTGGACCGCCCTGGCCGCGTGGAAAGCGCATCTCGGGCGAATCGGAGAGAGCTCTGCAAGGGAACCGAACGCCTTGCGGATTGTCCGTGCCGGAATGCACGTCGAGCTTCTTGATGCCGGCGCTCGCCGTGGCGCGGTCTTCTTAGGGTCTCCCCGGGCTCGGACGCCGCCCGCTTCCCCAGGCGGGCCACGTCCGGTGGCCTTGGGGAGAGCGAGTCTTCGCTCGACGGCGGGAGGGGCTGACGGAGATCCGCGTGCGCGATGAAGGGGCCTTTCGCGAAATGGTCGCGCGCGATCTCCTTTCGGGTCGAGAGATGGTGTGGACGAGGGCGGCCTTGGAAGACGCCAACGAGTCGGGCTGGCCGTACATCGATCGCCTCGACGTCGGCGCGGGGCTCGCGCGCCGGAGAGAGCGTGCGCTCTTCATCGGGTGCGGCGGAGCGGTCGGGCCGAGGCAATTCGCGATGAGTTACCCCGGCATCGCCGTCGACGTAGTGGAGCCGACGGCGGCCTTCATCGCGCTGGCCCGAGAGTTTTTCGCGCTCGACGACATTCTGCGCCTTGCGGTTCATCACGCAGAAGGGGCGGCATTTCTCCGAGCGTCCCGCGATTTTTGGGACATCGTCGTCGTCAATGCCTATGACGGTGACGAGCTGGGCGACCGCGTGGGGGGACGCCGTTTTTTTCGAATGCTTCGCGAGCGTCTGCGCCCGGGAGAGCCTTCGCGTTCAACGTAACCGCGATCGCCACCGTGAGCGTGCCGCCGCCGCCGTGCGGCGCCCGCCCACACTCTGCAAAAAAGAGGTTGCCTCGATGGCCCGGTTCCGCCGGCCATTCCGGGCAACCCGCTGAGCACAGCCGCGACGTGCGCCAATAGCGGCTTCCCAGACGCCTGCTATTGCGGCACGCTCATGTTCACGGCCCAGTGTTTAGTCCGCACGCAAAACACGGGGACCTGCGAAAAGACCGGGTCCGCGGGCCTCGGCCTTTCTTCGACCGGCGCGAACGACATTTTGAACAACTACAACTACACCGACTCGACGCGGCCCTCCGGTGTCGCGAACACGCTCTTCGCGTGTGCGGCGACCGACGCCTGCGCGAGCTGCCTGCAGTAACGGTCGGATTCGCCTGGCTCTGCATGGTCACCGGCGCGCTCGCTGGATGCGCGCGGTTCACCTCCGAGACGGAGACCGCTAGGGACGCCGCCTCCCCCATCCCGGACGCGTCCGCAAGCGAATCGGCCGTCGACGGCGCCAACGCCGGACCCGCAGCCGGTTTCATCGACGTCCCGGCGCGCACCGTCACGCTCGCCGGCCAATCGGTCACGATCGGCGCAACGGCGCGGCTCTTCTACAACGAATGGCCCGCCCTCCAGAACGCCGTCACCGCTCCGATCGTCTTTCTCAGCAACGGCTTCACGGCCGAAACGGTGCGGGCATTCGGCACGGGCCCTATGACGGTAGACGTCGGCGGCGCCGTCGTTTCGAATCCCACGCCGCTGACCGCCCTCGCGAATCTCGTCTATCTCGAACCGCGGCAGGCCGGCTACTCGTACGACGTCGTCGACGGACGCGCGCCGGATCGGTCCCTCGACTGCACGGCGGACATCTTCAACGAGTACGTGGACGCAGCCGATTACCTCCTCGGCGCGCTCGCCTTCCTCAACGCGCACCCGTCGCTGCAGGGCCCTGTGTTCTGGTTGGGCGAGAGCTACGCCGGCGTTCGCGTTACCTGGCTCATCGCGTATCTGCGCGGGCGATTCGACCTCGCCAACTATTCCGATCCGACGCTGTCGGCCGCGATCGCGAAAGCCGTCACGACGCGGCCTCTCGCGGCGCTGGCGAAGGGCCAGATCTTGCTCGAGGCTTGGTTGGCCGGAGGCGCGCACACGGCGGCCATCGATGCGGCGTGCGTCGATCCGGAGGAGACGGCGGCGGTGGCGGAGAGTGTACCCGCCGGCTGCGGGGATGCGGGTGCGTGCGCCTGTGCGGACGCCGCAGGACGGAGCCCGTACGACTTCGAAACCACCCTCGCCCAGCAGACCGCGCGCGAAGACGACGCTTCGAATGCGCACATCCTTCCGGATCGCGCGGCGGCCTTGCTCGGCGTACCGCTTTCTTCGATTGCGGGCCTCTCGGAGAGCGAGCGCGTGGCGGGGTTCAAGTGCAGCCAGCCCAACGCCGCAGACCCCAACGAGAGCCTCCCGGACGAGACGCCTCTCTTCGATGCCCTCGGCACCCTACTCGCCGGGCAGTACTGGTACCTCAACTTCTCGCCGCTCCAGCCCGACACCGATACCGCCACATGGACGCGCGATTGGGAGACGCAGCCCTTCGAGGGCACCGCATTCATCGACAATCTGCACGACGTGCCGGCCTTCGTCACCGACGGTGCGCTCGATCTCGTCGTGCCCTTTCGGGCTCTGGCGCCGGCGCTCACGGCGATCGTCGGGGCCGATCGCATCGACTCCGACGGCGGCGCGCTCACGGTCGCGTACCCGGACGGGCAACGCGCGCCCGCGGTCGGCCACTATCCGCAGGCCGGCCACATGATCACGATGCTCGCCCCGGCGGCCCTCGAGGCCGATCTCGCCGCGTGGCCGCCGTTGCAGTGAGCCCGCGCGCTACTGCCCTCGGCCGAGCGGCCCGTACCCGAAGAACAAGGTCAGCTGGCGCACGACGTCGATGTTCGACGTGAAGCCCTTGAGGAAGGTCGCGGCCGACTGCGCCGCCGTCCCGGCGGTCGGGATCGCGTTGCCCTGCGCGTCCTGGTCATACGTGAGCTCGCCGGTGACCGGATCCGGCGGCGTCGAGACGCTGTAAGCGGTTTGCGCGAGCATGTTCGCTTGCTGCAGCATGCGCGCGCCAACGCTCTTGGCGACGCCGTAGCCGATGTTCGAGTTCACCGTCTCGGTCCCGTAGTTCTTCGCGACGTATTCGATCCCGGTCAGCGGATCCCGGTAGCGCACCTCCTGCGCGTCGGGGATCGAGAGGCTCGCCGCGTCGCCCGGCGAGAAGATCCGCATCTGATCGATGAGGTCCATGCTCCACGTCGTCGGCCCGAACCAGAAGAGATTGACGAGCGACGGGTACTGCTCCTCCCAGCCGACGAGCGGGTCGAGCAGCACCGCGTTGCTCGGGTACGTCAGCGACGTCGTCGTCGGATCGGTCGGATCGTACTTGTCCCAGGCCAGATACTGCGGATCGACGGTCGGGTTCGGGGTGGACGTATCGGTCGACGGGATCGCATACGGTGCGAGCGTGAAGATCTGCGCCTGCGACCCGGATGCGTTCACCTGCGTGGCGCTCGACGTCACCATGAGGTTCGCAAAGAGACGGCGCACCTGATTCGGATAGATCGTGGCGTAGTTGACGTTCTTGTACCGCCCGTCGACGTAATCGTCCTCCGAGTTCGATATGAACTGGTTATATGCCTCGGTCAGGTACATCGGCGCGAGGAGCTTTTCATAGTAGCTCCCGACCTGAGTCTGGTACTCCGACCACCAATAGCCCTGGGTGTAATTGTAGTTGTTTTCGACATAGCGCCCGTCTCCGCTCCCGAGTCCGACGTTCACGGGCGTCGCCGGCGTCGACGACGCGTTGTCGTCGCCGATCTGCCAGGCTCCAGCCCACGCGTTCGGCGGCCCGGATCCACCGGGCGCTCCCGCCGGTGTCGCGACGTAGGCGCCTGGCGCAGGGCGCGTGAGCGCGCGAATGAACATCGCGAAGCCGTCGGCGGAACCCATCGCGAGCGGCATGAGACTCCCCGGGTCGGTCAGCGCCGAGGCGGGGCTGAGCTCGACGCCGAGGGCGAGGCTCTTCGAGAGCGCCTGGATCTTGTCGAAATAGCGGTCCTCGATCCGGCTGACGACCGCCGCCGTGTTGAAGGTCACGCGGTTGCGGCGGAAATTGTCGAACACATATCGATCCTCGTAGGTCGAGATGAGAAACTGCATCTGTTCGTACGTGTCGGCCCCCGCGTCGAAGCGAAAAACCGGCACATTGCCGACGTCCGCGAACTCGTCGGATCCGAACAGGTACGGATGGCGCACGCGGCCCTGGTAAGCGGGGTTCGACTGCCGCCAGATGGGTAGCCCGCTGTCCACCGCGAAGTTTGCGACGAGGTCGGGCCGCACGGCGGTAACCGCAGCGCTGAATTTGTCGACCGTCAGCATGTCGCGCTCCGCGACGTAGTCGAGGTCGAACCCCGAGCACACCTTCGAGAGCGGATCGCTCGGATCGGAGGTGGGTGGGTTCGGATTCGCCGTGCACGTCCCGAGCAGGTTGTATTTGTCGGCATACGTACTGTAGTGATTGCCGCCGATCGGGCTTCCGAAGATGCCCCCGAAGCCGTCGAGCGCTTGGATGAAGTCGAGGCCGCCGTGGCTGCCCGAGGCGCCGCCGTTCAAAGGTTCGCTGTACTTCTTGTCGTTGTCGACATCGACGATGTCGGCGTACCCGAAGCGCATCGCGGCCTTGTCGTACGGCCCGATGTCATTCGTGTCCTGTGTCGGGTCGCCGGGATAGTCCATGACGGTCGTGGACCCATACTTCCAGATGAAATCGTTGGTCTCCGTGGTCGTGACCGGATCGACCCAGCGCGGCCCGACGCACGTATTCCCGTCGGCTTGCGGAGTGGTCGCGTCGAGCGCGTTCGGATAACCGCAGTAATGCTCCTGGCCGTTGTTCGTGCGGAGCTGCCAGTATGGTGTCGGGTAGTTGAGGGCGTCGAAGCTCCCCGCGAAGTTGTGGCGGAGCCCCATCGAGTGGCCCATCTCGTGGGCGATGACCGACCCGTGGAGCTGCTCGCGAAGCCACTGGTGGAGGTTCTGGTCGCGCGTGAAGAGGTCCGTCGCGTAGTTCGGATCGCTCGGGTCGGGCAATGGGAACATCTGCTTGGCCTGCTGCGCGAGGGCGCTGAGCGAATCCGGCTCGGGCTCGTCCTCGAGGACGCAGAGTCGGTCCTGGGTCAGCGCCGTCTGAATCGCGGTTTTGCTCCATCGCCGGAGCTGCGGGTTCAGCCCCTGCAGCGGAGAGGCCATCGAAATCGTCGTCGCGTTGCCCGCGACGGGTTGCGTGGGGTCGAAGCCCGCCTGCTGGAGCAGATCCGGCGTCACGAGCTCTGTCTCCCACGACGATCCCAGCATCAGTTGCCGAGTGGATTCGAATTGGGAGTCGAGCGAGGGGCCCAGCGCGTTCGCGAGATTCGTCGCCGCGGTCTGGCGCAGCAGCGTCAGAGGCAGCGAAGATCCCATCTGCGACGCCAGGCGCGCGAGAGACGGGTTGTGGGTCGCGTGCCCTCCGGCGGACGATGACGCGCCCGTGGGGGTCAGCCCGTTCTGCGCGGCGACAGTCGTGTCGATCGACGAGAGGCGCGACAGGATCTCCTTTTGGGAGAGTGCCGGCGGGAGATACGGACGCAGCCCGAGCTGGCTACCGGCGACCCAGTCGCTCAGGTACTGCCCGTTCGCGATCTGCTGGTTCGTGATCTCCCCATCGAGCCAGCGGAGTAGGTCCTCCACGAACTGGGCCGCGGTGTCGAGCACCGCACCCCACTCGTTGACGCTGGCCTGGACCTTCTCGCCCGTCAACGGATCGTCGAAGTCCGTCATGAGGCCCCAGGGCGAAGGGAGCTGGGGATCCGTGATGAGGTCGACGACGTTGTATCGCAAGTCGCCGAGGCGCACGGCGAGCCCCGGCTGCCCGCACGCGGGCGAGTCGCCGCTCACGACCGGGTTGTGGCACATCACGAAGATGTCCGACACCGTGTGCGCGCCCGCCTCGTCGCTCGTCAGGTCCGCTTCGCTCGTCAAGAACGTCGCCTGGCCGACGTCGACGCCCGCGCGATTCGCCTCCACGACTTTGCCGAGCTGCGACGCGCGCTTGACGGCCAAGTTCCAAGACGCGAGTGACTGGGCCGTCCGCGCGAAGAGCGTCGGGTCGGCGGTGGGCCCGTAATAGAACGGCGTCGTCTTCGTCTTTCGCAAGTAGAGCGGGATATCGCATTTGTTCGTGAACTCGTCGCAGCGCGATCCGGGATTGACGACGTCTCCCGCGGGCGTCGTAAACTGGCATTCGTCCTCGGTCCCGTCGTTGTCCGTGTCCCGGTGCACGTCGAGGCCCACCGCGCTCTTCGTGAACGGTTTGCCGCTCGGGTCCGGGATGGGCAAGCCGTTGTCGTCGAAGACGAACGAGCCCGAAGCGTCGACTTCGTAATTCTGAACGTTGCCCGCCGCGTCGCGCCATTCGTCGACCGCGCACTGGGTGTTCGGAACGTGGCTTTGCTGCCAGATGTTGAACTTCGTCGCGAAACGGTGCCAGTCCTGATCGAGGATGCCGTAGTTGCGGTCGTAGCCGAAGCGGTCGACCTCGAACCAGCCGAAGGCGTTCATATGGTTGCCGTCCCAGTTCTCCGGCTCGTAATCGTCGTCGACGACTTTCTTGAACGAGAGTCGCAGCGTCACCTCGGCGGGGTTGCAATCCACCGCCGGATAGGTGCCCGTGACGGGCCCCACGTCGCCGTAGAGCATGCAAAGCGGGAACGAGCCGTAAGGCGTCTGCACGGTCTGCGGGCGGGCGATGATCTTCGTCGTGACGTCGAAGTAGCCGTTCTCGGCATCGAAGACGGGGGCGTTCGGATCGCTGGGATCCTGCACGTAATACGCCTCGGGGTCGATCTGGAGTCCGTCGATGGCGGCGCCGTCCGCGAGAAAGTCGAAGTCGTACGCGTCGGTGATGAGGTTGTTCGACCAGTCGACGCGAAAGTACTGCCGCTCGTACCAGGGCCGATCCGTCGTGTTCTCGACGATGACGTTGAGCTGCTCGCCGGTCTGCGTATTGTAGTCGCGCTCGATGTCGAAATGGCTTTCGATGGTGAACTCGGCGATGATCTGGCCGTCGTTCGTCGTCTGCGACCCTTTGTAGTCGCTGTTCTGGATCCGGTCGTACGTGAGACGCGCGATGAGGAGCGTCTCCTGGATCTCCCATTTGATGCGGGCGAGCGAGCCGAGGCCTTGCATCAGCCAGAATCCGTGACCGACGCCATAGCCTTCGTCGATGATCCGGTTTCCCATGTAGAACTCGGGGTCATCGGCGGAGCTACTCAGGTTGGGCCCGACGAAGAAGCTCTTGTCGAGCGCCCCCGCCTGCACGCGGTTGATCGGGGCGCGATCTTGGGCGCAGCCGGGAGCGATCGCCAGGCTCGCGCAAAGGACGAAGAGGAGAGACAGCCATCGCACTTTCTTCGAACGCATACCCGATGCTCCTTCAGCTACGCTCCGCGAAACGAAACGAGAACCCCGCGCTTTCCCTCATCGGGACGCGGCCATGCTGGACGGAGGGGTCGAGGGCAACAGTTTGCCCGCGACGTCGTCCCAGATCCGATCGAGCTTCCCCGTGATCGTGAAGAAGACGCGTGCCTCCGGACTCCAAAAGAGGTTACCCTCACCGCCCGTGAAGGGTCCGCGCAGCGTGCCGTCCGGCGCAATCTCGTTCGTGAGGTTGTAGTATCCGAGCGAGAGCGACATCTCGGGGATGACGTCGTAGTCGAGCGCCGCGATCTCCCAGACGAGGTCGGTCGTCTGGTCGTCCCCGATGCGGGGAACGAACACCGGTCCTGTCTGGGTCGCCACGGACGTGTCGGTCGGGGCGTAGTGCCATTGCTGCAGCACCACGAAGTCGAGCACAAGCTCGAGCTTGGGAATGATCTGCAAGCCTCCCTCGGCGACGAGATCGAGCTCGTCGTGCACGAGCGTCTGGCCAGAGATCTGGTCGCTCGAGAACGAGAACTCGTCGACGTTCTGGCGCGTGTACGCAAATCCTCCGTAGGCCGTCGGCGTCGTGGCGTCCGAAAACGTGTGCAAGTAGATGGCGCGCGCCCCGACGCGCGCAGACGGGAAAAACTGAGCGCCGCGCTTGAACACGATCTCCTGGTTCACACCGCCGAAGAGACCCGCCTTCACGTAGACGCCGGCGCCTTGGCTGACGAGCGACGTCGGCCAGATGAGACGGGCCCCGCCCGTGAGGCGCGTGTTCTTCGCGCGCGGCAGTGCCCCCTCGACGACGAGGTCGGTCCAGATATCGCCGAAGACATCCTCGTGCAGGAGCGTCGTCTCTTCGCTGTTCGTGAGTTCTTTCGTGTAGTCGAACCGCGCCTGGACCCGAACATGGTCGTTGAAGTTCCAGCGCGGCCGGAGCGAGAACCACCAGGCGTAGAAGGGCACGTAGGAGAGCTCGGGGGACGGCTCGATCTGCGCGGTCTGGGTCGAGAGCTCCTGCTCGAAGAACAGCACCGACCCGGCCATGGGGTTTCTGCGCGAGTCCGGGATCGTCGGATTGCCCCGCTGGGGGGTCACCGGTTCTTCGATGGCCTCGTTCGTCTCGTTCGTCGTTTGGGCACGCGCGAGCCTTCCCTCGAGGCCTGCGGCCGCGAAGGCGAGCATCGCGGCCAGGAGCCACGGCCCGGACCGGGAGGCTCGCCGCGCGATCACGGGAGGTTCACGGGATGCACGTCGCGCCGGCGGCGGTCGACGTGTCGCACGTCGCCGGGGTGGGGCACGCGCCACCGCCGCCCGTATCGGCGCCGCTAGCGCTTGATGCATCGCTGGTCGTGACACCACCCTCGTCGGAGCTGGCGTCCGCTTCGCCGCTTCCGCCGCCTCCGTCCCCCGCGGTGCACGCCGCCTCGCACAGGCCCAAGAGGCCCGTGTTCTGGGTCGTGAAGCCCGGTGTCGACGTACCCGCTGTAGAGCCCGTGAGTGTGTTGGGCTCGAAAGCCTGGCACACATAGCCCGAGGGACACGCGTCGCTGGTCAGGCCCACCTGGCAGAACTGTGTGCACAGGCCCGGGGGGTTGGCCGCCGTGGAGCTGAGATCCACGTCGCACAGGCACGCGCCGCTCGTGTTGTCTGCGTCGGTGCACGCTTGCCCGAGCGCCTTGGTGGGTGTCGTCGGCGTGGTGACGCACTCGCCTTGGTTGGTCTGGCAGGAGCTGCCGGATGGGCAGTCCGCGTCCGCGGTGCAAGCCCCCCAACAATACCCGACACCGATGACCTCATTGTTGGTCCCGACACCGGCACCGTAAAAGGAGCACGCATCGTGTCCGTTGCAGCCCAGCGCCGTGGATCCGTCGGCGGCGAACACGCATTGCGGGAGGCACAAGCTCTGCGTACTGGACACCTGGATGCAGATGCCCGGCGAGGAAGGATCGTCGGGGCCGTCGCAATAGTGAATCAGGTTGTCCGTGCCGGGATTGCACGTCAGAAGCATGCAGACCGGCGTCGGATAGACCGTGGGTGTCAACGACAGCGAACATATCGCGACCCCCGGTCCCCCGGCCGGCTGGCAATCGGCGTCCGACGCGCAGGGCATGCCCACCGTGCCGTCGTACATGCTGGTGAGCGAGGCCTCGCCTCCAGCTTCGGACGGGGTAGTGCCTGCGGCGTCCCGGTGAAAGACGGTGGCCGCGTCGGTGGCTTGCATTTGCATTCCGCTGTCGGGCGAACCCCCTCCGTTGTCGCCCCCGCAACCAACCGCCGGCAGCGCCGCGAGCACGAGGACGAACAATCCCGCTTTCGCAGCGGCGGAACGAAACGACATCGGAGTGCTTGAAGAGGTCATGATGATCTCGCCTTCTCAACAGCGCGGCGGACCGCGCCGAAACGGGGTTGGGCGCGGCGACGGGACCGCACTTGCGCCAAGCAAACGAACACGGCAAAGCCGGCGAGGGGGAGAGGCGAGGTGCCGCCGCCGTACGGCACGACCGAACAACCCCCGCCGGAACCAGGATGCGCAACTCCGCCGCTCGCGTCGCTCGCAGACCCGGCCCCGCTGCCGACCGCCGCGTCGCTCGGCGTCACGCACACCCCCTGGTTGCAGACGAAGCCGGTGTCGCAAGGAACCGAATCGGAGCACGCCGAACAAGCGAAGGGCCCCGTCGCGGAGAGCGAGATGCAGTTGTTCGAGCAGCAGTCGCCGTCATCGTCGCACCCCGCGGCCGCCGGCAAGCACGACGCCGAGCCTCCCGGATTCGCCGTTCCGCCGTCGCCCGCGGCCCACGCCGGAACGGCATATCCGCCTTTCGCGGCGGCGGTCTGCGCGGTGTTGATGAGCAGCGTGCCCCACGCATCGAAGCGCGTGTAAATGTTGCCGTAGCAGGTGGCGCCGTCGTCCGTGACGCTGCCACGCGACAGCACGCCGAAGCTCACCCACGAACCGGCGTTGAAGTTGCGCTGCTCGTAAGCACCCGATCCGGAGTCGCCTCCGCAGGCACCGTCGGCGACCAGGAATTCCTGCGGCGCGATCGCTTGCATCGCGTCGGGGTCCGAATAGCAGTTGGCGAACGTCGTGTCGTTCGGGATGCATTCGAGGTCGATGTTCTCGCGAATGCGCCGCGTGCCGACCGTGTCGCCCGCCGTGTCCGTGGGGGTCGAGACGCCGTACCCGATCGCCGTGATCGTGGTCGAATACACTTGATGATCGGTCATCGGCGGGTCGATGACGGGGGTCACGTAGGCCGGCAACTGCACCGAATCGTGCAGGATGAGGAGCGCGAGATCGTTGCCGCACATCGGCGACTCCGGCGGCACGACGATCGCGTCGACGGTGTGATACGTGCTGTTCGTATCGAGCACGGTGTCGTTGGAGACGTAAAGCTGGCTTGCGGCAACGACGGAGCCGAACATGGCCGTCGCGCACTGGACGTCCTCGGGGTCCGACGTCGGGGCCACGCAATGTCGTGCCGTAGCAACGAGGTTCGGCGCGAGGAGCGCCCCCGAACAGATGGCCACCGTCTCTTGCGATGCCGTTGCGTGATCCACGACGGCCACGGCGAAAGCGTGCGTCGAATCCGTCGTCCCGCCCTGGATCGGCTCGGCGGACGTCGCCGTCGCCTCCGGCCGGGTTGGGCCGGTGCTGCACGCAACGAACGCGACGGCCGCAAGGGCCGAGGCGAAGGTCGCGGCACGACCGGCCCGCATCCGGCGAAGCGAAGAATGCATTTCGACGAAAGTGTGCGGGTCGCTGTGCAGTGGGGTCAAGAGAACTCGCGAGGAGCGGCGGTCAAAACGGCCGTGCGCTCGCGACGCCGTGCGGCTCGCAATGCAGCCGGCGTGGAAGAATCAAGTCTGTATGGTGCAGCCATATGGGCGCATCGCACGTTGTGAATTCGCGCGAGCTCGCGCGACAGAATGTCGCGCCGACCGTCACCGCCCGCCACAATCCGCGGGTTTTCTCGCCGTTTCCACGAGGTTTCGCTGGCGCCATCTTGCGGTCTTGAGAGGGTCGTCCGCTCCTTGGATCTGTCGAAGTTTGCCAAAAGCACGACGCAAGTAGACTCAACAAACGAAACATTGAAGGTGGCGAGCTCGTGTTGCCATTCCGACTTGGCAGGTGACTTGGCAGGTGACTTGGCAGGTGACTTGACGGATGGCCTGCGGCGGGCCGCTCCACCGATTTCTGATTGCGGCCACTTCGATTCGGGCCCTCGCGGATGAATGCCACAATTCGCGCAAGTGGCCTGGCAGTGCACATTCGGAAGCATCGCGAACGCCCATCGCGCGTGCGTGAGGGCGCAAAACGCCTGCGACGCGCCCACGATCGACCGGCGCCCGAAGAGCGTCTATCGTGCCGCGCGGAGGGGGTCATGGAAGCGTCCTGGTCGCCAACGGCCCCCGTTCGAAACGCTTTCCTGGAGGAGTTTCATGCGCCACGCGTCCCGCCATGTGCCTCGCCGTCCCCGCAACGAAGTCCGCCGTCGTTTCGCTGCCAATGCGCCTCCGCGCACGACCGTGGCCGCTCCGCAGAGCCTGCGGATCCCGATCACGAACGTCTACGGCGGCGGTGACTACACCGCCGCGTTGCTCGTCGGTTCTCAGAAGCAGCCGGCGAACGTCATCATCGACACGGGGAGCAGCACGCTCGCCGTGACCCCGAAGGTGTACGATCCCTCGAAAGACGCGCAGGCCAAGCCCTCAACCCTCGCGCAAGTCGTGATTTACGGGACGGGCGGCTGGGGCGGCCCCGTGCTGCAGGCTCCGGTCGCCTTGGGTTCGGCGTCGCTGTCGGGCGCGCCGCTCGCCCTGTCGGTCGTGCAGGAGCCGAACAATTTCGGCAATGCCGACGGCATTCTCGGCCTCGCGTACAACGCCCTGAACGACGCGTTCGACGCGACCGCGGAGCTCAAAAAGAAGAAGGTCAATCCGCCGAACACGTTCCCGTGGCCTTTCAAGGTCCCCAACACGGCCGCGGGATTGAGCGAACTCGCGAAGGAGCTCGGAGCGGCGAACAAGGCGGTCGCCCCGTACTTCACGGCCCTCGAAGAGGGCGGCGTCGTGGCCAACAAGATTGCATTCTACACGCTACGATCGTTTCCTCGCGTAGCGAGCGCGAATGCCGCGATTGCCGCTCTGCTCCAAGACAAGCTGAACCAGGGTTTCTTGATCGTGGGCGGCGGCGAGGAGCAGACGGATCTCTACACCGGGTCTTTTCAGGACGTCGCAGTCGTGGACGACCTCTATTACAACGTCACCCTCAAGTCCGTGCAGGTCGGGAGTCGGCCGGCCGTCGCTGCGGCTCCGCTCCAATCGAACTTCGTATCCGACGCGGGCTCGAACGCGATCGTGGACAGCGGAACGAACTCGCTCGCGCTGGCGTCCGACGTATTCGCGGCGATCATGAACGGATTCGAGGCGATCAATCCGAAGTTCGCGCAGCAGATCCAGCAGGCGAGCCAGTCGGAAAACGGCATCGCAACCGCGCAGCTGCAGCTCGACGCATGGCCGGCAATTACGTTCACCCTCCAGGGCGCCTCGGGCGACGTGTCGTTGGTGGTCCAGCCGTCTTCGTACTGGCAGGTCGATTCGCCGGCGCCTGGTCAGGCATCGCCCGTGATCGAGAGCTTCGGAGGGGGCAGCGGCGCACCGAATCAATCGATCTTGGGTCTGCCCCTCATGAACGGGTACTACACGGTGTTCGACCGATCGACGGACGCCAAGGGCGTCGTTCGCTTCGCGGCCGTCAAGGCGTAGCCTGGTGTGAACCGCCTCAGGAACTCTTCGCCGCCGGTCCGAGCCCGAGGCGCGCTGCGCTTACGTCCTCGCGACCGTGACCGGCGTTGACCGTGGCGTGCCAGCACGGGGAGAGGGCCGCGACCAGCGGCGGAGGGTTCGGGCCCGCGGCGGCAAGGGCGAGATCCACGTCCTTCAGCGCCCACACGAGCGGAAACTCGGGTGCGTAGTCCCCTGCGACCATCTTCTGCATCTTCGCGGCCACGATTGGCGCTTCCAACGGGCCACCCGCGAGCGTCTGCTGGATCTGCGCCTGGTCGATGCCGAACCGGCTCGCGAGTTCGAGGGCCTCGGCGGCCCCCTCGACGAGAATCGCCATATACGCGTTGAGGACGATCTTCATCCGCGTCCCCTGCCCGGCCTCTCCCAACCAGACGGTCTTGCGGCCCATGACCGCGAAGGGCCTCTCGAGGATGGGCTGCGCGTCGCTCGGCCCCGACGCCAGAATCACGAGCTGCCCGCGCTCCGCGGGCCCTTTGCTGCCGGACACGGGCGCGTCGACGAAGCGGATGTCGGGCCTCGTCTCTCGCACGCGCGCTGCGATGCGCTCCGTCTCGGCGATGCCGAGCGTCCCCATCTGCGCCCAGATCGCGTTCCGCTCGAACGCGTCGAGGAGCCCCGAATCGAGGACGACCGACGTCACGACGTCGGCCGTCGGCAGCATGGTGATGACGATCGCCGCGCCGCGAACCGCCTCCGCCGGTGAGGGCGCCGTCTGGACGCCGGCGTCGGCCAAGGCCGCACTGGCGGGGGGCGAACGATTCCACACGATCGTCCCGAAGCCGGCGCGCGCGAGGTTGCGCGCCATCGGCGAGCCCATGATTCCAGTTCCGAGCACGGCAATGCGTGATTCCGTCATGATGCGCCTCCTCGCGTCAATCGTTCATGTAGCGCGAGAGGTCCAAGACCGCCCCGCCGATCGGATCGATGCGCAAGCACTCGGACGTGAAGAAGTCGAACGCATCCCAGAACTGCGGATGGCTGCGCCGCACGCCCCAACGGTCGACGAACGCGCCCCAGCTTCGGTCTCCCGTTCCAAGCGCTTGCCAGTCCGACACGAACGCTTCGAGATCGCGCTCGTCGACGACGAGGAACAGGTTCGGCCGGCTCGACGCGATGCCGCCCACGATCTGGAGCGTGTCCTCGGCGGGCTCGAGCTCGACGCCCTCGGCGAGAATGTACTCCACGCTCGCGTGCGAACGGTTTCGCGCGATCGTGTAAACGAGGTCGCCGTTGCTGCTCTTCACGCGCAAGAGCACCGTGTCGGGGAAGGGCGCGACGCTCGCCCCGGTCTTTCCTGCGATCAGACGCAAAGTTCGCTCGGCGTGCGCGCGCACCGCGTCCGCGGCAAATGGAACGTCCGGCCATTGGATCGGTTCGCGCGGGCCGGCGACGGCCGCCGGAAGCTCCTTCGTGAGAAGGCGCGTCACGAGCTCCTCCTTCGCGCGGGCCGCATCCGAGAACGCGATCGAAGGCGCCGGGCCGCGAACGGCCGCGGCGTGGACGCCGGCGAGAGCGCGCGCGATCCGTCCGCGGTACCATTCGCCGAATAGCCGGCTGCGTTCGCCTTTGGGGAGCAGCCGCAAGAACTGCCCTTCGGCTTCGATGCGGAGATAGTTCATGTAAATGCGGGTCCCGAGCTGGTGGGTCACGTTGCCGTAAACGTCGAAGCCCGCGACGAGGTCGTAGTACATGCGCTCGAACGTCGGGTAGTCGAGCACCCATGCCGTCTTCGGCATGCCCCCGACCGCGCCATGCAGGACGAAGGCGTTGTCGTAGTGGCGAAATACCGTGAGCACCGCGCTCGGGTTCGTTCCGTCTCCGTGCCAGACGTCGGCGAAGCCACGCTTCCGTACGTGCGGGACCTCGGCCGCGAGGTAGGTCAGCTCCTCGGCATCGAATCCGGGAGACAGTGCCGCGATGCTCTCACCCTCCTCCGCCGGCAGCTCGAGGTCCGGCGCGATTTGCGCGAGGTAGCCCGGATCCACGATGGCCGGGTCGCTCTCGGGTGCGAGAAAGAAGATGAGAAACTGCTCTTCGATGACGTCGAGGGCGGCTTGGCCCCGGCAGACGGGCCCGTGGATGAAGGTCTGCACGAAGTGGTAGGCGTCATCGAGAAGGAACTGGTAGCGGCTTCGCGCGGGTATGGCGGAGAATCGAACGAAGGGATTCTTGGTCGAGCGGTCCACCTTCCAGGGTCCTGCTCCCTGCCAAGGCGCCTCGTAGAAGAGCTCGCGCAGCCGGCCGAGCTTCGCATCGCTCAACGCGTACGGCGCATGGGTCTTGAGCACCAACGTCTCGTGGATGCGCCGGAGCCGGTAGTAGACCGTGCTCGTCCCGGGGTCGTCGCACGGCCGCCGCGTCGCGATCTCGTCGATGGGCGACCCACTCGGCGTGCGCGATCGCACGAGGCGAAACCATTCGCCGGGAACGTCGGGAAAATACAAATGCCCATAGAAGAAGTGCTCGAACAGATACGTCGAGACGAGGGCCGCACGCGGGTCGTTTCCGTTGAAGAACCCTTCCCACGTCGCGATCGCACGCTGGGCTACCGGCCCCTCGTCGAGATCCCTCGAAGGCGGCGCCCCGGAGCCACGACGGAGCCATGCCGCGAGGACGTCGCGTTCATTCGAATCGAGCGGAGGCAGGCCGAACGGCATTCCGCGCTCGGGGTGGTCCCGAAGGTCGCGCTCGGCGTCGGCCGCGGTGCTCGGGCAGGCGGCCGCGTTGTCGACGTCGAAGAAGCCTCCGCGGCGGTCGGCGGCGCGCTGCTCCACGAAGCGCCAGAGAATCGAGCGATCGAGATCGTGCGGATTCGCGCGATCGACGCGATCGATGACCGGGAAGAAGCCGAATTGCGATTGCCACGTCGCCGTGCTCTGCGCGTCCTGGAACATGCGAGTCGGCGTCACCTGGACCGGCCGCTCGGCGTAATACACGATGGCCTTGTTTGCGCCGCGGTCGACGCCCTCGAACGACTGCATGTTCAGCTGGCAAGGCGAGTCGAAGCAGGCGTGGCACGGGACACAACGGCGATCGAAAATGGGCTGAACGGCCGACGCATATTGGGGGTCCGCGGCAACGGAAACGGTGGCCGCGGCGATCGGAGCGTCGGCCCGGGGTCGCCGCAGCGCCCACACGGCAGCGACCGCCCCCAACACGATCGCCGCTGCGAAGGGGAGCGCGCGGCGAGGGAGCCAGGACATCATGGGCGGCCGAGCATAGCGGGCCGACCGGGCTCGCCCGCCGAATGCGCGGATGCCTTCAGAGCGACGGGCTCGCGAACGTATCGCATAGCTCGAGCTTCCCGCCCTCGTAGCCTTTCTTGAACCACCGAACCCGCTGTTCCGACGTCCCGTGCGTGAACGTCTCGGGTCGTACGCGACCCGTGCCTTCTCTTTGGAGCGTGTCGTCGCCGATCGCTTTGGCGGCGCCGAGCGCGCTCTCGATGTCTCCCTGCTGGAGAATGTCCCGTTGCGATGTGGTACTCGCCCAGATCCCGGCATAGCAGTCGGCCTGGAGCTCGAGCCGCACCGATCCTCCGCTCGCGCCGGCGGCGTGGCCCGCACGCGCGTCGATTCCGAGCAGGTGCTGCACGTGGTGGCCGATCTCGTGCGCGATCACGTACGCCTTGGCGAAGTCGCCGCGCGCGCCGAGGCGATCCTCGAGCTCGCGGTTGAAGCTCAAGTCGATGTACACACGCTCGTCTTCCGGGCAGTAAAACGGCCCGGTCGCTGACTCGCCCGTCCCGCATCCCGTCGGCGTCGCGCCGGTGAACAGCACGAGCTTGGCGTGCGTGTACGGCTTGCCGCGCGCGGCGAACGCCGCCTGCCAGCTCGCCTGCACGTCGTCGAGGACGAACCCGACGAAACGCGCACTCTTGTCGGTCGGTGCGAGTGGCTGCTCGGTGCGCTGCGGCGAGCCAGCCTGGGAGCCCGAAAGGCTCCGCCCGGCAAATGACTGGAACGCGGTGTAGCCGACGAAGGCGAGGATAATCACCCAGCCGTAGGGCGTCCGCAGCAAGAATGGCAAGAGGGAGAGCAGCGTATTGCCGCCGAAACTCGAGCCCCCTCCGCGGTAGGTCTCGCCACGCTTGTCGATGAGGTCAGGGCTCTCGTGGTCTTCGTCCCAGCGCATGCCGAGACTGTAGCGCGGACCGAAAACCGTGCGCCGGCACCCGGCCGGGCATGGACTATGAGCTCCCGACCGAGGTCAGCGCTTGCTCCACGATCGCTTGAACCGAGACGAGGGCACCGCTCGCCTGCGAATGGGGAGTCCCTCCGCCGGCGTACGTTTGCAGCCCGCCGACGATCGACGAGCTCGTCGTGGAGGGGCCCGAACCGCTCGGCGTCCCGCCGCTCGCGACGTGCTTTTCTGCCGCCAGCTTCTCCCGGTAGGCTGCCGCCTCTTTCGCAGAGACTTTGCCGTCGTAATTCGTGTCGGCGGGATCATGCAACTTCGAGGACGAGCTCGAACTGCCCCCGCCACCTCCCCCTGAGGGAGGCGCGCCTCCTCCCGGAGGACCGCCGGCCGGAGCCGGACCCGACGAAGTGCCGCCGGACGAAGCGCCACCCGAGGGAGGTGCCAGTGCCGAAAGGTCGCCCGATTGGCCCGCGGCGGTGAACTTGGCCGCCAAGTCGGTGAGCGTCTTCTGTTCGCCCGGGTGGGTCGCCGACTTCGCGGCGGCGCTCAGCTTGCCGGCAATCGCGGTCATCACGGATTGAAACTGCGCCGGATCCTGCTGCTCGAGTGCTTTGAGCGCGCTCAGCATTTTGCCGG
>DATHQY010000001.1:0-7708 GCA_035482215.1 Polyangiaceae bacterium | reverse complement strand
CGCCCGCCTCCGGGATTCGCTCGACCACCCGGTGCTCGACCCGGATTCGCGGGTGGCTCTCGATCCGCCGGGTCACCAGCGACGCGAACGCCTCGCGGTCGACCGCGAGGGCCCCTCCGGCAGGCACCTTGGTCTCGTCGGCGCACGCCATCACGAGCGACCGCGCCCGGCGAAGCTCTTCCTTCAGAAGCCCTACTGCGTTCATCAGCGCCGCGCCGCGCATCGAGTTCGAGCAGACGAGCTCGCACAGCTTGTCGGTGGTCTGCGCGGGGGTGCGCGCGATCGGCTTCTGCTCGACGAGGGTGACGTCGATCCCGCGCTCAGCGAGCTGCCAGGCAGCTTCGCAGCCGGCGAGGCCTGCTCCGATGATGGTGACGCGCGGCGTGGACATGCGGCCCACGCTCTACTCTCACGCGCGCTCGACCGCCACCACCCCCTGCACCTTCCCCAGCGCCCGCATCACGCTCTTCAGCTGCGTCAGGTCCGTACACACGAACGTGAACACGTTCACCGCCCGCCCGTCGTCGCTCGCGCGGCAGTTCGCTTCGCTGATGTTGATCCCCTGCCCGCTGAACGTCTGCCCGACGTTCGCGAGGATCCCCGGCCGGTTCGCGGTGACGACGCGGAGCTGCACCGCGCGGTTGATCTTCGCCTTCGTGTCCCAGCTGATCTCGACCCGCCGCTCCGGGTCGGTGTCGAACGCCTTCGCGCACCCGCGCCGGTGGATCGTGACGCCGCGCCCGCGCGTGATGAACCCGAGGATGTCGTCGCCCGGAAGGGCGTTGCAACACTTCGCGTAGCGCACGAGCACGTCGTCGATCCCGTTGATGCGGATCGCCCCTTCGTCGCGCTTGATGACTTTGCGAATGAGTCCCGCGACGCGCCCTTCGCGGAGCGACGGCGGCGGCACGCTCTCGCGCCCCGTCTCTTCGTCGGGCGGCGCCACGATCTTGAGGATCTCTTCGGGATCGATTTTGCCGTACCCGATCCCGATGAAGAGCTCCTCGAGGTTCTGCACCTTGAGCGCTTCGTAGAGGCGCCGGAGCTCGCCCTCGTTCTTCAGGAGCTTGCTCGCGCTGACGCCCGCCTTGTGGAGCTCCTTCTCGAGGAGCTCTTCGCCGAGGCGGCGGCTCTTGTCGCGCTCTTCTTGGCGCAGGAAGTTCCGCACCTTCGCGCGCGCCCGCGTCGTCCCGATGAAATCGAGCCAGTCTTTGCTCGGTTGCTGGTGCGGGCCCGTCAACGCTTCGACGACGTCGCCGTTCCGGAGCTTGTACCGGAGCGACTCCATCTTGCCGTTGATCTTCGCGCCGGTGATGTGGTTTCCGAGCTGCGTGTGGATCTGGTACGCGAAGTCGATCGGCGTCGCCCCGCGCGGGAAGACGCGCACGTCGCCCTTGGGCGTGAAGACGTAGACCTCGTCCTGAAAGAGGTCGACCTTGACCCCTTCGAGGAACTCGGCCGGGTCTTTCATCTCCTTCTGCCACTCGAGGAGCTGCCGCAGCCACGAGAAGCGCTGCGCGTCCTGATCCGCGAGGAACCCGCCGCGCTCCTTGTATTTCCAGTGCGCCGCGATGCCGCGCTCGGCGACGCGGTGCATCTCGTGCGTCCGGATCTGCACTTCGATGCGCTCGCGGCCCGGCCCGATGACCGTCGTGTGGAGCGACTGGTACATGTTGGGCTTCGGCAGCGCGATGTAGTCCTTGAAGCGGCCGGGCACGGGGGTCCATTGCGAATGGATGACGCCGAGCGCCGCGTAACAGTCGCTCACGCTCTCGACGACCACACGGAACGCAATGAGGTCGTAGACGCCGTCGAGGCTCGACTGCTGCGCCTTCATCTTGCGGTAGACGCTGTAAAAGTGCTTCGCGCGACCCGAGACTTCGGCGGCGAAGCCCTGGTCGGCAAGGCGGTTCGACAGCGTGCGGCAGACGTCGCTGATGTACTTGTCGCGGTCGCGCTTGCCCTTCGTCATCGACGCCACGAGCTCGGCGTACGACTCGGGCTCGAGGTACTTGAGGCTCAGGTCCTCGAGCTCGCTCTTGAACGACTGGATGCCGAGGCGGTTCGCGAGCGGCGCGTAGATCTCGAGCGTCTCGCGGGCGATGCGCTCCTGCGACTCGCGCGTCATGTGCTCGAGCGTCCGCATGTTGTCGAGGCGGTCGCAGAGCTTGATGAGCAGCACGCGAATGTCGCGCGCCATCGCGACGACCATCTTGCGGAAGTTCTCGGCCTGGCGATCTTCCTTCGACGTGAAGTTGATCTTCGAGAGCTTCGTGACGCCGTCGACGAGCTCGGCGACTTCGATGCCGAATTCTTTCGTGATCTCGTCGGTCGTGGCGAGCGTGTCTTCGACGACGTCGTGGAGGAGGCCGGCGCAGACGCTCGCGGCGTCGAGCTTCAGGTCGGCCAGGATCCCGGCGACGCTGACGGGATGCACGATGTAAGGCTGCCCGGACTTGCGGGTCTGCCCGGCGTGCATGCGGTAGCTGTAGTCGTAGGCCCGCTGGATGAGGTCGGAGTCAACCGCCGGCTGGTACGCTTTGACACGATCGATAAGGTGTTCGGCCTGGAGCATCGGTTGGCGCGCAAGTCGCGCAGCCTTGAAAAAAAACGTAACACTCACTCCACCGGGCGGCAATGCACGGTCGTGTCATGCCAACGGGCGGTCACCGGATCGCTACGCTCTGCCTCGTGCTGCTTCGCGCTGCCTCGTGCTGTCTCATGCTGCCTCTCGCCGTCCGTCCGATTCCCCGTTGACATCCGCCCAGGGTTGCCCTCCATCCGCCCCTGGCTTTGCGAGGGTCCGCGCCTTTGCTCTCGTTCGATACGCCGGCTCCGTTCGCTTCGCCCGATCCGTCCGTTCGGTCCGCCAGCGTTTACGTGCACTTTCCCTGGTGCCTCGCGAAGTGCCCGTACTGCGACTTCGTGAGCTACGTGCCGCCCGAGGAGCGCGGCCGCCCCGCGGTCGACGGGATCGATCACGGGGGCTACGCCGACGCGATCCTGCGGGAGCTCGAGGCGCGCGCGACGCGCTTCGAAGGGCGGCGCATCGACAGCGTTTTCTTCGGTGGCGGAACGCCGTCGCTGTGGGACGCCGCGGAGCTCGGGCGCGTGCTTCGGATCCTTCGGGAGCGGCTGCAGGTCGGCCCCACGCTCGAGGTGACCGTCGAATGCAACCCGACCTCCCTGGGCGAGGGCAACGCGCGCGCTCTTGCCGAGGTCGGAGTCAATCGGCTCTCGATCGGCGTCCAGTCGCTCGACGCGGAGCGGTTGCGGTTCCTCGGGCGCCTGCATGATCCCGAGGGAGCGCGGGGTGCGCTTGCGGCTGCGCTCCGGTGCGGTCCACCGCGCGTCTCGGGAGACCTCATCTTCGGGCTCCCCGGGCAGTCACCCGACGACGCGTGCGCGGAAGCGACGGCGCTCGTCGATCTGGGGCTGTCGCACGTGTCCTGTTACCAGCTGACGATCGAGTCGGGCACGCGCTTCGGCGAGCTCGCGCGGCGGGGACGCTTGCCGCTCGCCGAGGACGGGGTGGTCGCGGAGTCGTTCCTCGCGATCGACCAGGCGCTCGGCGCGCGGGGCCTCCGGCATTACGAGATATCGAACTACGCGCGGCCCGGCGAAGAGGCGCGGCACAATCTCGCGTATTGGCGCGGCGACGAGTACCTGGGGCTCGGGTGCGGGGCGGTCGGGTTCGTGCGGACGGAGGCGAGCCTACCCGGGCGCGGCGTTCGCTGGCGCAACGCGGTTCGCCCGGAGGAGTACGTCGAGGCGACGCGGGACATCGCGCGCGACACGTTGTTCGAAGCGCCGAATCGACTTTCGCCGACGATCGAGACGCTCGGCGCGGAGGACTTGCTCCACGAGCGCATCATGCTCGGCTTGCGTCTCGAGGGTGGATTCGACATCGAGCAGGCAGCTTCGTCGCTGGGCGTCGAAGCGTGGACCCCCGAGCGTCTTCGCACCGTACGATGGCTGGAGGAGCGCGGGCGGCTCGTTCGGGCCGGCGCGCGTCTCACGATTCCCCGCGGCGCGTGGCTATGGGCGGACGACACGTGCGCGCGGCTGTTCTGATCGGATCCTCGGGGGCGAACTAAGCTTCGCCCCATGCGATCCTGGCTCATCTCCCTGGTCCTCGGCTTCGGCGTAGGCCTCGTCTACGGTCTCTTGCGGGTGCGGTCCCCCGCCCCTCCCCTCGTCGCCCTGGTCGGTCTTCTCGGCATGCTCTTGGGCGAGCAGGCCGTTGCCTGGCGACGACAAGCCGTCGCGTCCCCCGCGGCGCCGGTCACTTCGCCGCGCGAAGAATCGAAATGAGAAATCCCACGCGAGAGCAGGCCGCGTGCAGCCCCCCGCCCGATGGTTATTTCGCCAGCTTCATCACGGCACCATCCGCGAACGCATTGGCGGAAGTGCCCTGATTGACCCAGAACACACTCGTCGAATTCGTGGCAATCGCCACGGCGTCGGTCTGTTGGGTGGCCAGCGTCTGGACGGTCCCTCCGGTAAGGGGCAGATGCAGAATCGTTGCGTTGCTGTCGATCCAATAAACGCCGGACGAGTCCGCGGCCATGTCCGTGGGCGCGCTCGACGCCCCGAAGGTCGACGGGCTCGCGTTCCCTCCGACGACGTATTTCATCACCATCCCGGCGACCGTGTCGGTCCAATACAGAACGCCGTTCACAATCGCGATGGCGTAGGGGGCCTGTGCCGTCGTCACCTGTGTGGCGGCGGGCGTCCCCGTGAGCGATTGCATCATGACCGCAGGGGTGATGAGGCCGTTGGGAGGGCCGCTGTCGGTCCAGTAGATGTTCGTCGCGTCGACCGCCATGCGGACGACGGTGCAGGCCCCGTACGGATTCGTGATCGGGTTGCCGTTCAAAGGAACGACGTTGATCGCCGCGCTGCAACCGCCGCCCTGGGTCGCGCTGTCATAAGACGACACGTAGAGATTGTTGGCGTCGAGCGTCAGGGCGGCGAGGTGATTCGGTTGCGAGGTCGCGTCGAACGTGCTGCCTCCGCCGCCCGCGAGAAGGTTTCCTTGCACGTAACTCGACCCACTCTCTTGCACCACGAAATAGACCTTCGTGCTCGAGAGAGAAATGGCGCCGTCGAGGGTGATGAGGCCGTCCGAATACAGCGGCGTATCGCTGGTTCCCGAGACCGGCTGGCGATTCACGTTCCCCCCCGACTCCGTCCAATAGACGTTCGACTCGTTGACCGCCAGGCCCGTGGGCGACGTGGACGAGGAAAACGAGAAAGGTTGGCAGACTCCCGCGGAGCAATTGCCGCCCCCACATCCATGTCCGCAGCTTCCGCAGTTATTGGCGTCCGTCGCGCCGACATCGATGCACGTTCCGGAGCACGCCGTCATGCCCTGCGGGCACGCGCAAACGCCCGTGGAGAGATTGCATTGCTCGCCGCCGCTGCACGGGCCACACGCCGAGCCGCCCGCGCCGCACGTGGCCGTCGATTCGTTGGCGAACGGCACGCAGGCCCCCGCCGTGTTGCAACAGCCGCCCGCGCACGTGGACGGGCCGCATGCAGCGGCACCCGTGTCCGGTGCCGCGGAGTCCGCGGCGCCGCCTTCGCTTCGGGACGAAGAGTCCGATGCGCCCGTGTCGGCGGCGAGCGCAGAATCCGATGCGCCCGTGTCGCCCGGAAAGGACGAGTCCTCCGTCCCGCCTTCGGCCGGTGGCTCGCGGCTCGCGTCCGCGTCGGACGCCTGCGCGAGAATGTCTTCCCCGCCTTCCCCTGTAGCGGTGCCGCTTTCCGTGCTCGCGGCGCCGTCGGCCGACCCGGAAGCCCCGCCGTCCCCATCGCTCGAGGACACGGAGAAGTCGCCCAGCAAAGCCGTGCAAGCGACGAGAGAGAGGCTCGCTGCCAGGGAAAGGAAATACGGGGCAGTGCGTCGCAAACGTCGCAATCGTCGTGGCACGGGCGCGATGATAGTCCACGCCGCCGGCCTCGCGGACGAATTCATGGCGGGCGCGCCACACCGGAGCGCGTGCGCGCGGTTACGGCGCGGTGCCGCTGGTCCGCACGGTGTCGACCGTTGCGCACGCCGTCATCTGCGAGGGCGAAAGTACCCCCGTGATCGAAGCGGTGCCGGTGGATGTATTGATACGGATACGTCCTGCGCCCCCACCGCCGCCGCCCGAATTGAGGCCCCCGGTGCCGGCGGTGCCCGCTCCGCCGCTCGGCGTCGAGCCCGCGGATCCGTTCCCGCCCGCGGCGTCGTCGGTACCGCCCGCGCCGCCCGCGGCGGGCGTCGCATCGGCGGTGGCATCGGCACCGCCCGGATTCGCATAGTCGCCACCGCCGCCGCCACCGTTCGCCGCCAGGTTGCCGGCGACGACGACCGTCGTCGCCTCGAGGAGAATGGCGCCTCCGCTTCCGCCCCCGCCCGCGTTTTGATCCGCGGCAAGACCTCCGATCGGGCCGCCCTCGCCGCCCGCGTTGATCGCCCCGCCGGTCGCCACGGTGATCGTGCCCGCGGAGACGATTTGGACCGCGCCTCCGCCGGCTCCGCTGCCGACGCCTCCCCCTCCACCCGACGAGCCGCCGGAGAGCGGGCGATCGTCCGCGTTGCCGTAGGGCATCGCCGGGGTCGCCGCCGCCGTCGCTCCCCCACCGTACCCGCCGAGGCCGCAGAACGATCCGCCCGATCCGCCAATCGCGTCCGCGCCCGATCCCGCCGAGCCTCCCCCGGTTCCCATGCCCACGGCGTCGGAGCCCGCAGGGGGGCCGCCGCCGGGACCGACATTGAGCAAGGCCGAGTGCGCGTCGATCGTCCCGCTCAGCGTGACGTCACCCAGCGCGACGAGGACGAGGGGCACCTCGCCGGTCACGCGCACGACCGCTCCCGCGGCGACGGTCAGCGATTGAACGACGACGAGATTCACCGAGCTCCCATCCGGCTGGGTGACGGCGACGATGGGGCTCTGAAAGCAGTCGCCGCCGCCGGGATCGGACATCGAGGTGACGACGGTGCACGAACTCGTGACGCTCTCCGCTTGGGCCATCGCCGTTTGCGCGTCGATCGCGTCGAACGTCACGTTCGACGGCTGAAACGGAAGCGGAGCTCCTGCTTCCTCCGCGTCGGGGAGAGCGGCATCTCCGAGGGCGGCGTCGCCGGACGCCGCCTCGATCGCCGCGGGTGCGTCCTCGAGCCCCGCGTCCTGCGACGCGGAGCTCGCGTCGTCCGAATTGCACTGGCAGAGCAGCGCTCCGACCATCACGAGGGCAGAGGCGCTCAGCGGCTTTGTTCGCATCGGGGAATGGCTCCTTGAAGTGGCGTAAGCTCGGCCGCCCATTCTTGACCGCCACCATCCACCATGCGAGCGCAAAAGAAGCGTGCCGCCCCAATGAACCGAGGGTGATGTAGGGCCGCGTGAACGAGTGAAGCCTTACGCGGCGACCTCGAACGTCCCGTGCTGCATGCCGAGCTCCTTCGCGCTCGAGGAGAATGCAACCAGACGATTCGTACGGAAGTCGAGCACGGTGGTCAGCGTGTACCCCTTGTCACTCAGGTACGAGACCGCGGCAACGTCTTTATTGATATTCTCCACTTCGTATTTGTCGACGTGCGTCGTGCCCTTTCCGCCGGCCATACCAAAGTCGAGAGAGCCGTCGCGATGGAACGAGTGCTCGAATGACCGGGCCGCCATCGGACCATCGTCGAACTTGAAGATGAGCTTCTTGCCGCGAA